>CBDDYU010000001.1:0-460702 GCA_965235655.1 Candidatus Pelagibacterales bacterium | reverse complement strand
CTGAATCAAGACCAACGATCCAAAAATTTTTCTTTTTAAGAAAATTGATAGCATGTAATAAATTTTTTACTTTACAAATATTAATTCTTTCAATGGCTCCACTAGCAGATTTAATCATAGCTGGGCTGCTATCATTAAACTCTCTCTCATTTACTATTATTAAATCAATATTAAATGCTAAACTATTTCTAATAATTGTTCCTAGATTCATTGGATCTGTTATTCCATCAAGCATGATGATATTATTTATTGTTTCCTCATTAAAAATATTTTCTAATTTTTGATAATTTGGTAAAGATACCAATGCTGCAATACCTTGATGTGATATTTCGACTTTATGAAAAATTTTAGAAAAAAACTTTTTATTTTTAATTGTGTATTTAATTTCTTTTTTTATCTAGATAAGGATTTTGTTCTGTAGTAACCACATCATAAACTACTCTTTTTTTATTATTCAAAGCAGCAATTACGCTATGATTGCCTCCTATCCAGAATTTTTTTTATCCATTTTATTTATGATAATTTTCCTATCATTAATATATATTTTTTTTACTGAGTATTAAAAATACTTTCCTAAATTTTAAAAACATATATATAAATTTACTCTAATGCTTGGAGGGATACCAAAGCGGTCAAATGGGGCGGGCTGTAAACCCGCTGGCTCCGGTCTTCGAAGGTTCGAATCCTTCTCCCTCCACCAAAAATGGCTTAAATTATAATTTTTTTATACTCTTGCAAAGTGTTGATTATTGAGACTTTAATGCTATAAGCACTTGGCTGTTGTGGGTATAACAGTTTGGTACTGCGGGTGTAGTTCAATGGTAGAACTCCAGCCTTCCAAGCTGGTTGTGAGAGTTCGATTCTCTTCACCCGCTCCAAAAATTAAACAACTAAAAAGGATTAAAAAAAAATAAAATGTCTAAAGAGAAATTTAACAGGAATAAACCACATTGTAACATTGGTACAATTGGACATGTCGATCACGGTAAAACAACTTTAACTGCAGCGATTACAAAAGTTTTATCTCAAGCTGGAGAAGGTTCAGCAGCAACATTTACTGCTTACGATCAGATTGATAAATCTCCTGAAGAAAAAGCAAGAGGAATTACAATTTCAACTGCCCACGTTGAATACGAAACAGCAAAAAGACATTACGCTCACGTTGATTGCCCAGGTCACGCTGACTATGTAAAAAATATGATTACAGGTGCTGCGCAAATGGATGGAGCAATTTTAGTTGTGAATGCAGCTGATGGTCCTATGCCACAAACAAGAGAGCACATTCTTTTAGCACGTCAAGTAGGTGTGCCTGCACTTGTTGTATTTTTAAATAAGTGTGACACAGTAAATGATAAAGAACTTTTAGATTTAGTTGAAATGGAAATTAGAGAGTTGTTAACTTCTTATCAGTTTCCAGGTGACACTATTCCAATCATCAAAGGATCAGCTTTAAAAGCATTAGAAGGTGATGCTGAAATGGGAGTGAAACCAATTTTAGAATTAATGAAAGCAGTTGATGAAACTATTCCTCAGCCTGCAAGACCAGTTGACAAACCTTTCTTGATGCCAATTGAAGATGTTTTTTCAATTTCAGGAAGAGGAACAGTTGTGACAGGTAGAATTGAACTTGGACAAATTAAGACTGGTGAAGAAATCGAAATCGTTGGTATTAGAGATACACAAAAATCTGTTTGTACTGGTGTTGAGATGTTTAGAAAACTTCTTGATTCAGGTGAAGCAGGTGACAACGTTGGAGTTCTTCTTAGAGGAATTGAAAGAACTCAAGTGGAGCGAGGACAAGTTCTTGCAAAACCTGGTTCAATCAAACCACACACAAAATTTGAAGCACAAGCTTATATTTTGAAAAAAGAAGAGGGTGGAAGACACACTCCTTTCTTTACAAAGTATAGACCACAGTTTTATTTTAGAACTACTGACGTTACGGGTGAAGTAACTTTACCAGCAGGAACAGAAATGATCATGCCGGGAGATGACGCTAAAATGACAGTAACTTTGATCAGCCCAATTGCGATGGATGAAAATCTTAAATTTGCAATTCGAGAAGGTGGAAGAACTGTAGGAGCGGGAGTAGTAACTAAAGTAATAGAGTAAAACTCTACAAAGGAGTGTAGCTCAACTGGTAGAGCGCCGGTCTCCAAAACCGGAGGCTGTGGGTTCAAGTCCCTCCACTCCTGCCAGTTTTAGCTAGTTTATATTATGCAGAATCCTATTCATTTTTTTAGAAGTGTTAAGCAAGAGATTTTTAAAATCACTTGGCCTACTAGAAAAGAAACTTTAATGGGCTCTGTAACGGTTATTGCAATGGCAGTAATCGCTTCTTTGTTTTTTTTACTACTAGATCAAATTTTTAAATTTGGTCTTAACTTTTTGATTGGAGCATAATTTTAATGATGCAATGGTATATTGTTCAATCTTACTCTGGATTTGAAAAAAAAGTATCTGAACAAATAGAAGAAGAGCTAAAAACTGCAAATTTAAGTGATCATTTTGATCAAGTGTTAGTACCAACGCAGGATGTTACTGAGATTAAAAAAGGAAAAAAAACAATTGTAAAAAAGAAGTATTTTCCTGGTTATGTATTAGCTAAGCTAAATATGACAGATCAAATTTACCATTTGATTAAAAACTTAAAGAAAGTTAGTGGTTTTTTAGGACCTCAAGGAAAACCATCTCCCATTTCAGAAGCAGAAGTACAAAAAATTCTTGGAAATATGGAAGAAAGTGTTTCAAATCCTACTAATTCAGTAATCTTTACGGTTGGCGAGCAAGTCAAAGTATCAGACGGTCCATTTGCATCTTTTAATGGGTTAATTGAGGAAGTCGATGAAGAAAAATCTAGACTTAAGGTGTCAGTTTCTATATTTGGTAGACCCACTCCAGTAGATTTGGATTATACGCAGGTAGAAAAATTATAGGTTATGGCAAAAGAAATTGCAGGTTATTTAAAATTACAAATTAAAGGTGGACAGGCAAATCCAGCTCCGCCAGTTGGTCCTGCATTAGGTCAACGTGGAATTAACATTATGGAATTCTGCAAGGCTTTTAACGACAAGACAAAAGATTTTATGGGACAGCCAGTTCCAGTGGTTATTACCATTTATAAAGATAAGAAATTTGATTTTATTATTAAAACACCTCCAGCTTCTCACTTAATTAAAGAAGCAATGAAATTAAAATCAGGTTCAAAAGAACCAGGCAGGGTTTCTGCAGGTACAATTACAAAAGATCAGTTAAAAAAAATTGCAGAAGCAAAAATGAAAGATTTAAATGCAGTGGATATTGAAGCTGCTATTAAAATTATTGCAGGATCTGCAAGATCCATGGGAATACAGGTGCAAGATTAATGAGCAAAAAAAAATCAAAAAGATATCAGGGATTAGTCAAAGGCTTTGATAAAAATAATGCATTAAAGTTAGAAGATGCAGTAAAAATTATTAAAGAAAAATCTAAAGCAAAATTTGTAGAGTCTTTTGACGCGTGTTTTTTCTTAAATGTTGATAAAAGTAAACCAGACAGTGTTTTACGAACAACAGTAGATTTACCCAATGGAAATGGAAAAAAAATTAAAGTTGCAGTGATATGTCCAAATGACAAATTAGAAGATGCAAAATCTGCTGGGGCAGAAGTAGTTGGTTCTGAAGATTTAATTGAAAGTATTAGTAGTGGTAAAATTAATTTTGATATTTTAATTGCAACTCCTGACATGATGTCAAAAGTTGGAAAATTGGGAAAAGTTTTAGGACCCAAAGGTATTATGCCAAATCCTAAATACGGAACAGTTTCTCCCAATGTAAAAAAAGCTGTTGAAGATATTAAAAAAGGAAAAGTAGAAATTCGATGCGATAAAGATGGAAATTTAAATTTATCAATCGGCAGAGTAAATTTTGATGATAAAAAAATTATAGAAAACTTTAAATCAGTTTTTGAAGTAATTGAAAAAGAAAAGCCAGCAGGAATCAAGGGAAATTATATTAAAAATATTTTCTTAACAAATTCCATGGGCCCTTCTGTAAAACTTAATTTAGGATCTTTGTAAAATGAATAGAAAAGAAAAAACAGATTACGTAAATTCTTTAAAAGAAACATTAAATGAGAATGCGGCAATGATGATTTATCATTATCAAGGCCTAAACGTTAATCAGCTTGATGAATTAAGAAAAAATATGCGTGAAGCTGGCGCATTATTAAAAGTAACTAAAAATAGAATTACAAAAATTGCTTTAAAAGATACTCAGCATGAAGAAGCAATTTCTTTATTCCAAGGACAAACTGGTGTTGCATTGTCTAAGGATCCGATTTCACTTGCTAAGACATTAGTTAACTTTCAAAAGAAAAATGAAATGTTGAAAATTGTAGGTGGAATTATGGATAGTAAGGTTTTAGCTCCAGATGAAGTAGCTAAAATTGCGACATTACCTACATTGGATGAGGCAAGGGCTAAAATTGTAGGAATTTTACAAACTCCAGCTCAACAATTAATAAGTATTTTGCTTGCACCTGGCGCAAAAATTGCTAATTTGGCGCACGCAAAAAGTTTAAAAAAAGATTAACCATCAAATCTCAAAGGGAAGACAATGACTGACTTAAATAAAATTATCGAAGATTTATCAAAATTAACTGTAGTGGAAGCTGCAGAATTATCAAAAGCATTAGAAGAAAAGTGGGGCGTTACTGCTGCTGCTCCTGTAGCTGTGGCTGCAGCTGGTGGAGCTGCTGCTGGAGAAGCTGCAGAAGAAAAAACTGATTTTACTGTTGTGTTAGCATCAGCGGGTGAAAATAAAATTGGAGCAATTAAAGAAGTAAGAGCATTTACAGGTCTTGGATTAAAAGAAGCTAAAGATCTTGTTGAAGCTGCACCGAAAGAATTAAAGCAAGGTGTATCGAAAAAAGATGCTGAAGAGTTGCAGAAAAAATTTGCAGCTATTGGTGCCAAGATAGAATTAAAATAAATTTAAAAGTAGTAATTAAAATCTAGGTAAAACTAGATCGTAAAATATATATGCATTTATCTTTCACAGATAAAAAAAAGATCAGAAAAAGTTTTGGTAAGTTAGAAAATATTTTAAAAATTCCGGATTTAATAGAAGTTCAAAGATCTTCTTATAATAGTTTTTTAAAATTAAATTCTGAAAATAAATCTGGTTTAGATAAAGTTTTTAGAGAAGTATTTCCTATCGAAGATTTTGCTGGTCTTGCAACTATTGAATATATTTCATACCGATTTGAAAAAGAAAAATATGATGTTGGTGAGTGTAAGCAAAGAGGCTTAACTTATTCTGCTCCACTCAAAGTAACGTTACGTCTAGTTGCTTATGATGTGAATGAAGAAACTCAAACCAAACAAATTCTTTCAGCTAAAGAACAAGAAGTATACATGAGCGATGTTCCTTTGATGACGGACAAAGGTACATTTGTAATTAATGGAACAGATCGTGTGGTTGTAAACCAAATGCACAGAAGTCCTGGTTTATTTTTAGATCATGATAAAGGAAAATCTCATTCCAGTGGAAAATTGTTATTTAATTGCAGAGTTATTCCTTACAGAGGTTCATGGCTTGATTTAGAATATGATATTAAAGATATTTTATATTTTAGAATTGATAGAAAAAGAAAAATTCCAGTTACAACTCTTTTAATGGCTTTAGGTCATCCTAAAGATGAACTATTAAATTTATTTCATGCTCCAGTTAAGTACGATGTAACGAGCGAGGCAACTTGCAAAACAAAATTTGTTCCAGAAAATTATAAAAACATCAAACTAAAGTCAGATTTAATTGATGCAGACTCGTGGAAAAAAAGTAGTAAAAGAAGGTACAAAAGTTGCGCCAGTTATAGCTCTAAAACTTCAAAAAGAAGGATTGAAAAATATTATTGTTAATTTTGAAGAATTATACGGTCGTTATTTTGCAAACGACATTATTAATGAAAAGACTGGTGAAGTTTTATTTGAATCTGGTGATGAAATAACATCTGAAACATTCCCTAGAATGCAAAGTCTAGGAATAAAAAGCTTCTTTTTATCAAACATTGACGGTGTAAATATAGGTTCATACTTAAGAAATACTCTTGTAGTTGATAAAAATAATAATTCTGATGAAGCTTGCATGGATATTTACCGAGTTCTTAGACCTGGTGAACCGCCAACAGTAGAGACATCGAGAAATTTATTTAACAACCTTTTCTTCAACAGTACTAGATATGACTTATCTGATGTTGGTAGAGTTAAGTTAAATAGCAAATTAGACCTTGATATTGACACTAAAAACACAGTGTTAACTAAAGAAGATATTTTAAAAATTGTTGAGAAAATGCTTCGTCTTAAAGATGGAAAAGAAGATGTGGATGATATTGATCATTTAGGAAACAGAAGAGTTAGATCAGTTGGAGAGCTTGTTGAAAATCAATTTAGAATTGGCCTTGTTCGAATGGAACGAGCTATTAAAGAAAAGATGACATCAGTAGAAATTGATACTGTGATGCCACAAGATCTTGATTAATTCAAAACCAATTGCAGCTTCCTTGAAAGAATTTTTTGGAACTTCTCAATTATCGCAATTTATGGATCAGACCAATCCTCTTGCTGAAATTACTCACAAAAGAAGAGTTTCTGCTTTAGGACCAGGAGGATTGACTAGAGAAAGAGCTGGATTTGAAGTTCGAGATGTTCACCCAACTCATTATGGCAGAATTTGTCCAATTGAGACTCCGGAAGGACCAAACATTGGATTGATTAATAGTTTAGCTACTTACTCAAAAGTCAATCGATATGGTTTTATCGAAAGTCCTTACCGAGTTGTGAAAAATGGAAAAGTTACAAAAGAAATTCATCATCTTTCAGCAATGGAAGAGGGTAAATTTACTATAGCTCAAGCAAACTCTGTTTTAAATGATGATAACTCATTTAAAGATGAGCTTGTTTCTTGCAGAAAAAATTTAGGATTTGAATTATCTAAGCCAGAAAATATTGATTACATGGACGTTTCACCTAAGCAGGTTGTTTCAGTTGCTGCTGCATTAATTCCTTTCTTGGAAAATGATGATGCAAACAGAGCTTTGATGGGATCAAATATGATGAGGCAAGCTGTGCCGTTAATTAAAAATGAGTCTCCTTTAGTTGGAACTGGAATGGAAAAAGATGTTGCATTAGATTCAGGAGCAACTCTTGTTGCAAAACGAGATGGAATTGTTGAAAAAATTGATGGAAAACGAATTGTTATTAAAGCAACAACGGAAAAAGATTTAACAAAATCAAGCGTTGATATTTATAACTTACAAAAATTTCAAAGATCAAACCAAAATACTTGCACAAATCAAAGACCTCTAGTGATGGTTGGAGATGTTGTAAAAGCAGGTGATGTAATTGCAGACGGACCCTCTACTCAGTTCGGTGAACTGGCGTTAGGTAAAAACGTTACAGTAGCTTTCATGCCTTGGCTTGGATACAATTTTGAAGATTCTATTCTTATATCTGAAAGAGTGGTGTCTGAAGATGTCTTTACGTCAATTCATATTGAAGAATATGAAGTAATGGCAAGAGACACAAAGCTTGGACCTGAAGAAATTACTCGAGATATTCCAAATACCAGTGAAGAAGCATTAAGAAATTTAGATGAATCTGGAATTGTTTATGTTGGTGCAGATGTAAAACCAGGAGATATTTTGGTAGGAAAACTTACTCCAAAAGGAGATACCAAAGTAACATCTGAAGAAAAATTATTAAGAGCTATATTTGGTGAAAAAGCCATTGACGTTAGAGATACTTCTTTAAAAATGCCTTCTGGCACAGGTGGAACAGTTGTTGAAGTAAGAGTGTTTAATAGACATGGTATTGAAAAAGATGAAAGAGCATTGTCGATAGAAAAATCTGAAATTGAATCAGTTTTAAATGACAAAAATGCTGAGGAATCAATTTTAGAATTAAATATTAAAGATAGAGCCATTGATATTTTAAATGGCAGCGCTTTAAGTGAAGATTTTAAAAAAATATCAAAAGGCACAAATGTATCCAAAGAAAATCTTAAAGAGTTTTCTTTATCAGATATTTTTAAAGTTAAAGTTAACTCAGATAAAGCATTAAGCGACCTTTTAATTTTAAAAGAGCAATATTCTAAAGCAAAAAAAGATATCCAAATTCGTTTTGACGATAAAGTTGATAAAATTGAAAGAGGTGACGAGATGTTACCTGGTGTAATGAAAATGGTTAAGGTTTTCGTTGCAATGAAAAGAAAATTACAGCCCGGTGATAAAATGGCTGGAAGACATGGTAATAAAGGTGTGATTAGTAGAATTGTTCCTGCTGAGGATATGCCATACAGAGAAAATGGAAAACCAGTTGATATTGTTTTAAATCCATTAGGGGTTCCAAGCCGTATGAACGTTGGTCAAATTTTAGAAACGCATCTTGGATGGGCTTGCTCTGAACTTGGAGAAAAAATTAATATTTTGTTAAATGATTATCAAAAAAAGATTAAAACTGTATCGCAAGCCAAGGATGCACTAAGCAGCATTTACAATGATAAAGAATTAGAAAAAGAAATTCAAAATTTAAATAATAACGAACTTGATGAAGTTCTAAAAAATTTAATTCATGGTGTTCCAATTGCTACTCCAGTATTTGATGGAGCAAGCGTTGATGATGTAACTGATATGTTGAAATTTGCAGGACTGCCTGAAAGTGGTCAAACCGCTTTATATGACGGAAGGACTGGAGAGAAATTTGACAGAGAGGTTACAGTTGGAATTATTTATATGCTTAAACTTTATCACATGGTGGATGATAAGATTCATGCTAGATCAACTGGTCCTTACAGTTTGGTTACGCAACAACCACTTGGTGGAAAAGCTCAGTTTGGAGGACAAAGATTTGGTGAAATGGAGGTCTGGGCTCTAGAGGCGTATGGAGCTGCATATACTTTGCAAGAAATTTTAACTGTTAAATCAGACGATGTTGCAGGTAGAACAAAAGTTTACGAAACGATTGTTAAAGGTGATGATGATTTTGAGTCTGGAATACCAGAGTCCTTTAACGTTTTAGTAAAAGAAATTAGATCTTTAGCATTAAACTTGGAGTTAAATTAATTATGAGCAAAGAACTTTCAAATCTGTTTTCCAAAAAAATTAGCAAAGACGTATTTTCTAAAATTAAAATATCCCTTGCTAGTCCTGAAAAAATTAAATCATGGTCTTTTGGTGAAATCAAAAAACCTGAAACAATCAATTACAGAACTTTCAAACCAGAAAAAGATGGTCTTTTTTGTGCAAGAATTTTTGGACCTGTAAAAGATTACGAGTGTCTTTGTGGCAAGTACAAAGGAATGAAGTTCAGAGGAATTATATGTGAAAAATGCGGAACTGAAATAACAAAATCAAATGTACGAAGAGACAGAATGGGTCACATTGATCTTGCAACTCCAGTTTCTCATATATGGTTTTTAAAATCGTTACCAAGTAGAATTGCTTTATCCTTAGATCTTAAATTAAAGGATTTAGAAAAAGTACTTTATTACGAAAATTTTATAGTTATTGAACCAGGATTAACTCCGTTTAATAGAAATCAAATTATTACCGAAGAAGAATACTTAAAGGCCCAAGAGGAGTTCGGTGAAGATCAGTTTACTGCGGGCATAGGAGCGTCTGCTATTAGAGATTGTTTAGCTAACTTAGATATGGAAGCAGACAGAGATAGATTAAGAGAAGATTTAAAAACAATTACATCTAAAGTTAATGAAGAAAGAACCATAAAAAGATTAAAATTAATTGAATCTTTTATTGCTTCTGGAAACAAAGCTGAATGGATGATTTTAACAACTCTGCCAGTAATTCCACCTGAGCTTAGACCACTTGTTCCTTTGGATGGAGGTAGATTTGCAACATCTGACTTAAATGATTTGTATAGAAGAGTAATTAATAGAAATAATCGTTTAAGAAGATTAATGGATTTAAGAGCTCCTGATATCATTGTTAGAAATGAAAAACGAATGCTGCAAGAGTCAGTTGACGCTTTGTTTGATAACGGACGAAGAGGTAGAGTTATAACTGGAACTGGAAAACGTCCGCTTAAATCACTAGCTGAAATGCTAAAAGGAAAACAAGGAAGATTTAGACAGAACTTACTTGGTAAACGAGTTGATTATTCTGGAAGATCAGTAATCGTTTCTGGACCAGAATTAAAATTACATCAGTGCGGATTGCCAAAAAAAATGGCATTAGAATTATTTAAACCATTTGTTTACGCAAGATTAGATAAATTGGGTTACGCAACAACAATTAAACAAGCTAAAAAAATTGTTGAAAAAGAAAAGCAAGAAGTTTGGGATATTCTTGACCATGTTATTAGACAGCACCCAGTATTATTAAACCGAGCACCCACATTGCATAGATTGGGAGTTCAAGCATTTGAACCAGTACTTACAGAGATGAAGGCAATTCAACTGCATCCATTAGTAACTGCAGCTTTTAACGCTGACTTTGATGGTGACCAAATGGCTGTTCACGTACCATTAAGTATTGAAGCGCAATTAGAAGCCAGAGTTTTAATGATGTCTACAAACAACATCTTACATCCTGCAAACGGCAAGCCAATTATTGTTCCGAGTCAGGATATGGTACTAGGAATTTATTATTTATCTCAAGAACCTTTAGAAAATAAAGACGAAAAACCACAAGGTTATTTTTTAAACATCAATGAAATAGAACAAGCGATTGAATATAAGAATATTCATATTCACTCAAAAATTATTTCAAGATTTGAAACTTTAGATGAAAAAGGAAATACTATCTTTAAAAAATACGAGAGTACTGCTGGAAGATTCATTTTAGCAAATATTCTTCCAAAAAATAAAGATATTAAATTTGATTTAATCAATAGAACACTTGCAAAAAAACAAATCTCTGAAGTCATTGATAAAGTTTTTAGATTCTGTGGTCAAAAAGAAACGGTAATTTTTTGCGATAGCTTAATGACTCTTGGTTTTAGAAATGCATTTAAAGCAGGAATTTCATTTGGAAAAGATGATCTTGTAATTCCAGAAAGTAAAAAGAATATTATAAGAGATGCAAAAAAATTAGTCGAAGAATATGAAAACCAATATGCAGAAGGTTTAATTACTAAGGGAGAAAAATACAACAAAGTCATTGACCAATGGTCTAAGTGTACTGATAAAATTGCATCAGAAATGATGAGCATCATTTCTACTCCAAAAAAAGATAAAGAAGGAAAAATTCAAAATAACTCAGTATTTATGATGGCAGATTCTGGAGCTAGGGGATCAGCTGCACAGATGAAGCAACTTGCGGGGATGAGGGGTCTAATGGCGAAGCCATCAGGTGAAATTATTGAAACACCAATTATTTCAAATTTTAAAGAAGGTTTGACAATTCTTGAGTACTTTACCTCTACGCACGGAGCAAGAAAAGGATTGGCAGATACGGCACTAAAAACTGCAAATTCAGGATATTTGACAAGAAGATTATGCGATGTTTCTCAAGATGTAATTATTTCTTCACTTGATTGTGGAAATGACAAACCAATTACGATTGGTGAAATTATTGAAGGTGGAAACGTATTAGTAAGTTTAGCTGAAAGAGCATTAGGAAGATACGCAGCTGAAGATATTAAAAACTCTTTAACTGGAGAAGTGATCGTTAAGAAAAAACAAATGATCGATGAGGAAAAATGTGATCTTATCGAGTCAGCGGGTGTAAAAAATTGTAAAGTTTATTCAGTTATTACCTGTGCTAACCAAAAAGGTGTTTGTCAAAAATGTTACGGAAGAGATCTAGCGAGAGGAATTCCAGTATCAGTTGGTGAATGTGTAGGAATGATTGCAGCTCAATCTATTGGTGAGCCTGGTACGCAGTTAACAATGAGAACTTTTCACGTTGGTGGAACTGCTTCATTCAAAGAAGATTCATCGGTGATTGCTCCAGAAAGTGGAATATTAAAATTATCTAGTAAAAATCTAGTAGAAGATTCTTCTAAAAATCTGATTGTAATGGGTCGTAATATGGAACTTACAATTGAAAAAGATGGATATTTAAAAGCTTCTTACAAAGTTCCATACGGAACTAAATTGTTTGTTAAACCTGATCAAGAAGTTAAAAAAAATCAAAAAATATGCGAATGGGATCCATACACATTACCAGTAATTGCTGAGACTGCTGGTATTGTTAATTATGTTGATTTAGTTGATGGAGCATCGATTTCAGATAAGACAGACGAGGCTACAGGAATTTCATCTAAAATTGTTTTGGATTGGAGATCACAATCTAAAAATTTAGATTTAAAACCAAGAATTACTTTAAGAGATAAAAATGATGAAGTGGTTAAAAAAGCAGATGGTAATGAAGCAAGATATTACTTATCGCCAGAAACAATTTTATCAGTAGCAGACGGATCAAAAGTTAACGCAGGAGACGTTCTAGCAAGATTGCCAAAAGCTACATCTAAAACAAAAGATATCACTGGAGGTTTACCACGAGTTGCTGAATTATTTGAAGCTAGAAAACCAAAAGATGGTGCTATCATAGCTGAAAATAGTGGAAAAATAATTTTTGGAAAAGAAATTAGAGGAAAACAAAAAATTACCATTCAAGGTGATGATGGAATTGAATCTAATTATCTTATACCAAAAGGAAAACAAATTAATTTTAATCCTGGTGAGTCTATTTCTAAAGGTGAATATTTATTAGATGGTAGTCCCGCGACACATGATATTTTAAAAATTCTAGGCATAGAATATTTAACAGAGTATTTTGTGAATGAGGTTCAAGGAGTTTACAGGCTTCAAGGTGTTGTAATTAATGATAAGCACATTGAAGTTATCTTGAGACAAATGTTAAGAAAAGTTGATATCAAAGAACCAGGTGACAGTAATTACTTACTTGGAGAAGTGGTCGATAAAATTGATGTAATCAATGAAAATTTGGAACTTAAAAAAGCTGGAAAAAAACAAATTGGTTTTGAACCAGTGTTGCTAGGTATTACAAAAGCTTCTTTACAAACTAAGTCATTTATTTCTGCTGCATCATTCCAAGAAACTACAAGAGTTTTGACAGACGCTGCTATTAAAGGGAAATCAGATGACTTATATGGATTGAAAGAAAACGTTATTGTAGGAAGACTTATACCTGCAGGTAGCGGAATGAGCAGAATTAGACTTAATGAAGTAGCGCATCAAAAAGATATTGAGTTACAGGAAAAGCTTAAAAATAAGAAAGTTGAAACTGTAGAAGAAGCAGCCCAATAAGCCTTAATTTTGTTAAAAAAATAGTCACTTTTAACCCTAGGTTGTTATTGACCTTCTGGAATAAATCAGTATTAATAGCGAAATTTTTAAGGTAGCACGTAAGGCCCTTTGTAGCTTTAAACAACTACCAAACTAAGTCGCTTTATTCGTCTTCCTTAAAAAATAACTTTTATAAATTTATGCCAACGATAAATCAGTTGTTAAAAAAGAAACGAAAAAAAGTAATCGCAAGAAATAAAGTTCCTGCTTTAGAAGCTTGTCCATTGAAGCGTGGCGTCTGTACAAGAGTTTACACAACAACACCAAAAAAACCGAATTCAGCATTAAGAAAAGTTGCAAGAGTTAGATTGTCAAACGGATTTGAAGTTACAAGTTATATTCCTGGTGAAGGTCATAACTTACAAGAGCACTCAGTTGTGATGATTAGAGGTGGAAGAGTAAAAGATTTACCAGGTGTACGATATCACACGGTAAGAGGTTTGCTAGATACCCAGGGTGTTGCAAACAGAAAACAACAACGTTCCAAATATGGAACTAAGAGACCTAAATAACTATGTCTAGAAGAAGAGCTCAAGTTAAAAGACAAGTTGTTGCTGATCCAATTTACGGTACAAAAATTATTACAAAATTTATTAACTCATTAATGATTGATGGTAAAAAAACTGTAGCAGAAAGAATTGTTTATAAAACTTTTGAAAGTATTAAGGAAAAAACTAAACAAGATCCTTTGGAAGTTTTTAATGAGGCAATTAAAAATGTTAGACCAAATTTAGAAGTTAAATCTAGAAGAGTAGGAGGGGCGACTTATCAAGTTCCTGTTGAAGTTAGATTGGAAAGAGGTCAGGCTTTAGCAATTCGTTGGTTGATTGAAGCTTCTAAAAAAAGAGGCGACAAAACTATGCAAGAAAGACTCACAAAAGAGTTTTTAGATGCTTCAACAAATAAGGGTAACGCAATTAAAAAAAGAGAGGACACTCATAAAATGGCTGAGTCAAATAAGGCTTTTGCTCATTTTAGATGGTAGTTATGCAACAAGATATTAGCAAAGATAAATATAGAAATATTGGTATCATGGCTCACATTGATGCTGGTAAGACAACTACTACAGAACGTGTTTTATATTACACAGGTAAAGAACATAAGATTGGTGAAGTTCATGATGGAGCTGCAACAATGGACTGGATGGAACAAGAACAAGAAAGAGGAATAACTATTACCTCAGCAGCTACAACATGTTTTTGGAGAGATTATAGAATTAATATTATTGATACCCCAGGTCACGTAGATTTTACAATTGAAGTTGAAAGATCATTAAAAGTATTAGACGGAGCGGTTGCTGTATTTGATGGAGTTGCAGGTGTCGAGCCGCAATCAGAAACTGTTTGGAGACAAGCGGACAAATACAAAGTTCCAAGAATGTGCTTTGTTAATAAACTAGATAGAACTGGAGCTAATTTTTTCATGTGTGTTGACATGATTAGAGAGCGCCTTGGAGCAAAACCACTCCTATTGCAATTACCAATTGGTTTAGAGTCTGATCTTCAGGGAGTTGTAGATTTAGTTAAAATGAAAGGTATCGTATGGGATGACGAAAGCCTTGGAGCAAAATTTAATGAAGTTGAAATTCCTGCCGATCTAAAAGAACAAGCTGATAAATATAGACAAGAATTAGTTGAAACTGCAGTTGAACAAGATGAATCTCTAATGGAAGCTTATCTGGAAGGAAAAGAAATTTCTGAAGAAGATTTAAAAAAATGTATTCGAAAAGGAACTTTGAGCTTTGCTTTTGTTCCAATCGTTTGTGGATCTGCTTTTAAAAACAAAGGGGTTCAGCCATTATTGGATGCTGTTGTAGATTTTTTACCTAGTCCAATCGATATTGGTGAAATTAAAGGAACTAAACCTGGAACCGAAGATCAATTAACGAGAAAATTTTCAAACACGGAACCATTTGCAGCACTTGCATTTAAGGTAGCGAATGATCCATTTGTTGGCTCCTTAACCTTTATTAGAATTTATTCTGGAACATTAAATTCAGGTACTGGAGTAATGAATAGTAGCACTGGAAAAGAAGAACGAGTTGGTAGAATGTTATTAATGCACGCTAACGACAGAGAAGACATTAAATCTGCATCAACAGGAGATATTGTTGCACTAGCTGGCTTAAAACAAACCATTACTGGGCACACTTTATGCGATTCATCTAATCAAATTATTTTAGAACCGATGGAATTTCCAGAGCCAGTTATTGAAATTGCAGTTGAGCCAAAAACTAAAGGTGACCAAGAAAAAATGGGTGAGGCACTTGCAAGATTAGCAAAAGAAGACCCTTCTTTCAGAGTGTCTTCAGACAACGAGTCTGGACAAACTATTATTAAGGGAATGGGAGAACTTCATTTAGATATTATTGTTGATAGAATGAAAAGAGAATTTAAAGTTGAAGCAAATATTGGAGCTCCTCAAGTTGCTTATAGAGAAACAATTCAAAATTCAGCTGAAGTTACTTATATTCATAAAAAACAATCAGGTGGTGCAGGACAATTTGCAAAAGTTACTTTGAAAGTTGAGCCTTTAGAGCCTGGCAAGGGAAGACAAATCGAAAATATTGTTAAAGGTGGAGCAATTCCTAAAGAATTTATTCCTGGCGTTGAAAAAGGTGTGGAGGGTGTTGCGGACTCTGGAATTTTAGCTGGTTTTCCAATGCTTGATTACAAAGTAACTATTATAGATGGTTTGCACCACGATGTTGACTCTAGTGTTTTGGCTTTCGAAATTGCAGGTAGAATGGGCTTTAAAGAAGCTTGCACCAAAGCAGGGTTAAAACTTTTAGAACCGATAATGAAAGTAGAAGTTGTTACTCCCGAAGATCATATGGGAGATGTAATTGGAGATTTAAATTCTAGAAGAGGACAAATTGGATCAACCGATAAAAGAGGAAATGCCACAGTGATTAATGCGATGGTTCCTCTTGCTAACATGTTTGGCTACGTGAATAATTTACGATCAATGTCTCAAGGTAGAGCTCAATATACTATGACATTTGATCATTATGAAAAAGTACCACAAAACGTTCAAGACGAAGTAACAAAGAAATTAGCATAAAATTATGGAAAAACAGCAAATTAGAATTAGATTACAAGCTTACGATCATAAGATCCTTGATCAATCAACTATAGAAATAGTTAATACAGCTAAAAGAACTGGAGCCACTATTAAAGGACCTATTCCTTTACCAACTACGAAAGAAATTTATACAGTTCTTAGATCGCCTCATATTGACAAAAAAAGCAGAGAGCAATTTGAAACAAGAACGCACAAAAGATTAATAGATATAATGGAACCAACACCACAGACGATAGAGGCTTTAATGAAATTAGATCTTGCGGCAGGTGTAGATGTGGAGATTAAAATATAGTCATGAGAATTGGTTTAATTGGAAAAAAAATCGGTATGACTCAAAAGTTTTTTGAGAGTGGCGAAGCTATTCCAGTTACTGTATTACAGGTTGAGCCAGGAAAAGTAGTAGATGTAATTACAAAAGACAAAAGAGGGTATTCAGCACTATTAGTTGGTTATGGTCATGTAAAAAGTTCTAAGCTTACAAAAGCAATGAAAGGTTTTTATGCAAAAAAATCTTTAGAAGCAAAAAAAATTCTTAAAGAATATAGAATTGAAGATACAGAAGCATTCAAACCTGGTGCGGACGTAACTTTAGAAGTGCTTAAAGATAAAAAATTTGTCGATATCAGATCTAAAACTATTGGAAAAGGTTTTGCAGGCGTTATGAAACGATATAATTTTGGAGGTTTAAGAGCTTCACATGGTGTTTCTGTTTCACATAGATCCCATGGTTCGACTGGACAAAGACAAGATCCAGGAAAAGTTTTTAAAGGAAAAAAAATGGCTGGTCATATGGGTGATAAATTTAGAACTACCCAAGGATTAGAAATAGTTGAAACGGATATTGCTAACAATTTATTGTATTTAAGAGGTTCCATTCCTGGAAGCAAAAATACATATGTTGAAATCATGGAGGCAGTTAAAGTTAAAAACAAGACTACCGCTGTTGAGCGTTTAAAAACATATTATGAAGATATTGAGACTGCAAAATTAGATAAAAAAGATAAAAAAAACGTAGCTAAACAAGCTAAAGAAGATGCAAAGGCAGCAAAAGAAGCTGCAAAAAGTGAAGCAAATACTGAAGAAAAGAAAGATTAATATGCAGATTGAAGAAATAAATATTGAAGGTAAAAAAATAGGAACACACGAGGTTTCTGATAAAATTTTTTCATTAAAACCAAGAAAAGATTTGATTCAGCTTGTTATTAATTGGCAGATGAATGAGCAAATGAAGAAAAAAGGACACACCAAGTCAAGAGGTGAAGTCAAAGGCTCCAGAAGAAAAATTGTTCAACAAAAGGGATCAGGCGGTGCAAGACATGGTAATATTACAGCTCCAATCTTTGTTGGTGGTGGTATTGCTCATGGTCCAAGACACAGAGGTAAGACTGCTCACGCAAAATTAAATAAAAAAGTTAGAAAATTAGGTTTAATGAGTGCTTTGTCATCTAAGGCAATCAATAAAGCAGTTAATGTATTCGAAGAACCTAAATTAGAAAATTTTAAAACGAAATCATTTCAAAACTTCTTAACAAACATTAATTCTAAATCAGCATTGATTGTTCATCATGACGGAGCATCAGAAAAATTTTTAAAAAGTATTAAAAATATTCCTAATACTAAAAAACTAAAAGTAGTGGGAACGAATGTTTACGATTTAATTAAATTTGAAAAAGTTCTTTTTACAAAAGAAGCTTTAAAATCATTAGAGGAAAGATTAAGTAAATGAGCAACGAAAACTTCGCATACGATATTATTTTAACACCAGTGATTACAGAAAAAAGTACTAATCTTAGTAGCTTAAACAAAGTAACATTTAAGGTCTCAAAAACTGCATCTAAAAAATTAATCAAAAAAAGTATAGAAAAAATTTACAAAGTGAATGTAGTAAAAATCAACACTTTGAATTCAAAAGATAGAATAAAATTTGTTAGAGGAAAAATGGGGAAAAAATCAGGATATAAAAAAGCAATCATTACTTTGAAAGAAGGACAAAGTATTGATATTGCGGCAGGTATTTAATTATGGCACTTAGAAATTATAAACCTTATACAAAATCCATGAGAGGAACAATCTTAGTTGATCGTTCTAATTTGTGGAAAGGAAAACCTGAAAAAACTCTAACAAAAAAAATCAATAGATCTGTTGGAAGAAATAATCAAGGTAGAATTACATCAAGACACAGAAGTGCTGGTCATAAAAAAAAATATAGAGTTATTGATTTTATTAGAAACAAATTTGGTGCAGTTGCTGAAGTTAAAAGATTTGAGCATGATCCATTTAGAAGTGCAAATATTATGCTGGTAGAGTATGACGACAAAACTATTTCATATCTTCTAGCAGTGGAAGGATTAAAAGTTGGTGATAAAATTTCATCAGGTGACAAATTAGAAATTAAGCCTGGAAATTGCATGAAGATTTCAGACATTCCGGGTGGAACGAGCGTTCATAATATAGAATTAACTCCTGGAAAAGGTGGAATTTTGTGTAGATCAGCAGGCTCTTCAGCTCAAATTATGGGTCATGATGGAGATTATTCAACAGTTCGTTTAGCCTCTGGGGAAGTTAGAAAAATCAAGTCTAATTGCAGAGCTACCATCGGGCAACTTTCAAACATTGATAATAAAAATGTTAAAATTGGTAAGGCAGGAAGAAACAGATGGTTAGGTATTAGACCACAATCAAGAGGTGTTGTTATGAACCCTGTTGATCATCCTCACGGTGGAGGAGAGGGTAAAACTTCAGGAGGAAGACATCCTGTAACACCTTGGGGTCAGGGAACTAAGGGATTAAAAACTAGAAATAATAAAAAAACTGATCAATTTATTATTTCGAGAAAGAAAAAAAGGTAATTTATGGCAAGATCTATTTGGAAGGGTCCTTTTGTTCATCCTAGCTTAATAAAAAAAGTTGAAAAACAAAAAGAAACAGATTCAAAAAGACCAATTAAAACCTGGTCAAGAAATTCCACTATCATTCCAGAATTTATTGGTCAAAAATTTGAAATTCATAATGGAAAAAAATTCATACCCATTACTGTTTCTGAGGAAATGATTGGACATAAATTAGGAGAGTTTGCTCCAACAAGGCAGTTTTTAGGACATACTGCTGCAGATAAAAAAGCAGAACCTGCAAAAAAGGATAATAAATAATGGCAAAAGCAAAAAAAGACTTATCTACTGTAAAAGCTGTTTACAATAACCTGAGATCAGGTACTCGAAAGATTAATGAGATACTGCAGTCCATCAGAGGAAAAAAAGTAGATGTTGTATTAAGAGATCTTCAGTTCAATAACAAAAGAGTATCAAAAGAAATTATTAAAACAATAAAGTCTGCAGTAGCCAATGCTGAAAACAATAATCAATTAGATATAGATTCATTAATAGTTAAAGAAGCTTATGTTGGCAAAGGTATTACTTTAAAAAGATTTAGACCAAGAGCAAAAGGAAGAGCCGCGAGTATTAAAAAGCATTTTAGTAATTTAACAATCATTGTTTCTGAGAAAAAAGAAGCAATGCAGGGAGCATAATTATGGGTCAGAAAATTAGTCCAGTTGGAGTAAGATTAAAAATTAACAGAACTTGGGACTCCATTTGGTTTGCTAAAAAAAATAATTACGGAACGTATTTAATTGAGGATTTTAAAATTAGAAAATATATTAATTCTACTATTAAAAATTCAGGGGTTTCTAAAATTTTGATCGAACGACCTACCAAAAAATGTAATGTTACTATTTTTACATCAAGACCTGGTTTTGTGATTGGAAAAAAAGGATCTGATATTGAAAAAATTAAAACAAATATTAGTAAAATTGTAACTGATGAAGTTTCAGTAAATATTAAGGAAATTAGAAAACCGGAATTAGATGCATATTTGGTTGCAGAAAATATAGCGCAACAAATTGAAAAGAGGATTGCTTACCGAAAAGCAATGAAAAGAGCTATGCAGTCAACAATGAGAATAGGTGCTAAGGGTATCAAAGTTATAATCAGTGGACGATTAGCAGGAAATGAGATCGCAAGAACTGAGTGGCTAAGAGAAGGCAGTGTTCCTTTGCATACTCTAAGAGCAGAGATTGATTACGCAGAAGCTGAAGCATTAACGACATACGGAATTATTGGAATAAAAGTTTACATATATAAAGGTGTTACTTTTAAAAAAGACTTACAAAAAAAAATTGAGAGTGAAAAAGAGGAAGAGAAAAATTAATGTTACAGCCAGCAAGAACAAAATATAGAAAAGCTCATAAAGGAAGAATTCACGGCGTAGCAGAGCGTGGAGCGACTATAAATTTCGGCTCACATGGTTTGCAGGCTATGGAACCAGAAAGAATTACTTCACGACAAATTGAAGCTGCTAGGGTTGCATTAACAAGACACATGAAAAGAGCAGGCCGAGTATGGTTAAGAATTTTTCCAAATATTCCAGTTTCAAAAAAACCAATTGAAGTCAGGATGGGTAAAGGTAAAGGGAATATTGAGTATTACGTATGTAGAGTAAAACCTGGAAGAATTATATTTGAAATTGACGGAGTAAGTGATGTTGTGGCCAAAGAAGCATTTGACCGAGCATCATCAAAATTACCTATTAAAACCAAAATTGTGAAAAGAAATATTAATATTTAATATGAAAACAAAAGAACTAAAAAATTTATCAGTTAGTCAGCTTGAAAAAGAGCTAGCTAATTTTAAAAAAGAAAAGTTTAATTTAAGAATACAAAAAATGAATTCTCAAATTACTAATAGCGCAAGAATTACTATAGTTCGAAGAACTATAGCTAAAATTTTAACATTTATTAATCAGAAGAAGAAAGAAAAATGAGTAAAAGAATTTTACAAGGAAAAGTAGTTAGTAATAAAAATCTAAAAACACTTGTTGTCCAAGTAGAAAGAAAATTTAGACATCCAGTGTTATTAAAAGTTGTGAAAAGAACAAAAAAATATCATGCTCATTATGAAAGTGGTTCTTTTCAAATAGGTGATGATGTGAAGATAATTGAGTCAGCACCAATTTCAAAACTTAAAAAGTGGAAAGTGATAGAGGCAAGCAAATGATTCAAGTACAAACAGAATTAGAAGTTGCAGATAATACGGGCGCTAAAAGAATAGAGTGCATTAAGGTTTTGGGTGGTTCAAAACGTAGATATGCATCTATTGGAGATATTATCGTCGTAAGTATTAAAGATGCAATGCCCAAAGGTAAGGTAAAAAAAGGTGATGTGCACAAAGCGGTAGTCGTCAGAACAAGAAAACAAATTAGTAGAACTGATGGTTCATGTATAAAGTTTGATACAAATGCTGCAGTTTTGATCGCTGCAAATAATGAGCCAATAGGAACTAGGATTTTTGGACCAGTGACACGTGAATTAAGAGTGAAGAATCATATGAAAATTATCTCATTAGCTCCGGAGGTTTTGTAATGAAAGCCCAATTAAAAAAAGGAAATACTGTTAAAATATTATCAGGTGATGAAAGAGGTAAAACGGGTGAAATTTTAGAAATTGTAAGTCTGAAATCAAAAAAAGGTTTTGTTAATAAACGAGCAATTATTAAAGGATTAAATCTTGTAAAAAAACATCAAAAGCCAACTAAAGAAAACAAAGGTGGGATAGTTAGTATTGAAAAATCAATTCATTTATCGAATTTATCTTTGGTAAAAACTGCTGAAATCAAGAAAAAAGATGAAAAAAAAGTAGAGACAAAAGAAAAAAAAGAAACGAAAAAGAAAAAATAAAAAATGATACCTAGATTAAAAAAAATATACCAGGAAGAATTTATTCCAGCTTTAAAACAAAATTTGGGAATTCAAAACGTAATGCAAGTACCAAAAATTGAAAAAATTGTTTTAAATATGGGTTTAGGTTTAGATGCAAGTGATAGCAAAATATTAAAAGTTATTCAGACCGATTTAGCCAATTTGACTGGTCAGCAGCCTACTTTAACCAAATCAAAGAAAGCTGTAGCAAATTTCAAAACTAGAAAAGATATACCAATGGGCCTTAAGGTGACGTTGAGAAAAAATAATATGTATTATTTTTTAGATAGATTAATCAATATGGCATTACCAAGAATAAAAGATTTTAGAGGATTAAATCCTGACAGTTTTGATAAAGATGCAAATTACAGCTTTGGAATTAAAGAGCATGTAATTTTTCCAGAAGTTAATTTTGATAAAATAGAAAAAATGAGAGGAATGGATATTACAGTTGTAACTTCAACTTCTGACAAAAATCAGGCTAGAGCTTTACTAGATAGTTTTCAATTTCCATTTTATAAGAAAGGATCTAATTAATGGCAAAAACATCGGCAATTCATAGAAACTTAAAAAGAGTACGTATGGCTAAAAAGTTTGCTAATAAACGTGCAAAATTAAAAGCTATTGTGATGGATAAAAAAACAAATCTTAACGAAAGATTTGCAGCAACTTTAAAACTAGCTAAACTTCCAAAAAATTCTGCAAAAAATAGAATAAGAAATAGATGTGAAATCACAGGTAGACCACACGGTTATTACCGAAAACTAAAAATGTCTAGAATTGCGCTTAGAAAATTAGCTTCAAGTGGAAAAATTCCAGGCATGACAAAATCAAGTTGGTAGGAAAGGAATTATTATGACGATATCAGATCCAATTGGCGATATGTTGACTAGAATAAGAAATGCTCAACAAAAACAGCATCCTTCTGTTTCAATCCCAAGTTCCAAATTTAAAAAATTTATCTTAGATGCATTGCAAAGAGAGGGTTTTATTTCAAGTTATGACGTTGAAAAAAACAAAGAATCTAACTTCGAAGTATTAAAAGTGCATTTAAAATATGTGCATGGGTCGCCAGTAATAAGAGAAATTAAGCGTATTTCAAAACCTGGCAGACGAATTTATTCAAGATTTGAAAGTTTACCAAGAGTATTAAACGGACTTGGTATTTCTATCATTTCAACCTCTAAAGGAATTCTATCTGACAATGAGGCAAGAGATCAAAAATTAGGAGGAGAAATTCTCTGTAATATTTCATAAAAATTTATGTCTAAAATTGGAAAAAAATTAATCGAAATACCTGAAAAAGTTAAAGCCACAATAGCTGGCAATAAAATTTTATTAGAAGGTCCTAAGGGGAAAAAAGAAGTAGCTTTGAATACAGAGCTTTTGGAAACTAAAGTGGAAGAAAAGCATATTTCTGTAAAACCTAAAGAAGGATCCGAACAGAATAAAGTTTTTTGGGGATTGCAAAGAAGTTTAATTAACAATGCCATCATTGGTGTTTCCAAAGGTTACGAAATTATTTTAAATTTAAATGGAGTAGGTTTTAGAGCAAACTTAAAAGGAAAGCAGATACAATTCCAACTAGGTTTTAGTCATGATATTTTTTATGATATTCCTGAAGGTATTGAGGTTAAAATAGATAAGCAAACAAAAATTACTTTAAACGGAAACGACAAACAGCTTATTGGAAAAGTAGCATCTGATATCAAATTTTTTAAACCAGTAGAGCCATACAAGCAAAAGGGAATTACTTCAGAGGGTCAATTTATCTTGAAAAAAGAAGGAAAGAAAAAATAAATGAGAAACAACACTTTAATTAGAAAAAAACGTAATCGTGCAAAATTAAAAAGAGTTAATACGAATAAGCCTCGGTTAACTGTGTTTCGATCTACAAAATATATCTATGCTCAATTAATTGATGATAGCAAAAGATCTACAATAGTTAGCGCTTCCTCAAAAGAAAAAGCTTTGGAAAAACAAAATAAAACAGAAATGTCCAAAGTAGTTGGTAAATTAATTGCTGAAAGAAGTTTGGAAAAAGGTATTAAAGAAGTTTATTTTGATAGAGGTAGTTATAAATATCACGGCAGAGTTAAATCATTAGCAGAAGCGGCAAGAAGCGGAGGATTAAAATTTTAATATATGAGCAAAGTTTCAGAAATTAAGGAAAAACTAGTAGCGATCAATAGAATTACAAAAGTGGTAAAAGGCGGAAGAAGATTTGGCTTTGCTGCACTTGTGGTAGCTGGTAATCAAAAAGGACAGGTTGGATTTGGCCAAGGAAAAGCAAAACAGGTACCGGATGCTATTAAAAAAGCTTCGGACTCTGCAAAAAAATCATTAATTAAAATTCCCTTAAGAGATGGAAGAACATTGCATCATGATGTTAAGGGTAAAAGTGGTGCTGGAAAAGTAGTATTAAGAAGTGCTCCAGCTGGAACAGGAATTATAGCTGGCGGTGCAGTCCGAGCGATTTGTGAAATGTCAGGCATTCAAGATGTAGTTGGAAAATCTATTGGTTCTGCAAATCCTTACAATCTGATAAGAGCAGTTTTTGTTGCATTAACAAGCCAACAAACACCTAAAGATATTTCTCTAGTTAGAGGAAAAAAAATCAAAGACATAGTTTCAAGGAGATAAAATGAAATTAAATGATATTGCTACGAAATTACATAAAAAAAGTAAAAGAGTAGGTCGTGGTATTGGATCTGGAAAAGGAAAAACAGCAGGCAGGGGCGTTAAAGGTCAAAAAGCAAGATCAGGAGTAGCCATAAAATCTTACGAGGGTGGTCAGATGCCTTTATTTAGAAGACTTCCAAAAAGAGGATTTAATTCTATTAAAAATAGAGAAAATAACTTTGTAATTAACTTAAGAGATATTTCAAACTTTATTGAAAAGAAAAAAATAGATTTATCAAACAAATTAGACCTAAGTTCTTTAATAAGATCGAAAGATAAAAAAAATGCAAAATATTTAAAAATAAAAGTGTTAGGAACAGGTGAGATTAGTCAAAAAGTAAATATTGTAGCTCACAAAGTGAGCGAAAGTGCAAAAACGAAAATAGAAAAATCTGGCGGAACAGTAGAAATTTTAAAGTAATAAATGTCTAACTTTTCAGGTACACCAAGTAGCGGATCTGGTTTTTTTTCACAGTCAAATGACTTAACCAAAAGAATATTTTACACTTTATTTATTTTAATAATTTACAGATTTTGTACTTATGTGCCAATTCCAGGTATAGACCCTGAGAGTTTAAAAAATTTAATATCTGGTAACGAACGAAGCTTACTTGGAATGTTTAATTTATTTGCTGGCGGCTCAGTCAGTAGGATGGCGATATTAACATTGGGAATCATGCCATATATTTCTGCTTCCATTATTATTCAGTTGCTAACTGGTGTTACCGAGTATTTTAAAAATTTAAAAAATCAGGGTGAGTATGGAAGACAGAAAATTACTCAGTACACTAGATATGGAACAGTTCTTTTAGCTTTAGTGCAAGGTTATGGTGTAGCCGTAAGTCTTGAAAATTCTCAAGGATTAGTTCTCGATCCAGGATTGTATTTTAGATTTGTAACAACAGTTACTCTAGTTACTGGTACAGTTTTTATTATGTGGCTAGGTGAGCAAATTACAGCAAGGGGAGTGGGTAACGGAATATCTTTGATCATTTTTTCAGGTATCGTTGCTGAAATTCCTGGAGCTTTGGCTTCTACTTTTGAATTAGGTAGAACAGGAGCAATTTCAAGTGTGGTTGTGTTATCCGTTTTGATTTTACTATTATTAGCTATTTATTTTATTGTTTTTGTAGAAAGAGCTCAAAGAAGAATTTTAATACAATATCCTAAAAGACAAATGGGAAACAAAATGTTTGGAGGTGAAGCGTCATATTTACCACTTAAAGTTAATACAGCTGGAGTTATACCGGCAATTTTTGCATCAGCTTTATTGTTGCTACCAATTACTTTGTCTAATTTTTCCACTAGCACAGACTCTTTCTTATTTTCCATAACTTCTTTATTGGGCCAAGGAAAACCTCTTTATATGATTTTCTATGCAGCGGGGATTATCTTCTTTTCTTTTTTCTATACTTCAATCATTTTTAATCCTGTAGAAACTTCAGATAATCTTAAAAAGAATGGTGGTTTTGTTCCAGGAATAAGACCTGGCGAGAAAACATCTGAATTTATAGAATCTTTATTAACAAAATTAACTGTAATTGGCTCAACATATTTAGTTATAATTTGCTTATTACCAGAGGTACTGATTGCAAATTATCCTATACCTTTTTATTTAGGTGGAACTTCTCTATTAATTGTTGTTGTAGTTGCAATGGATACAATTACACAAATACAAACAAGATTAATGAGTGCTCAATACGCTTCACTTATTAAAAAAACAAAATTTTCTAAATAAATGAATATAGTAATCTTTGGACCTCCAGGAGCAGGAAAAGGTACTCAATCTTCGTTTTTAATTAATAATTATAATTTATTTCAATTGTCCACTGGTGATTTATTGAGAGAGGAATTAAAAAGTGGTTCAAGTCTTGCCAAAGAAATAGAGGGCTTAATGAATGCTGGAAAACTAGTTTCGGATGAAATTATTAATAATTTAATTGAAAAAAAAATCAGTGATAAAAAAATTCAAAATCAAATTATTTTTGACGGCTTTCCAAGAAATTTAGATCAAGCTAAGACACTAGATAGTCTTTTGCTAAAATATAATCAGAAAATTTCTGTAGTTCTTAATTTAAAAGTAGATTATTCCATTTTAGTTAAACGTATTTCAGGAAGGGTTTCTTGTTCTGTATGTAAAAAAACATTCAATGAGTTTTTTGATCCCCCTACAGAGTGTGAAAAATCAGAATGTAAAAATAGATCATTAACAAGAAGATCGGATGACAATGAAGAAACGGTCACCAAAAGGTTAAATACCTACGATGAACAGACTTTGCCAATACTAGGTCACTATAATGAAATGAATCTAGTAAAAGACGTTGATGCTATGCAAGATATTAGCAATGTTTCGGAGCAAATATCCAACATAATCAGAGGCTTATAAAGTTGACTTTAAATCGAAGATTAATATACTCCGCAGGTTTTAAAATTAAATAATTACAATCACTTACTATGGCTCGTATATCAGGAATCAACCTTCCATTAAATAAACAAGTATTTATTGCCCTTCAGTATATTTATGGAATTGGAGATCATTACGCTGAAAAAATTTGCAAAGATTTAAATATTGATCGATCAAAAAGAGTGAATAGTCTTACTGAAGATGAAGTATTAAAAATTAGAGAACTAATTGATAAAGATTACACAGTAGAGGGAGATTTAAGAAGAGATCTTTCTTTAAATATCAAAAGATTGAGAGACTTAGGTACTTATCGAGGTACAAGACATAGAAAAAAATTACCAGTGCGAGGACAAAGAACCCACTCTAATGCAAGAACGAGAAAAGGAAAAGCTATTGCAATCGCAGGTAAAAAATTAACAATTACGAAAAAATAAAAATGAGCCAAGAAGAATTAAAAAATAAAGCATCAGCAAAAAAAGAAGTTCCAGCAAAAAAAGCTGATACAAAGAAAAAAAGCAAATTTCGTCTAAAGAAAAAAGAAAAAAAAGTTGTGATTAATGGAAAATGTTTTGTTAATGCTACTTTTAATAACACTATAGTTTCAATCACTGACAAAGATGGCAATGTATTATCTTGGTCATCTGCTGGTTCTAAAGGTTTTAAAGGATCAAGAAAATCAACTCCATACGCTGCACAAGTTGCAGCAGATGATGCTGCAATTAAAGCAGCTGAGTATGGGTTAAAAAATATAGATGTAGAAGTTAAAGGTCCTGGTTCAGGAAGAGAAACGGCATTAAGAGCTTTGCAGGCTAGAGGTTTTAAAATTTTGTCCATTAAAGATACAAGCCCAATTGCACATAATGGATGCAGACCACCAAAAAGAAGAAGAGTTTAACAATTAAATACTAATAGGAGCTAACATTGATAGATAAAAATTGGAAAGAATTAATCAAACCATCAAAAGTTGATATTCAGGCTAGTGAAGATAAAAAATTTGCTAAAATTACTGTTGAACCATTAGAAAGAGGTTTTGCTTTAACTTTAGGTAATGCATTAAGAAGAGTTTTGCTATCTTCTATTCAAGGAACTGCAGTTACAGCTATCCAAATTGACGGAGTATTACACGAGTTTTCATCTATTAATGGTGTAAGAGAAGATGTAACGGATATTGTTTTAAATGTTAAATCATTATCATTAAAACTTAATACAAATGGTCCAAAAAAATTAGTATTAGACGCTAAAGGACCGGGTGAGATTACTGCTAAAATGATTAATCCAAATCCTGATATTGAAATTTTAAATCCAGACCAAGTTATTTGTAATTTAGACGAAAATACAAAAATTTATATGGAATTAGTTGTAAATACTGGAAAAGGCTATGTGTCTGCAGACAAAAATAGAGAGAAAGACTCTCCTTTGGGATTAATACCTATTGATTCAGTTTACAGTCCTGTAAAAAGAGTTTCTTATAACGTATCTAACACTAGGGAAGGTTTATCCATTGATTACGATAAATTAACCATGGAAATAGAGACAAATGGGTCAGTTGCAGCTGATGACTGTTTAGCTTTTGCAGCTAGAATTTTACAAGATCAACTTTCATTATTCATTAATTTTGATGAGCCTAAAGAAGTAGTAGCACAACCTACATCTTCTGAGCCAGAATTTAACAAAAATTTATTGAGAAGAGTTGATGAATTGGAATTATCAGTTAGGTCTATGAACTGTTTAAAAAATGACAACATAATTTATATAGGGGATCTGGTTCAGAAAACTGAAGGTGAAATGTTAAGAACGCCAAATTTTGGTCGTAAATCTCTTAATGAAATTAAAGAGGTTTTGTCGGGAATGTCGTTATATCTTGGAATCGAAATTCCAAATTGGCCACCTGAAAATATTGCTGAGTTATCTAAAAAGTTAGAGGATGAGTACAAATAAACAATGAGACACGGTTTAGGACATAGAAAGTTAAACAGAACTTCAGAGCATAGAAAAGCTTTGTTTCAGAATATGGTTAATTCATTAATCAAGCATGAACAAATCCAAACAACTTTACCAAAAGCTAAAGAATTAAAGTCCATCATCGACAAAGTTATTACAATTGGTAAAAAAAATACGTTAGCTGCAAAAAAAACACTATTCTCAAAATTACAAGATAAAAATTCTGTAACTAAGCTTACAACTGTTTTGTCAAAAAGATACGAGAAAAGAAATGGTGGTTACTGTAGAGTAGTCAGATCTGGTTTTAGATTTGGGGACAATTCTCCAACTGCATTCATAGAATTAGTTGACAAAGATTTTAATGCAAAAGGACAGGATTCAGGACCTACGCAAAAAAAAGCTGAACCGAAATCTTCAGAGGATACAAAAAAAACTGAAGTAGAAAATAAAGATACTAAAAAAACTAAAAAATAATGAAGTTGTATCTACTAGTTGCTTTATTTGGAGCAGCTGGAAGTTCATTGAGATATTTTCTTTTTAACATAACACCAAAAATTTATTATTCCCATTTTCCTATAGGAACAATCACCGTTAATTTGTTAGGATCTTTTTTTATTGGTCTAGTCATAAGTTTATTTGATAAGGGCTTGGTTGGAGAAAATTTAAGAGTAGCTATAATTATTGGGTTGTTAGGAGGATTTACAACTTTTTCAACTTTTTCCATGGATTTATACAACTTAATTAATAAACCATTATATCTTCAAGCAATAAGTTATTTGCTTATTTCAGTTATTGGTGGCTTAATTTTTTTTATTGTAGGTCAAAAGTTTGCTAATTTTATTTAATGAAAATTATCGAAGATTTTCAAGTCGAAGATGAATTTATTAATACCAGACTTGATAGATGGCTAAAAGCTAAAGTACACAAATTTTCTCAATCTTTTATAGAAAAATCGATTAGAGCTGGTCGTATCAAGGTTAATAACAAAAAAATAAAAAGCTCTTACAGATTACAAGGGCAGGACACAATAAGTCTTAATTTATTCTATGATGATAGCAAAAAAGATAGTGATAAATTCTCTTACAATGCAACATTAGAAGAATTTAAAAATATCAAAAAAAATATAATTTTCGAAAATCATGATTACATGGTCCTGAACAAACCATCTAGTATCGCTGTTCAATCGGGAACAAAATCTCCAAAAAATATTATTGATATTTTAAATAAATTTTCTACACAAAAAAAATATTTTTTAGTTCATCGTATCGACAAAGAAACTTCTGGCATTCTCTTATTTGCTTGCAATAGAGTTTTTGCACAAAACTTATCGGATCAATTTAAAAATAAAACTGTTAATAAACAGTATTTGGCTATTTTGCATGGATCTATTGCTCATAATGAGGGAACTCTTGAACACAATCTATCTATGAAAGAAAAAGGTAAGATAAAATCATTTAAAGCAGAAAGTGATTTTTTTGTAATTGCTAAAAATAAAGATTTTTCCTATGTCCAGGCATCTTTAATAACAGGTAGAAAGCATCAGTTGAGACAGCAGTTTTTGAAAATAAATCACCCAATTGTTGGCGATGAAAAATATTTTTTACCTAGTAATAGTGCAGCAAACCATTTAATGCTGCATAGTTATCAATTATCTTTTGAATATCAAAATAAAATTAAAAAATACCAAGTAGATCCTCCTTTAGAATTCAAAAATTTTTTAAAAAAAATTAATCTTTAAAAGTTTCTTTAAATTTTTCTATTATAATTGAATTTATATCTTGATCTTTAGGTATTGTACGCAATTCAGAAAAATTAATTATTCCTTTATCAGATATTCCGCATGGAATAATCCCTTTGTAGTAATTTTTATCTACATCTAAATTGATTGCAAATCCATGATAGGCAATCCATTTTTTAACTTTAATACCAATTGCAGCAATTTTATATTCCTCATTATTTTTTTTAATCCATATTCCAACATTTTTTGAATCTGCAAATGACTGAATTTTATAATAATTTAATACTGCTATGATCCATTGCTCTAAACTACGAATTAATTTTTTTATTGCTTTTCCCCGACTATTTAAATTTAAAACTATATAAACTATTTTCTGTCCTTTCCCGTGATAAGTCCATTTTCCACCTCTATTTGTTTGAATTGTTGGTATTTTATTTTTTTCCAATAGTTCTTCAGGTTTTCCGCTGATTCCACAAGTGTATATATTTTGGTGTTCAAGAATCCAAAGAAGTTCTTTTGCTTTATGGTTGCAAATATCTTGAACTCTTTTTTCTAAAAAGTTAATTGCTGACTGGTAATCAATTGGTTTTTTACTGATTTTTATTTCAATATTCATTATAAGAGGAAAAATACTTTTATTGACATGGAAAACAATAGTGAAATTAAAACAAAAAAAATAGAATTTAATTTAAGCAGTTCTTTTCTTCAGGAGTTAATCAATAAAATTGAAGCCAAGGATCTTTTTTCAGTTAATGATTTATTATCCAAGCTTCACCCATCTGATATTGCTGAAGTAATATCGAATTTACCTGAAAAAAATAGATTTGAATTAATTGCTTTAGAGAATTTTAAAATTAATCCCCATGTCATTGTTGAATTAACTGATGAGCTTCAAAAAGAAATTTTAGAAAAAATATCTTCTGACAGAATTGTAAAAATTATTAATAGCTTGGAGTCTGATAATGCTCTTCAAATTATCGAAAACCTTGAAGATAATAAAAAAGAAAAAGTTCTTACCAAAATCCCCATTGAAGACAAAAATTTATTTGAGGAAACATTAAGTACTTATCCTGAAAATTCAGCAGCAAGGATTATGCAAAGAGAATTTGCTGCTGTTCCAGAAGATTGGACGGTTGGACAAACAATTGATTACTTGCGTGAAACTTCCGAATTACCTAAAGAATTCTTAGAAATATTTATTATTAATCAACTCAATATACCTATTGGATCCGTACCATCATCAAGAGTTTTGAGAACTCCTAGAGATGTAAAAATGAATTCTATTATGAAAAACAATAAGTTTTTAATACCTGCTGAAATGGATCAAGAACAAGTGGCTTATAACTTTGAACAATATAATTTATTTTCTGCAGGTGTTGTCGATCAAAATCAAAAATTAATTGGTATGATTACTGTTGATGACATTGTAACAGTAATTAAAGAAGAAGCCGAAGAAGATACTTTGCGTCTTGCTGGAGTTAGTGATGAAGAAATATCGGACAGCGCTTTTAGTATTACAAAAAAAAGGTTTATTTGGCTTACTATAAATTTACTTACCGCAATTTTGGCATCAACAGTTATAAGTTTATTTAATGCTAGTATTGAAAAAGTTGTAGCACTGGCAATATTGATGCCTATAGTTGCATCCATGGGTGGGAATGCCGGAACTCAAACGCTCACAGTTACTGTTAGGTTGCTTGCAACAAAAGAGCTTATTTCAAGTAATGTAAATAAAATTGTATCGAAAGAATTTTTAGTTGGTTTTTATAATGGTTTAATTTTTGCAGTAATAACTGGGCTTGCTATTTTTGTTTGGTTTAAGGATTATCATTTATCCTTATTAATTGCTGTTGCGATGATAATAAATATGACTGCTGCAGGTTTTTTTGGGATTTTTATTCCAGTTATCCTCAATAAGTTTAAAATTGATCCAGCAATATCTTCAAGTGTTTTTGTAACTACTATTACGGATGTTTTTGGATTTTTATCCTTTTTAGGATTGGCAAGCTATATATTACAAATTTAGATATTATCTATTAAACGAATATTTCTAATATAGTAGGCAATAAATATATTTGTTTTGTTTGAAATTTTTTTAACTTTTGACAAAGTATTTAATTTAATTAACTCCACATAATCAATATTTTTAATACCAAGATTATAAATTTTATTTTTAATAAAATTCGAATTAAATCTTACTTTTTTTAATTGTTTTTTATAATTCTTAAGTATTTTAGCTACTTTACCCATTAAATGTATTTCATGAGATTCTAGAAGTAAATTTCTAGAAGAAAGAGCGGCTCCATTTTTAATTCTTACAGTCTTACATTCAACTAATTTTGTTTTAAGTTTATTTAATTTTATAAGCTCTTTAATCAATATTAATTGTTGGTAATCTTTTTTACCCATGAAAACTTTTGTGCAATTAACAATTGATAATAATTGAGACATAACTTTTAATACTCCATCAAAGTGTCCTTTTCTAAATTTTTCTTCCATAATATTTTTAATTTTAGGTTGCTTTGAAATTGAAGAATTCCAGTTATAAACCTCCTTAATATTTGGTAAAAAAACATAGTCTACTTTTAGTTTTTTACAAAGTGCCAGATCCTGTTTTATTTTGTTAGGATATGTATTGTAATCCTTCTTTTTATTGAATTGTTTAGGATTTACAAAAATACTTACAATCGTCTTATTAGTTTTTTTTTTGCTTAATTTTATTAAAGAGGTATGACCCTCGTGCAAGGCTCCCATTGTAGGAACGAACCCAATATTCTTTAGATTATGAGTAATTTTGTTAATTATGTTAGATTTTTTTACTATTTTCATTTAATACATTTTCATAATTAAATAATGATTAATCAAGCAATTATACCACTCGCAGGTTTAGGAACAAGATTATTACCACTTACAAAATCTTTTCCAAAAGAAATGTGGCCCTTGGGCAAAGTTTCAATTTTAGAAAGAATTTTATCAGAATGTTTAAGTGCTGGAATTAAAGAAATTTTTTTGATTATTTCAGATAGAAAAAAAATTATTAAAGATTATTTTGAAAGTGATAAAGAATTTGAAAAAAAAATATTTAAAAATAAAAAAGCGTTGCAGCAGTTAAATATTTTAAAAAAATATAAAAAAAAGATTAAATTTGTATTTCAGAATAAGCCACTTGGTTTAGGAGATGCCGTAAATACCTGTAAAAATAAAATTACATCAAGTCATTTTTTGTTAGTTTTGCCAGATGATGTAATCATTAATAGCAACTGTTCAAAAGAATTAATCACAGCTCATTATAAATACAAATCTTCAGTTGTTGCTATAAAAAAAGTGTCCGACAGGGATGTGAATAGATATGGCATAGTCGGCTATTCAGCTAAAAATAGAAATCATTTAAAGATTAATCAATTTGTTGAAAAACCCACCATTCAAACCTCACCATCTAATTATGCTATTATTGGAAGATACATACTTAGTAAAAAAATTTTTAAATCTCTTGCTAGCAAAACTAAAGGAAAACTAGGAGAGATACAGATTACAGATGCAATGCAAAATTTATTAATAAGTAATGAGAAATTTACCGGATGTATTTTTAAAGGAAAATACCTAGATTGTGGAACTTTAGATGGTTATATTAAATCTTTCAATGAAGTAGGTAAAAATTAATGAATATTTGTTTTGTAGGCACAGGGTATGTCGGCTTAGTTTCTGGAGTATTATTTTCTGATTTTGGAAACACAGTTTATTGCGTTGATAATGATAAAAAAAAAATATCAAACTTGGAAAAAGGTATTATTCCTATTTACGAACCTGGTCTCGAAGAATTAGTCATAAGAAATTTTAATTCTAAAAGATTAATTTTTACAACTGATATAAATGAAGCTATTAAAAAATCTGATATTATATTTATAGCGGTAGGCACACCACCATCTAAAGATGGTAATTCAGCTGATCTTTCCAGTGTATTTTCTGTTGCAAAAACTATTTCCAACAACTTAAACAAACATAAAATTATAATTACAAAATCTACAGTTCCTTTAGGTACTGGTGACGAGATTGAAAAAATATTATCAAAGAAAAATAAGAAAAATTTGTTTGATGTTGTTTCTAATCCTGAATTTTTGAGAGAGGGAGAGGCAATTAGAGATTTTAAATATCCTGACCGCGTAGTTATTGGAACTAACAATGTAAACAAAGTTACTCCTATAATGACCAAATTGTATGAGCCTATTATTAAGAAAGGTGGCAAGTTTATTGTTGTTAAAAGAAGGGCAGCGGAATTAATTAAGTATGCAGCCAATGCTTTCTTGGCAACTAAAATTACTTTTATTAATGAAATAGCAAACCTATGCGAAAAATCTGATATTAATGTGGAAGATGTTGCAATTGGAATTGGAACAGATGCAAGAATTGGATCTAGGTTTTTAAGAGCTGGACCAGCTTATGGCGGCTCTTGTTTTCCCAAAGACACCAAAGCGTTGGTCAAAACTGCAGAAAAATATAATGTTAATTTAAATGTTGTTAAAAGTGTAATTCATTCTAATGATGCAAGAAGTAACTTAATTGCTAATAAAATTTTAAAAATAATTAAAAAACCAAAAGGAAAAAAAATTGGTTTTTTAGGAGTTACATTTAAAGCTAATACTGACGATATGCGAGACTCATCTTGTCTTTCTATTATTCCAAAATTAATTAACAAAAAATGTAAGATAAATTATTACGATCCAACAGGTCGTAAAGATATTTTTGAAAAAAATAAATCAATATTATTTTATAACAATATTGATTCAGTCATTAAAAATTCAGATCTGGTCGTAATTCATACAGAGTGGGATGAATTTAAATCTCTACAATTTGATAAATTTAGAAAAAAAGAAAAAATTATTATTTTTGATTTGAGAAATTTATATCATCCTGATGATTTTATAAATAAAAAAATAAAATATTTCTCTATTGGCAGACCACAAAATGTCTAAAGATCTTGTTAAATCAAGAAAAAAACATCTATCAACTAAATTAAAAAAACCACTTTTTTATAATGTGATTCTTTTAAATGATGATTTTACAACTATGGAATTTGTTGTTAAAGTTTTAATTATGTTTTTTAAAATGTCCAAAAGTAAATCTACAACTGTTATGTTAAAAATTCACAATGAAGGATCGGCAATTTGCGGAACGTATACATTAGATATTGCTCAAACTTTAACTAATCAAGTCAATAATTACTCGAGATCAAATGGTTTTCCCTTGCAATCAATTATGAGAATTAAATAATGGCAACATTTACGAAGTCGTTAGAGAAAGCTATTGCAAAAGCTTTTCAAGTAGCCACTGAAAAAAAACATCAATATGTTACACTGGAACATTTGTTGTTAGCTTTAGTTGATGAGGAGGATGCTCAAAATGTAATGAAAGCTTGCAGTGTAGATACTGATTTGCTTAAAGAAAATTTAGAGTATTACATAGACAATGAACTGGATAATATAATTAATTCTGAAAAAAATTCTGATCCACAGCCAACTTCAGGTTTTCAAAGGGTTATCCAAAGATCTATTGTGCATGTTCAATCATCTGGAAAAAGTGAAGTTACTGGTGCTAATATATTAGTCTCATTATTTGCAGAAAGAGAGAGTCACGCTACATATTTTTTACAAGAACAGGAAGTTACAAGATACGATGTTGTTAATTTTATATCTCATGGAATTACAAAAATAGATAATTTTAGTTATACTGACAATTTAACGGATAATGCCAAAACAACATCTCCAAACAAAACCTCACCGCTTGATGCCTACTGTGTAAATTTAATTAAAAAAGCTGAGAAGAATAAAATTGATACTTTGATTGGTAGAATAAGCGAAATAGAGAGAATGACCCAAGTTCTTTGTCGTAGAACAAAAAATAACCCTTTATTAGTTGGAGATCCTGGTGTTGGGAAAACTGCAATTGTTGAAGGTTTGGCAAATAAAATTTACCGAAATGAGGTGCCTGACGTTTTGAAAGGAAATGTAATTTATTCTTTAGATATGGGTGTGTTGATAGCGGGCACTAGATACAGAGGTGATTTTGAAGAAAGACTAAAATCAATAATTAATGAAATTGAAAAAAATTCAAAATATATTTTATTTATTGATGAAATACATACTTTAGTTGGAACGGGGGCCACATCTGGGAACTCCATGGATGCAGCCAATATGTTGAAACCAGCGCTGCAATCTGGGCAAATAAGGTGCATCGGTTCAACCACATTTTCTGAATATAGGCAATTTTTTGAAAAGGATCGGGCTTTACAAAGAAGATTTCAAAAAATTGATATTTTAGAACCGAGCGTAGAAGAAACTTATAAAATTATGTTTGGTTTGAGAAGTAAATATGAAGATTTTCATAAAGTTAAATATTCTGATGAAGCTATTAGAGCTTCAGTAGATTTGTCTTATAAATACATTGGCAATAAAAGATTACCAGATAAATCAATTGATATTATCGACGAACTTGGTTCGAGTGAATCGTTAAAAACAGCAGATCAAAAAAAAGATATCTTACTAGAAGAGGATGTAGAAAAAATTGTATCTAAAATGACTAAAATTCCAGAAAAAAATATTACTTTAAATGACAGAAATTATTTAAAGGATATTGATAAAAATTTAAAAAGATTAATTTATGGACAGGATCATGCAATAGAGGCTTTAGCAAATTCAATCAAATTATCAAGATCAGGACTACGGGATACAAATAAAACTATTGGAAATTATTTATTTAGTGGGCCAACAGGAGTTGGAAAAACAGAACTTGCAAAACAGCTAGCTAAAATACTCGGAGTTGAGTTATTGCGATTTGACATGTCAGAATATTCTGAAAGACACACAATATCAAAGTTAATTGGAGCACCTCCAGGATATGTTGGTTTTGATCAGGGAGGTCAGTTATCTGAGTCGGTAGAAAAAAATCCACACGCAGTATTGTTAATTGATGAAATTGAAAAAGCCCATCCTGATATTTATAATATTCTTTTGCAGATAATGGATTATGGAACATTAACTGATCAAAATGGAAAAAAAATAGATTTTAGAAATATTATATTAATTTTAACAACCAATGCAGGTGCAACTGATTTAGAAAAAAATCAAATGGGTTTTGATAAAAAGGAAAGTAATGAAAATGATTTTGAGACTATAAAAAAAGTGTTTACCCCAGAATTTAGAAATAGGTTAGATTCTTTAATCAGATTTAATAATTTGGATAAAAAAATTATTAAATTAATAGTTAGTAAATTCATCATGGAGCTTGAAACTCAATTAAATGCTAGAGATATTACCATCGAAATTTCTGATAAAGCTACAGATTTAATTTGTGAGCTGGGTTATGATAAAATTATGGGTGCAAGGCCAATATCAAGAGTTATTGATGAAAAAATAAAAAAACCACTAGCTAATGAAATTATTCATGGAAAATTGATAGATGGTGGATTAGTAAAAATTGATACTAAGAATAAAACATTTGATTTTCAAATAAGTAAACTAGAAAAAGTTAAAAAAATTTCTATTAAAAACTAAATTATTTAGATATTTCAAAAATAGTTTCAATCTCTACAGCGGCATTTAAGGGTAGGCTGCTAACACCAATAACTGCTCTCGCATGTTTTCCTTTTTCACCAAAAATTTCAACCAGTAAATCTGATGCGGCATTTAATAGAACTGCATGGTCAGTAAAATCTTCTGTAGAATTGATAAAACCGTTAATTTTTACACATTGTTTAACATTATTTAGATTCATCACTGATTTTTTAAGATGACCAATTGCATTTAAAATTGCATATCTAGCTGCTTTTTTTCCATCTTCTAAAGTTAAATCTTTTCCAATTTTGCCTTTGATCATATTACCGTTTTCATCAATAGGAAGTTGACCAGAAATATAAATTGTACTGTCACAATGTTTATAAGCTACGTAGTTTCCTACAGGTGAAGGAGGATTTGGTATTGATATTTTTAGATCAATAATTCTTTGTTCGATATCAATCATTTTTTTCTTTAGTTTTGGATTTCTTTTTTTCTTTTTTTGGCTTTTTTTTAATCTTTTTACCTTTTTTGGTTGCGTCGTATTCTAGTCTTTTTTCAATTAAGTCTAGCGCTTCTTCCATTGTAACACTTTCAGGATCTTTATCATCAGGAATAGTTGCATTAATTGTTTTGTATTTAATGTATGGACCATATGAGCCTTTCATAACTTTAACAGGCTTTTTATCTTCTGGGTGCTCGCCAATCGTTTTAATTTCATTAGAAGATCTTCTACCTGGCTTTGCTTCAGCAATCATCGTTATAGCTTTGTTAATACCAATAGAAAAAATATCTTCAGGGGTTTCCAATGTAGCTGATTTTTTTTCACATTTTACATACGGACCATATCTGCCATTATTTAGAGTGATATCCATATTATTTTCAGGATATTGGCCCAGAACTTTTGGCAAAGAAGCCAAAAATCTTGCCTTTTCTAAATTAATATCATCTAATGAAATTCCTTTTGGAATAGATACATTTTTTAAATCTTTTTCATCATTACCTATTTGCAAGTAAGGACCAAATCTTCCTTTTTTTAAAACTATGTTTTTACCCTCATCTGTTTTTCCAATTTCTTTTGGTTCAGCCAAGTAATCTTGTTCCGCTGCCTTAATTCTTGACAAGGGTCTAGTGAATTTACAATCTGGATATTTAGAACAACCTATAAAAGCACCAAATCTTCCTATTTTTAGGCTTAATTCACCACCACAGTCACAAGCTCTTTTAATTTTTCCCTCCTTGTCTTTATCAAAAATAATTTCACCCAAGCTATCATTCATCATATCCAATATAGCTCTCGTTCTAAGTTCTTTTACATCACTTACGTTTTGATTAAATTCTTTCCAGAATTTTGATAATACTTCTATCCAGTCAATTTTTCCTGCTGTAATATCATCCAGACTTTCTTCCAGTCCTGCAGTAAAATTATAATCAACATATTGTTTAAATAGTTGATTTAAAAAAGCAGTAATTAATTTTCCTCGATCAGTTGGTACAAATTTTTTGTTTAAAACCTCTACATAATTTCTAGTCGATAAAACAGATATAATACTTGCATAGGTTGATGGCCTTCCAATACCAAGTTCTTCTAATTTTTTAACTAAACTGGCTTCTGAATATCGCGGGGGTGGTTGAGTAAATTTTTGCTCATTTAATATTTTTTCTAAAGGCATAATTTCATTTTCTTTTACTTCTGGTAATAAATTATCTTCTTCATTTTCATCTTTTTCTTTGTCATCTTCATCTTTTATGTCTTGATATAATTTTAAAAAACCATCAAATTTTTGCACAGAGCCATTTGCTCTGAAAATAATACTTTGATCTTTATTTGCTAAATCTACCGCCGTTCTTTCAAATTCAGCACTTTCCATTTGAGAAGAGACAGTTCTATTCCAAATTAATTCATACAATCTAAACTGATCTTTATCTAATTTTGATTTTAAACTTTCTGGAGTTCTATTGATATCAGTTGGTCTTACAGCTTCATGTGCTTCTTGTGCATTTTTTGCTTTCTTTCCAGAATAGTTTCTTGCTTCTTTAGGCAAATATTTTTCACCAATTTCCTCATTTATGTATTTTCTACAGTCAGCTACAGCTTCTAATGAAATATCAGTTCCATCTGTCCTCATGTAGGTTATTAGTCCAGTAGTTTCTCCATCTATATCAATTCCCTGATATAATCTTTGGGCAATTTGCATGGTTCTTGATGCTCCAAAACCTAATTTCCTAGATGCATCTTGTTGCATTGTAGAAGTTCTGAACGGTGCATAAGGATTTCTTTTAAACGGTTTGCTTTCGATATTAGTTACAACAAACTCATGCTTTTCAATCATTTCTACTGCATTTTTAGCGTCTATTTCATTTTTAAACGAAAACTTTTCAATTTTTTGAGAGTTGTAAGTATTTAGTTTTGCATGAAAATCTTTATTTTCATTATTTTTAAATATCGCACCTATTGTCCAAAATTCAGCTGGGTTGAATAGTTCTATTTCATGCTCTCTTTCTACTATTATTTTTAGTGCAACTGACTGAACTCTTCCTGCAGACTTAGAACCAGGTAATTTTGTCCATAATATTGGTGAAATATTAAAGCCAACCAAGTAGTCTAATGCACGTCTTGCAAGATAAGCATTAACTAGTTCAATATTGATATCTCTGGGGTTTTCAATTCCATGCACAACTGCTTTTTTAGTAATTTCATTAAAAACTACTCTTTCAACTTTTTTATCTTTTAATAAATTTTTTTCTTCTAAAATATGTTTTACATGCCAAGCAATAGCTTCACCTTCTCGATCAGGGTCAGTAGCTAAAATAATTTTACTTGAGTCTTTAGCAGCGTCAGCAATTTCTTTAATATGTTTTTTTGATGTAACATCTATTTCCCAAGTCATATTAAAATTATTATCTGTATCTACGGATCCATTTTTTGATGGCAAATCTCTAACGTGACCAAAACTTGCAAGAACTACATAGTCATTACCAAGATATTTATTAATAGTTTTTGCTTTTGCGGGGCTTTCTACAATAACAAGATTCATAATGGATGAAGGACTGTCAAAAATTTACTCAATTGTCAAATTTTACCACTTTTAGTCAATAAAGACTTGAATGAGTTTTTTAATTAGTATTAAATAACCTATTAAACAAACATTAAAAAGGGACATAATATGTTAAAATCATTAATTAAATCTGCTTTTGTTGTGTTGTTAATGACAACATTTGCACAGGCAGCAGACTACGGGACTTTAAAAAAACTTAAAGATTCTGGCACAATTACAATAGGTCATAGAGAGTCATCTGTACCTTTTGCTTATTACAATAAATCACAAAAGCCAATTGGATATTCAATGGACTTATGTGAAAAAATTGTTCAAAGAGCTGAAAAGGAAATTGGAAAAAAGCTTGTAAGAAAGTATTATCCAGTTAATCCAAAAACAAGAATTCAACTTCTTGCTAATGGAACAATAGACATTGAATGTGGCTCTACAACTAATAATTTAACAAGACAGCAGCAAATTGATTATGCACATGTAACTTTTATTACTGGTACAAAGCTATTGGTAAAAAAATCAAGTGGCATAAAGTCAATTGATGACATGAAAGGCAAAAAAATTGCTTTAGCACAAGGTACAACAAATGAAAAAGCTGTAGTCAAAATTAATTCTGATAAAAAACTTGGAATTAGTGTTGTTAACGTAAAAGATCATGCTGAAGGTTTCTTGGCTTTAGAAACTGGAAGGGTTGATTCTTATTCAACAGACCACATTTTATTATTTGGATTGATATCTAAAGCAAAAAAACCCTCTGACTATGCTGTGGTTGGAAGCTTTTTGTCTTACGACCCTTACGCAATTATGGTTAGAAGAGACGATTCAGCAATGCGTTTAATTGCTAATTCTGAACTATCTGATCTGTTCAGATCTGGAGAAATTAATAAGATTTATGATAAATGGTTTATGAAACCATTGCCAGAAGGTGGAAATGCACTAGGCGTTCCACAAACTGACCTATTGCAGGCTGCATTTACAATGCAAGCTTTGCCATACTAGTTAAATCTAAATTTTTCATATGGGTCATTTATGACCCATATGAACCTAATCGTTTTTATCAATGAAATATAACTGGAATTGGTCAGTCTTATTCGAGCAGCAGTACTTTGATTGGATTGTCTCAGGAACATTATGGACTATTTATTTATCCTTAGCAGCTTCAGTTATAGCTTTTTTTTTAGGTTCATTAATTGGAATATTAAGAACTTTAGATAACAAAATTCTAAATTTTATTGGAACTACATATGTAGAAATTTTTAGGAATATTCCGTTATTAGTTCAAATGTTTATTTGGTACTTTGTGTTTCCTGAATTAGTTCCAAAAGAATTTGGAAATTGGTTAAAACAAGATTTACCTAACCCGGAATTTTCTTCAGCCTTGTTTTGTCTTGGTACCTACACTGCTTCACGAGTGGCAGAGCAAGTACGTTCAGGAATTAACTCTGTGTCGACTGGCGTTGGGAGCGCTGGTTATGCGACTGGCTTAACAACTTATCAACTTTATATTTATGTATTATTGCCAATTGCCTATAGAATTATAATTCCACCATTAACATCAGAGTTTTTAACTATCTTTAAAAATTCATCACTCGCTTTAACAATAGGTCTGATGGAGCTAACGGCTCGAAGTAATATGATTATGGACTGGACTTTCCAAGGATTTGAAGCCTTTACTGCAGCAACAGTTATTTATGTTTCTGTAACAATGATCGTTACTTTAATTATGCAAAGAGTTGAAAGCAAAACTCAAATACCAGGATTTATTAGGCAAAAAACATGATTAAAAATTTTGATTTTAATGTAATTGCAGATTCTTTGCCTTTTTTATGGAAGGGACTGCAGGTAAGTTTTTATTTAACTTTTTTAGCACTAATCGGAGGTATTTTGTTTGGCACCTTATTGGCCTTGATGAGAATATCTAATTTTAAATCATTGCAATATTTTTCCATGACCTATGTAAATTTTTTAAGATCTATGCCACTAATTTTAGTTATTTTTTGGTTTTTTTTCTTAATACCTCTCATAATTGGAAAACCAATTGGAGGTTTCTACTCTGCGGTTATTGCCTTTACAATGTTTGAAGCTGCTTATTATAGTGAAATTATTAGAGCAGGATTGTTAAGTGTTTCAAGCAATCAAATTGCAGCCGCTAGAGCTACTGGACTTACTTACTCTCAATCCATGATTTATATAATACTACCACAGGCATTTCGAAATATGATACCTATACTGCTTACTCAAGCAGTAATTTTATTTCAAGATACATCATTGGTGTATGTAGTTAGTTTAAGAGATTTTATGACAGCAAGCTCTATAGTGGCACAAAGTCAATCAAGACTTGTTGAGATGTATTTGTTTGCAGCTTTAATTTATTTTTTAATATGTTTTACTTTTTCCTTTATGATTAAAAGAATTCAAAATAGAAAGGTTGTGCAATGATAGAATTAAAAAATGTAAGCAAATGGTATGGAACCTTTCAAGTTTTAAAAGATTGCAGTGTAACTATTCAGAAAAGTGATGTCATGGTTATTTGCGGACCCTCTGGTTCGGGTAAATCTACATTGATCAAGTGTGTGAATGGATTAGAAAAGTTTCAAGAAGGTGAAATTTTTGTAGATTCTATCAAGGTTAATGATCCAAAAACTAATTTAAATGATTTGAGAGCAAAAATCGGAATGGTATTTCAAAATTTTGAATTATACCCACACATGTCAGTTTTAAAAAATATCTCATTAGCTCAAGTTAAGGTTTTAAAAAGAAGTTTAGATGAAGCCGATGCCAAATCTATGTCTTTATTAGAAAGGGTAGGTTTGAAAGATCAAGCTACTAAATTTCCAGCACAATTGTCTGGCGGACAACAACAACGAGTTGCTATTGCAAGAGCATTGGCCATGGATCCAATTGCCATGCTATTTGATGAGCCTACTTCAGCACTAGATCCAGAAATGATCAATGAGGTTTTGGATGTTATGGTTGAATTGGCGCAAGATGGTATGACAATGGCTGTGGTGACTCATGAAATGGGTTTTGCAAAAAAAGTTGCAGATAAAATTTTATTTATGGATGAAGGGCGAGTAGAAGAAACAGCAGATAAAGAGACCTTTTTTGAAAATCCAAAATCAGATCGCACTAAACTATTTTTGTCTAAAATATTATCTCACTAGTGGTTATTAATAAAAACTGCTAAATCATCATTTGATGGCAAAAAAACAAAGTAAAATGGTTGGTATTATTGGTGGCATGGGCCCACATGCATCTAACCGTTTTATGGAAATTTTTTATAACTACAAAAACCAAGCTATTGAGAGCAATTATCCAAGGCTAATTCTAGATAGCAACACACAAATTCCTAGTAGAGTAAAAGCGATATTTACAAAAAGCAAAAGCCCAGCATCCGCAATGATAGATAGTGCAAAAAAACTCCAACAATTTGGTTGTGATGCAATTGCAATTCCCTGCAATACAGCTCACGCATGGCATGCCGATATTGAAAAAAAAATTCAAATTCCTGTTTTTAATATTATTGATTGTGTCTATGATGAAATTAAAGCAAAGTTACCAAATAAATTAATTAATGTTTATATTTTTGGCACACAAGCAACTCAAAAACTAAAGTTGTATGAGAGTAAACTTAATAAAAATAAAAATTTAAATATTCATATAGTAAATAAGAATATTCAATCTAAAATTGATAAGATAATCTATCTTATAAAAAAAAATAATTTACAAAAGCAATATATTAGTAAATTTAAAAAAATAATATCTCTATTGAAATTACAAAATAAAAATAATGTTGTAATTCTAGGTTGTACAGAGTTATCTTATTTCAAAGATATAAGTTTAAGCAATTGTACTTTAATTGATTCAAGTTTTGTTTTGGCAAAAAAAACTTATCATTTTTGTGAGAAAAAATAATTTTTTAAATGCCTGAGATTAATAATTTTTCATATATAGATGAAGGCAAAGGCTACCCCCTGGTGTTAGTCCATGGTTTTTTAGGAAATGCGGAAATGTGGAGGCCCCAAATTGATGAATTTAAAAAATATTTTAGAGTTATAGCCCCTGATTTACCAGGTTATGGAAAAAATAATAAATATAAATTAATTAATAGCATTGAAGGTTTTGCTTCTGAAATTTTTAATTTTTTACAAAATTTAAAAATTGAAAAATTTAACTTACTTGGTCATTCTATGGGTGGAATGATTGTGCAGCAAATGAGTGTTAATTTTTCAAGTCATATCAATAAATTAATTTGCTATAGCACTGGTTCTATTGGAGAAATGCCAAATAGATTTGAAACCATTGATGAATCTAGAAAAAAAATAAAAACAAATGGATTAGAAATTACTTCCTTAAATATTGCAAAAACTTGGTTTGTGAACGGTGAAAATGATCCTAATTTTTATCTTTGCAAAAATGCATCCTCCGAAACAACTTTGGACGCTGCTGACGCTTCCTTAGTGGCCATGAAATCATGGAATGGAAAAAATAACCTTTATAAAATCAATAACAAAACACTTATCATCTGGGGAGATTTAGATAAATCTTATGACAAAAACCAAATTGATATTTTGCATAGCAATATAAAAAACAGTGAATTAAAAATTATAAATGGCTTCGCGCATAACGTGCATCTTGAAAATCCTAAAATTTTTAATAAATTATTGTTAGATTTTTTAATTTAAAATATATTTGACAAGTCAATAATTAAAGTGAATTATTGCAGTCTATTAATTAACTAAATAAAGGGGATTTATGAAAATTGTAAAAAGTTTGGTTGCAACACTTATTGTGAGTTTGTTTGCAACATCTGCTTTTTCAGCTGAAAAAGTAAAAATTGGTGATCCAGGTTGGCCTGGAGCAAAAGCTATAGCTCATTTATTGCAAGCGGTAGTAAAAGACAAGATTGGTGGTGAAGCTGATATTGTTCCTGGTAATAATGCTGCAATTTACGGTGCTATTGAAAGAGACAAAGGTGAGATTGAAGTTCATCCAGATATTTGGTTACCAAACCAAGAAGGATTTACAAAAAAACTTGTTAGTGGATCTGGCAATGGAAAATTAGTGATGAGCAAAAATCCTTATGAAGGAAATCAAGGATATTGTGTTTCTAAAAATTTTGCTAAAAAATACAAAATTACTTCAATTTTTGATCTTGGAAGACCAGAAGTTGTTAAAGCAATGGATAGTGATGGAAATGGAAAAGGTGAATTCTGGATTGGAGCACCTGGATGGGCATCAGCAAATGTAAATGAGATCAAAGTAAGAGATTACAAATTACTAGAAGCTGGTATTGAGCCTATTAGAGCTAATGAGCCTGTTAAAGATGCAAGAGTTAAAGACTCCATTGCAAAAGGCGAGGGTTATGCTTTCTATTGCTACAAGCCACATGCGATTTGGTCTACTTATGATATTGTAATGTTAACAGAGCCAAAACACGATCCAGCAAAATATAAAATGGTTCAACCCAATGCTGATCCAGATTGGCAAAAGAAATCTTATGTTGCGAGTAAAGATGCACTTAAGCAAATTCAAATTGGATGGTCTAAAAGTTTAGAAGCAAAGTCTCCTGCAATCGCAGGTTTCTTTAAGAAGTTTCAACTTACTGCTGATGACGTAGGTGCTTTAGCTTATGAAATTTCAACTAAAAAAAGAAATCCTACTGAAGTAGCAAGAGAATGGATGAAGAAAAATCCTAAAAAAGTTGACGCTTGGTTAGGATTATAATCCATAATCTTTAAAATATTTAAATTAACCTGGTAATATAATTACCAGGTTAATTTCATCTCAAATTATTGTACAAACACTCATGACTGAAGTTGCTATAAAAGTTGAAAATGTTTGGAAAATATTTGGAACTAATTCTCAAGAAGTAATTCACTCCATACAAAACAATAGTATTAGTAAAAAAGAAGCTTTGGAAAAGTACAATGCGGTCATTGGAGTTTCCGATGTGAGTTTTGAAGTTCTGCAAGGAGAAATTTTTTGCATAATGGGTCTTTCTGGTAGTGGAAAATCTACCTTAGTTAGACATTTTAATCGTTTATTAGAACCCACTTCAGGAAAAATATTAATCAATGGTATTGATATTATGGGTCTGGATGAGCTTACATTGAGAGAATATAGAAATAAAAAAATTGGCATGGTATTCCAAAATTTTGCATTAATGCCTCATAGGTCAGTCATAGATAATATTGCAATGCCATTAGAAATTAGAGGAATTAATAAAAATCAACGATATCAAGAAGTTGAAAAAATTTTAGAAATAGTTGAGCTTACGGGATGGGGCAATAAATATGCTCATGAATTATCTGGTGGGATGCAACAAAGAGTAGGTTTGGCCAGAGCTTTAGCTGCAGATCCAGAGTTATTGCTTATGGATGAGCCTTTTAGTGCTTTAGATCCACTAATTAGGAGGCAGTTACAAGAGGAATTCATTAATTTGTCTAAAAAAATGAAAAAAACAACCATATTTATTACTCATGATTTAGATGAAGCTGTAAGAGTAGGTCATAGAATTGCAATCATGCGTGATGGTCAAGTTATTCAGGTTGGAACACCAGAGGAAATTATTTTAAATCCTGTTGATGAGTACGTGAAAGAATTTGTTAAAGGGATATCAAGATTAAAAGTAGTAAAGGCACATAGTATTATGATGCCTATAGAGAATTATAAAAATCTCAATCAATCCATTCCGAAAAATTCATACAAAATTTTAGAGGATGATAATTTAAATAAAATTATAGAAGCAGCCATAAATCAAGATGAGGATATTACGGTATATGATGAAAGTAATAATCTGGTCGGCATTATTGATAAAAAAAATCTTTTAAAAAATGTGGTTGAAAAATAGATTATGAATTATGACTCTGAAATAACAAAATTTGTAAAAACAAATTCTTCTTATTATATAAGAGAATTTACTAGAATTGGTAACAGTTCGAAAAAAGTTTTTTCTTTTAATATTTTTGCTTCTCTTTTAGGACCCGTATGGTTTGGATCAAGAAATATCTGGAATTATGCATTAACTTTTTTAATTTTAGAAACTTTTTCTATAGTTCAAATTATGCGAGGTTTTTTTGGAAATGTAACTACTGAAATTTATTCTAAAATAGCTGGTATAGAAAGCACATTGGTGTTTCGTAATAAGCAATTATCAGCAGCATATGAAAAAGCTCCTGAAAAAGTAGCGGTTTTCAAGAGAGCAATAGAGTCTTTAGAAAAAGCAATAACAGATTATAAATTGGAGGCGAAGGCAATAGAGGAGAGTGCTATTTATATAGCAATTTTTGGAATTGTAGGATTATTTATAATAAAAATTATTCAAGGAATTGTTGCTAATCATATATTGGAAAAAAAATTTTCTAATTATTTGTCTGATAGTTCCATAAGTGCAGAAATTAAAAGCAAAAATATATTTTTTAGTATTTTGTTTACGATAACAATTATTATTTTTACTTCTATACATTATGCTTTTCCAGATACTTGGATTTTTTTAAATAACTTTCCAACTCACCCAGATATTAGACTAACTTCTATAAAGTGGATTGAAACAGGATTTAATTTTGCCACGTTAAAAGGAGATGCATTTTTTGATGGTGTTAGCCAGGCTATTAGATCAGTTTTAGATTTTCTTGAACTTTTATTTTTAGGAACGCCCTGGATTGTAATATTTTCGGTAATTGTTCTTTTGACAACATTATCAGCTGGTCCAAGAGCAGGAATAATTACTGGTTCTTTTTTGGCCTACATGGGGCTTTTGGGTTTTTGGAAACTTGCTATGATCACTATAGCACTTCTCAATACAGCTGCAGCATTAAGTATAATTATTGGAATACCGCTCGGTATTTATTGTTCACGTAGGCCAAAATTTTACTCTTTTATAAGACCTATTATGGACTTTATGCAAACAATGCCAGCGTTTGTCTTTATGATACCTGTCATTGCCTTCTTTGGGGTTGGTAAAGTTGCGGCTGTGTTAATAACAATGATTTTTGGTGGAACACCAGTTGTTCGTTTTACAGTGCTTGCTTTAAAAGGAGTTCCAGAAAATGTTAGAGAGGCTGCTATTTCTTATGGAGCCTCTAAGTGGTATTTATTAAGAAAAGTGGACCTACCACTAGCCGCTCCTACTATTATGGCAGGTGTTAATCAAACTGTGTTACTTAGCTTAACTATGGTTGTTGTTGCTTCATTAGTTGGAGCAAAGGGTCTTGGTTTAGAAGTTCTTGAGGCACTCCAATATACAAATGTTGGACAAGGAATATTAGCAGGTATTGCAATATTATTTTGTGCTTTGATCTTGGATAAAATAGTTCAAGGAAAGAAAAATTAAATTATTATTTTTCTGTACCAGCAATAAGTCTCTTAATGTTTTCTCTATGTGTGTAAATTGAAAAAATAAAAAAGAAAAAATTTAAATAAGTAATATTAAGATCATAAAAAAAGTATGAACAAGGAATTATAATTAAAAATGCAATTAAAGCAGATATAGAGGATATTTTAAATAATTTAGCAATTATTAACCAACTCAAACCATAAATTACAAATAATACAGGGTTTAAAATTAGTATATTTCCAATGTAAGTAGCCACACCCTTACCACCTTTAAATTTTAACCATACTGGAAACACATGACCCAAGTAAACGATAATTGCAGATAAATACGCATATTCAGAAAAGTATAATAAACTCAAGAAAACAGCCAAAGAACCTTTGCCCACATCAAAAATTAAAGTGAGAAGTGCTAATTTTTTACTTCCAGTTCTTAAGGCGTTTGTTGCTCCTATGTTGCCTGAACCAATTTTTCTGATGTCGCCGAAACCTAATAGATGAGAAAATAAAAGACCAAATGGAATACTGCCTAATAGGTATGAATAAATTACAACTATAAAAAAACTCATCAATTACTAAAAACTAATCTACCATTAATAAATGTTTTTTCTACTTTGCCCTGTAGTTTTCTATTTTCGATTGCTGTATTTTTAGATTTGGATTGGATATTTTCTTTTTTTAGTACCCAGGGTTTTTCTAAATCAAAAATTGTAATATCTGCTTCTCCACCAATTGACAATGTTCCATTTCTTATTCCTAAAATTTTAGCTGGGTTAGATGTGAGATTTTTTATTACCGTATTTAAATCACAAAGATTATTATGAACAAGTTCTAAGGCAAGGGGAAGAAGCGTCTCTATACCTGAAGCTCCTGTTGTTGCTTGCTGAAAAGTTAATCGTTTAGATTCTTCATCTTCAGGTTTGTGATCTGATACTATTACATCAATTATTCCTTCATTCACCGCATGAATTAGTGCCAGTCTATCTTCTTCACTGCGAAGGGGAGGTGATAATTTTAAAAAAGTTCTAAAGTCACCTATATCATTATCATTAAGAGACAGATTATTAATTGAAACACCGACAGAAAATTTCATTCCCTTTTCTTTTGCAGATTTAATTAAATCAATAGATTTTTTTGATGATATCAGGGCAATATGATATTTTGTTTTATATTGCTCTAATAATCTTAGGTCTCTTTCTATAATAATTTGTTCTGCTATATCGGGTATTCCTTTTAAACCAAGCTTAGTAGCTAGTAGGCCATCATTCACAACTCCATTTTCTGACAAAAAGTTATCTTGCGCAAATTGAATAATTAAAACATCTGTATTTTTTCCATAGTTAAAAATTTGATCCATCACTTTATTATTTTGAACACAACTAACACCATCAGTAAAACCCCATGCCCCTCTTAATTTTAAAAGACCGAATTCAGTCATATCATTACCTTCGGCATTTTTAGTTAGTGTAGCCAAAGGAAATACTTTAATGATTGATTTATCTCTTGATCTTCTTTTCACGAAATCAAGTGTTGATACATTATCAATAACTGGAACTGTATTCGGCATGGTAGCAACTGCAGTAACACCTCCAGATATTGCTGCTTGACTTAAGGTTCTAAAATTTTCTTTATATTCAAATCCAGGCTCCCCAACAAAGACGCGCATATCAATGATACCAGGTATAGTAATTTTGTTCTTACAATCATAAATTTCTGCGTCTGAGATATTTTCTTTTGTAACTGTTGTTCCTAAGGCTTCAATTCTTCCTTTTTCATTAATTAAAATTCCTCCAATTTCATCAATATTATTTGCTGGGTCTATAATTCTTGTATTGAGGATACACTGTTTTTTCATTTATTATTTTCCATTAAAATTTTTAGCACTGCCATTCTCACCGCAACACCCATCTCAACTTGTTGCACAATAATACTGCGATTAATGTCGTCAGCTAAATTAGTATCAATTTCTATTCCACGGTTCATTGGGCCTGGATGCATAATTAATGCATCTGGTTTAGCATTTTTTATTTTTTTATAATCAAGTGCAAAAAATTCATAATATTCTCTTGTGGATGGTACGTAAGATCCATCCATTCGTTCTGTTTGCATTCTTAGCATCATAATAATATCAGAACCTTCCAGGCCTTTTTCCATATTAGTAAATGCTTTCACTCCAAAAGCCTCAATGTGTTTTGGCATAAGAGTAGAAGGTCCAATTACCCTCACTTCTGCACCAAGCATATTTAATAAGTAAATATTAGATCTTGCTACTCTTGAATGCATAATATCTCCACAGATAGCCACTCTTAACCCTTCAATCTTTCCTTTTTTCATTTTTATTGTCATTGCATCTAACAATGCTTGGGTAGGATGCTCTCTTCTTCCATCTCCAGCATTAATGACAGAGCAGTTAACTTTTTGTGATAATAAATTAGCAGCACCAGAATCCTGATGTCTTATTACTAAAATATCTGGATGCATTGCATTTAAAGTCATTGCAGTATCTATAAGTGTTTCGCCCTTTTTGATGGATGAATTCACAACGTTCATATTCATTACATCTGCACCAAGTCTTTTACCTGCAAGCTCAAAAGAACTTAAAGTTCTAGTTGAGTTTTCAAAAAATAAATTGATTTGTGTTTTTCCATTAAGAATTTTTAATTTTTTATTTTCCTGACGATTAAGCTCTACAAATGCCAATGACTCATCCAGAATAAGATTTACCTCTGGAATAGATAAATATTGAATACCTAAAAGATGTTTGTGATTAAATTTAATAGCTTGATTTTGGTTTGATGCCATTAAAACCAGGTCTATAGGCTGATTTTGATATCAAAGCAAGTTATTTGTTTAAATAGTCAATAAAACCTTGCAAAATAAAAGCTGCTGAATTTTCATCCAATCTCTCTTTTTTAGATGAGCTATTAATGTTTAATTTCTCCATGCTTTTAAATGCACCTTCGCTAGATAATCTTTCATCCCACAAAGTGACAGGTAAAGAAATAAATTTTAATATATTTTTAACAAAGTCCTTCGTTGATTGAGACCTTCGACCTTCAGAACCATCCATGTTTATTGGGTGACCAACAACTATACCTTTAATTTCATTTTCTAGAATTATTTTATTAAATTTTTCAATGACATTTTTAAGCTTGTCCACTTTGATAGTTTCATAAGGTGTAGCTATAATGTGCGAGCTATCACAAATGGCCACTCCAATATTTTTTTTACCAGGATCAATTCCTATCAAACGCGAGCTTTTGCCAACTTCTTGGGCAAATTCAGAATTCTCTAAAAGGTTGTAAGTTTTCATTAAAGTGTTAATTTACCGTAATTTTTCACTAAGTCTAATGTCAATTAATAAAGAAACAGTAAAGAAAATTTCAAAGTTATCAAGAATTGCTTCAAATGAACAATTTGAAGACTCTATGATTAAAGATCTTAATTCTATTTTGACATTTGTTGAACAGTTAAATGAATTAAACATTAAAAATATTGAACCTTTATCTTCTGTCGTAGAACAAAAATTATTTCAGCGAGAGGATGTTGTTAAAATAATGAATGAAAAGAAAGATGTATTAAAAAACTCACCACATAAAAATGAGAATTATTTTGTAGTTCCAAAAGTGATCGAATAATTGAATGACTACAATTGCAAAATATACTTTAGTTGAACTAGTTAACAAAATTAAGTCCAAAGAAATTTCAGCTGTTGACGCTACAAATGCCTATGTTGAAAGAATTCAAAAATCAAAAAAATTAAATGCATTTGTGACTGAAACTTTAGAAAGTGCTTTAGAGCAAGCAAAAAAGGCTGATGAAATTAATCAAAAAGATGGAGCTTTATCTTGTGCGCCGATTGCGGTTAAGGATTTATTTTGTACTAAAAATGTTCAAACTACTGCATCAAGTAAAATTTTAAAAAATTTTATTCCTACCTATGAGTCTACCGTCACTTCTAAACTTTGGGATCAGGGTGCGTTTCTTCTAGGAAAATTAAATTGTGATGAATTTGCCATGGGATCTTCCAACGAAACAAGCGCTTACGGTAATGTTATTAATCCCTACAAAAATAATAATGACGATTTAGTTCCCGGAGGTTCATCTGGAGGTTGCTCTTCAGCTGTAGCTGCTGATTTAACATCTGCTACCGTTGGAACAGACACAGGTGGATCTATTAGACAACCAGCTGCTTTTACTGGGATAGTTGGATTAAAGCCTACTTATGGCAGGTGTTCAAGGTGGGGAATTGTTGCTTTTGCATCCTCATTAGATCAGGCAGGACCCATGACCAAAGATGTTGCTGATAGTGCATTAATGCTTGATGTAATTTCAGGTCATGATGAAAAAGACTCAACTTCAGCAAATGTTAAGAAAGGAGAATTCTTAAAAAATTTAAATAAAGATATTAAAGGCTTAAAGGTAGGAATTCCAAAGGAATACATCGTAGACAATATGCCAAAAGCAATACAATCTTTGTGGGATAAGGGAATAGAGTTAATGAAAGACTCTGGCGCTATTATTAAAAATATTTCATTACCACACACAAAGTACGCTCTGCCGACGTATTACATAGTTGCTCCAGCTGAAGCCTCTTCTAATTTAGCTCGTTATGACGGTGTAAAATATGGTTTTAGAGCTCCAGGAAAAGATTTAATAGAAATGTATGAAAATACTAGAGCTCAGGGGTTTGGCAATGAGGTTAAACGAAGAATTATGATTGGAACTTATGTTTTGTCTTCCGGTTACTATGATGCTTATTATTTAAAAGCTCAACAAGTTAGAAGATTAATTAAAAATGATTTTGATAGTGTTTTTAATGAAGTGGATACAATTTTAACACCTACTGCACCATCTTCTGCTTTTAAAATTGGAGACAAAACTGAAGATCCAATTTCCATGTATCTGAACGATGTTTTTACCGTCCCTGTAAATTTAGCAGGATTGCCTGCAATTTCTTTACCAGGAGGATTAGATGAAACTGGTTTGCCTTTAGGATTGCAGTTAATTGGAAAATCTTTTGATGAACAAACTGTTTTAAATGCTGCGTATGCATTGGAGGAAAAAATTGGATTTCAATCACAAGTAAAAGATTGGTGGATGTAAATGACTGAAAAAAAATTTGATTATTATTTAGAGGGACAAACTGGAAAATGGGAGGTTATCATCGGCTTAGAAGTGCATGCACAAGTTACATCCAATGCTAAATTATTCTCATCCTCATCAACTAAATTTGGTTCTGATCCTAACTCACAAGTTAGTTTAGTTGATGCTGCAATGCCAGGTATGCTTCCTGTGATCAATAAGTATTGCGTAGAGCAAGCAATCAAAACAGGACTTGGACTAAAAGCAAAGATTAATAATTTTTCAAAATTTGATAGAAAAAATTATTTTTATGCAGATTTGCCTCAAGGATATCAAATATCTCAATTTAAGTTCCCTATAGTTGGAGAAGGAAAAGTTATTTTAGATATGCCTTATGGTACTAAAGAAGTTGGTATTGAAAGATTACACTTAGAGCAAGATGCCGGAAAAAGTTTACATGATCAAGATCCCCAAAATTCTTTTGTCGATTTAAATAGATCTGGAGTAGCTTTAATGGAAATTGTTGGCAAGCCTGACCTGAGATCTCCTGAAGAAGTCGGTCAGTACGTAAAAAAATTACGCTCTATTATGCGTTATTTGAATACTTGTGATGGTAACATGGATGAAGGTTCTTTGAGAGCTGATGTCAACGTATCTGTTAGAAAAGTAGGGTCTACTGAACTTGGTACAAGATGCGAAATTAAAAATGTTAACTCAATAAAATTTATGCAGCAAGCCATTGAATATGAAGCAAAACGTCAAATTGAGATAATTGAACAGGGTGGCGCTATTAATCAAGAAACAAGATTGTTTGATACAAAAAAAATGGAAACTAGATCGATGAGAAGCAAAGAGGATGCGCATGATTATCGATATTTTCCCGATCCTGATTTATTACCATTAGAATTAGATCAAGATTATGTAGATACTATCAAGAAATCATTACCCGAGCTTCCAGATGAAAAGAAATCAAGATTAATGAATGATTTTGGCCTTTCCAGTTATGACGCAAGTATAATTATATCAGATCAAGAAATCTCAACCTATTATGAAGAGGTTGCTAAAAACTCTGATTATAAACTGGCTGCAAATTGGATGATCGTTGAGCTCTTTGGTATCTTAAATAAAGAAAATAAAGAAATTAAAGATTCACCAGTATCAGCAAAAAATTTATCAAAATTAATTAATCTTATTAAAGATAATACAATATCAGGAAAAATTGCAAAAACAGTTTTTGAAGATATGATAAAAGGTGACCAAGATCCTGAGGTAATAATAAATAAAAAAGGTCTAAAGCAACAATCGGATCCTAAAGAATTAGAAAAAATAATAGATAAAATTGTACAATCTAATTTAGATAAGGTTGAACAATATAAGTCAGGAAAAGATAAACTGTTTGGTTTTTTTGTTGGTCAAGCAATGAAAGAAACACAAGGTAAAGGAAATCCAAAATTAATAAACGATATTTTAAAAGAAAAATTAAAATAAATTGTGTTAAAAAATATCAGTTTTACACCAGAACTAGAAAAATATTTAAATCAAAACTCTATTGAAAATTTAGTTTTACAAGAACTAAGAGATTTTTCCTTTAAAGAATTGGGCGATGTTGCAAATATGCAAGTAAGTCCTGAGCAGGCATCTTTTCTGCATATGCTTATAAAAATTGGAAATTACAGTCAAATTTTAGAAGTGGGAACATTTATGGGGTATAGCACTTTAGCGATGGCCCTCGCATTAAATGATAATGGAAAAATTATTACAGTAGATCATGATCTCAAAACTACAAAGCATGCTACAAAATTTTGGAAACAAGCAAATGTCTTGGATAAAATTACTTTAATAAATGAAGATGGTTCAAAATCTTTACAACAATTTAAAGAAGAAAAATTTATATTTGATTTTATTTTTATAGATGCAGATAAATCAGGATATAAAAATTACTTAGAATTATGTCTTAATTTAATATCTGATAATGGATTGATTGTGTTTGACAATGTTTTGTGGAAAGGAAAAGTTACTGATCCATCTATTAATGACAAGAAAACCAACACTATTAGGGAGTTTAATGATTTTATTAAAAATGATAATAGAGTGGATACAACAATGATTTCCATAGGCGATGGAATGACACTATGCCAGAAGAAGAAAATTTTGAGATAATTAGCTTTTATAAATTTGCTCATTTAAATAATCTTGAAAAGTTTCAATTAACTATAAAAAAATATTTGATTGATAACCATTTAAAAGGAACAATTATTATATCGCCCGAAGGTGTTAACGGTACAATTTCAGGCAAATTTGGTTTTATAAATGAATTTAATAATTTTATTTATAACATTTTTTCTTTTGATAATTTTGATGTTAGTAACGTGTCCAAAACTAATTCAATTCCTTTTGAAAGACCTAAGGTTAAAATTAAAAAGGAAGTTGTTCCAATAGAAAAAAAAGTAATAAGTAGAGAAGGTAAGCACATATTGCCTAAAGATTGGAATGATTTTATTCAAAAAGACGATGTTACAGTCATTGACATCAGAAAATCTTTTGAAAACAAAATTGGAAGTTTTCAAGGTGCAATTAATCCAAATGTAAATAGTTTTAGAGAATTTAAAGGTTATTTTGATGAGCTTGTTAAAAAAAATAATAAAAAATTAGCTATTTTTTGCACAGGTGGAATTCGTTGCGAGAAAGCTTCTGAATATTTGAAAGAAAAAGGTGTTGAGGAAGTCTATCAATTGCAGGGGGGTATTTTAAATTATATCAATACTATTCCTGAGGAAGAAAGTTTATGGATGGGTGAATGTTACGTTTTTGATAAAAGAGTTGCCGTCAAACATAATTCCAACCCAGGAAGCTACACTATGTGTTATGGCTGTCGTATGCCAATCAATGATAAAGACAAACAATCAGAAAAATTTATTGAAGGTATTGCTTGCCCTTACTGTTATGATAAATCTAGCGATGAGCAAAAAAAAAGATTTGCTATGAGACAATTTAATAAAACAAAAAATAAGGAACACTGTAAAAATGATAAATAATATACCTGATGTTAACTTTGTAGTCAGAGTTGATGGAAAATTTGAAACTAAAAAAAGCGATTTTTATTTTGCAAATAAAAAAATTGTCTTATTCGCTTTGCCAGGTGCATTTACACCGACCTGCACAAGTTACCATTTACCAAGTTACGAGGATAAATATGATGAATTTAAAAAAATTGGCATTGATGAAATTTATTGTTTATCTATGAATGATCCTTTTGTGATTGAGTTTTGGAAAAAGGATCAAAAAATTTCAAAAGTTAAGTTTATTCCAGATGGAAATGGAGATTTTACAAAAGCTATGAATATGATTTCAGATCGTTCCGCTTCAGGTATGGGTCCAAGATCTTTTCGCTATTCCATGTACATTGATAACAAAAAAATTGTTAAAATTTTTAAGGATGAAGATGGAAAGTTTGATGTGAGTGATTCAGGAACTATGTTGAATTTCTTACAATCGATGAATGGCTAAAAAATCAAACAGACCAATTACCAAGTCTGCTAATCCAGAACCAAAAGACAAATCAAGTAATGATTGGATTATTTGGGCTGCTTGGGCTGATCGTATTACTTTTGAGGATATAAAAAAAAATTCTAATAAAACAGAGTCTGAAGTCATTAAGATAATGAGATCTACCCTCAAGCCAGGCTCCTTTAAACTCTGGAGACAAAGAGTTCGTGAGAAATCGATAAAAAATCGTAAGAAATTTGAATATTCAAGAAAAATATTAAAAGATAAAAGTTATAAAAAAGAATTTTAAAATATTTTTTAATTAAGCGTTTTTTTGCAACAATTTGAAATATAAGATATATCAATTTGAAATTAAATTGGTCAGGTGGGTGAGAGGCTGAAACCAGTCGTTTGCTAAATGACCTTACGAGTAACATCGTAACGAGGGTTCGAATCCCTCCCTGACCGCCATAATTATGTTAAAAAAAACCTTTTCATTGGGAGAAGTTCTCTCTTCTTCTTTTCAGTTTGTCTTTTCCAATTTTAGTAAAAGATTGAAAGATGGTTTTGTAATTGTATTCATTGTTACAGTTGCGTTTAATTTATTAAATTTTTTAATTAGCAAATCTATTGCAACAAATTTTACTATCGTTTTATTTATTTTGTTCTCAATGTTTTTAACAAGTTCTATTGGAATTTCTGTACATAGAGAAATTTTAGTTAAAATTAAACAACCTTATTTATCTGAACTGTTAACAGCAAATTGTTTTAAATACTTTTTAACTATATTAACTTTGACGATAATTGCAGTTTCTCCCCTGATTATACATTATCTATTTAAGAGCAGTGGGAATTTAAAAATATTAAATTTAGATATATCTTATCTATTCTTTCTTTGGATATTTTCAGTCATTATCTCACTGAAATTTATTTTTAATTTACCAAAAATTGCATTAAATAAAAAAACTCAATTTTCAATTACATCTATGAATGAATGTGGAAATAAATTATTTGTTCTTTTTATTGTTATTACTCTAATTTTTTTCATACCTTCCTTTATTATTTTATCAGTGCAAATCACATTGTTAACAAACAATCAGGAGATCTATGCAATCGCGAAACCTTTATTTGATCTACTATCTTTTTATATATCTTATATTAATTATTTGGTTTTATTTGCAGCAATTTCTTTTGCTTATCAAAAAAATTAATTTAATTGTACAGAAGTCGTTGAATACTATTTTTTACAGGTTTTTGATTTAAAACATATTTATAGACATTGATATTTTCAATAACTCGCTGAACGTAATTTCTTGTTTCTAGAAAAGGAATATGTTCGATAAAATCCAATGTATCAATCTCCTTTTTTCTAGGATCGCCAAATCTTTTTAGCCACCTGCTTACTCGATGAGGTCCAGCATTATATGCAGCTAACGCTAAGTAAATATTATTATCAAAATTTTTATACAGTTCAGAAATATAGTAGGTCCCTAGTTGTAAATTATAAAATTCATTTTCTGTTAATTTATCTTTGCTATATGAAATATTTAATTGCTTACTTAGCAGCTTGCCTGTTGCCGGCATGATTTGCATTAATCCTTTTGCCCCTACATGACTATTTGCTGATCTATCAAATTCACTTTCCTGTCTAATAAGTGCCAAAATATATTCTTGATCTAAAGTAATATTGCCTTTTACTTCATGAGGAGTTTCAATTATGGGGTAGTTTAAATCTAATAAATTTATACCTTCATATGAGGCTTGTTTTGCTATTTGAATTGAATAATCTAATCGTTCAACTTTTTGGGATAGTGTTCCTGCAAAAATTCTATTTTCTAGTTTAGTATCCTCGCCGCCAATGTGTTTAATGAAGTCTTTTGATCTTTTGGTTTCATCCAGTTCATTAAGCAAAATAATTACTTTGGCTAGATCTGTTTTTAAAAACTTATTATATTTATCTTTATCTAGTTTGTAGTCATTTCGTATTGAAATTTTTTCTTTTCCAATTTTGTTTAGAGCCAATTGTCCATAAAAAGTAGTGGTATGAATTGCTGCAATTTCATACCATTTGAAGGCTTCATCTTTTTTTCCTAATTTTTCATAGCTTTTACCCAGCCAAAAAGCTCCTCTTGATCTGCTAATTGGATATCCAACAGAATCGTACATAGTTTTAAAATGAGCTATAGCTTCATCTGCTTTGTTTAAGAAACTTAAAGCAAGCCACCCAGCATGCCATTCTGCATCAGCCAGTTCTGCTTTTTCCGTTATTCCATGGTTTGTTAGTAACCGGTATGCTTCATCATATTTTTTTTGATCAATTTTTTTTCTAGCAATTATTAGTTTTTCTTTAAACCATAATTCGGGTTTAACTAATTTTTCAGGTTCATTAGTGTAGATATTAATTATTTCTAATGCAGAATCGTATCTTCCTCTTTTTCTTCTCCATTTCATCCTGTCGTATTGCAATCCCACATTTGAAATCATATTTTTTGGCACTTTGTTAATTGCACTGTCTACTCCATATGATCTAGTCATTAATGAAAATCGTGCAAAATAAAGTTCCTTATAATTTTTTGGTAGATAGGGGATGGTTTTTTTTAATTCCCAATATTCATTTTCCCAAGCCATGTATTCTGCTCTTTTTATGAAGTCTTCTGAAGTTAAAATATATTTATATTTTTTGCTGACATAGCTAAAATCATCTTTTGACAAAAAAGCTTTAACAAAACCCTCTTTTATCAATTGTTTTGCCATTGTTTCTTTGCCGGCTATGAGTAATGCTTCTCCATATTTCATTTCTCCATATCCACTGAATGGTTGCTTTGATTTAAAAAAATTAATTACGTGAGCTGGGGCAACTTCTTTGAAGTCAATTTTATGCTCAGCTAAATAACGAAGGCGATCAATTCTTGGCCAATTATTATTTTTATCTATGAATGCAACATAGTCATAGAATGAAGCGTTGTTATTAGATTCAATTAAGTAATTCCAATCTACTAATTTTGTTATAATTGGGTCAGATGCTTTTTGTGCTTCATTAAAAGCTAATTTCCAATTATTTCTTTTTATATAATTAAAAATTTTTTGAGCGATTTTAAAATCTTTTTCATTAATTATTTTTGACGAGGTTTTTTTTATGCCTAAGTCGATAGGTTTTTCAGGAGGTAAAATTCCTTCAATATTTGAAATTTCTATTTTAGTATTAATTTCTTTTTGATTGTTGTTAGTTTCTTTTTTTATAATTTCTTTTTTTTCAATTATTTTTTCTGGTTTTTTATTTTCAATTTTTTTTTCAATTATAATTTCACTTGGCGACGCAATTTTTTTTGGATCTATATTTTTATCAATATTACTCGTATTAATTAAATTTTTTGGTTTTTCTTTTGGTTCAATTAAGCCTGAATAAGCTGTATTTACAAAACAAAACGTTAATAACAACGTTATTAATAAATTTTTGAGGATTTTCATAATCTACTTAATTAATTTTTGTTTTGTGTTATAGATTTCTCTAAATATACAAGATTTTATTATGTTTAAAGGTTCAATTACAGCTTTAGTTACTCCATTTAAAAATAATAAATTAGATGAAGATAGCTACGAAAAATTTATCGAATTTCAAATTTCTAATGGAACTAATGGAATTGTTCCAGGAGGTACGACAGGAGAATCGCCAACTTTAGAGTATTTTGAACATAAAAAAATAATTGAAATTGCAGTTAAAGTTTCAAATGGAAGAATTCCTGTTATTGCTGGCACAGGTTCAAATTCTACTAAAGAGGCAATTGAGCTAACCAAATTTGCTGAAAACGCAAAAGCTGATGCAGCTTTGATAGTTACTCCATACTACAATAAGCCAACTCAGGAGGGTTTGTACCAGCATTATAAAGCAATCAATGACAACTGCGGAATACCAATTATTATTTATAATATTCCTGGAAGATCTGTTGTTGATATGAGCGTAGATACAATGGCAAGATTATTTGAGCTTAAAAACATTGTAGGGGTAAAAGATGCAACAGGAGACCTGGACCGCGCAACCGCGCAAAAAAATAAAATGGGTGATGAATTTATTATGTTAACAGGTAATGATGAAAATGCATACGAATTTAACAAAAGAGGAGGGGTAGGCTGTATTTCTGTTTCGTCTAATGTTGCTCCAAAAATGTGTTCTGAATTTCAAAAATTTTCCAATAATGGAAATGATATTGAAGCAAAAAAATTATTCGATCAATTATTAGAATTGCATCATGTCATGTTTGTTGAGAGTAATCCTGTCCCAGCAAAATATTCACTAAGTTTATTAAAACTTATGGAAGAAGATGTGCGCTTACCATTAGTTACTGCGACAGAAGATTCTAAAAATAAAATAAGAAATATTTTAAAAAAAACCTCAATCATTTAAATGGCACCAAAAAATAAACCTGTAGACAACATTGTTTGTCATAACAGAAAAGCATCTTTTAATTATTTTTTTGAAGATTTGTATGAAGCTGGAATAGAATTAGTTGGTTCTGAAGTGAAATCTTTAAGATTGGGAAAAGGTAATATTTCTGAATCGTATGCTATTGATCAAGAAGGCGAAATATTTTTGTTTAATTCTTACATACCCTCGTATTTGCAATCTAGCTATAATAATCATGACCCAAGAAGATTAAGAAAACTTTTATTAAAAAAAAAAGAAATTAATAAATTAATAGGAAAGTTAAATAGAGATGGATACAGTCTTGTTCCCACTAGATTATATTTTAATAAAAAAGGTATAGCCAAACTTCAAATTGCCCTTGGTAAAGGTAAAAAAAATTTCGATAAAAGAAATGTTAAGAAAAAAAGAGACTGGGAAAGAGAAAAATCACGCGTGCTAAGAAAAACTAGTTAATGATATATTTAGTTTATCTTTCTTTTGGCTCAAATCTTAGTTCTAAATTTGGATCTCCAGTTGATAATATAAAACAGGCATATTTAGAGTTATTAAAATATGGATTTAAAATTAAAAAAAAATCTTCATTTTATAAAAGTGTCGCTTATCCAAATGCCAATGACCCGGAATTTATTAATAGCGTTGTAAGCATTGCATGTCATCTTGAAGTAGAGCAATTATTAAAAATTATATTAAAAATTGAAAAAAAATTTGGAAGAATAAGAAATAAAAAAAACGAACCTAGAATATTAGATATTGATATTATTGATTTTAATTCAAAAAAACTATCTATCAAAAATGGTAATTTAAATTTAAAAATACCTCATGAGCATTTAGAAAGAAGGCTTTTTGTTCTTCATCCTTTAAGAGAAATAAACCCTAATTGGCAATCACCCACAAATAGTAAAAAAATTAGCTTAATTATTGCTAAGAATAAAATTAATAAAGACAATAAGATTACTAAGCTTTAGTTTTTTGATATAGTTTAACTAATGTTAAATGAGCAACAATTAATTAATAAGATCAAAGTATATAATAATTTTATTGATGTAGATAAATTAAAAAAAGCATATGAATTTGCTGAAAGTGCGCATGCAACTCAAAAAAGACATTCTGGAGATCCTTACATCAGCCATCCTATCGCAGTAGCAAACATTCTTGCAGAATTACGTCTTGATGGTCCAACAATAACAACAGCACTCCTTCATGATACAATTGAAGATACAAATATTACTTATCAAGATGTTGAAACTAAATTCGGCAAAGAAATTGCAGATTTAGTTGATGGTGTAACGAAATTATCAAAACTAGAAAATCAGGGTAAAGAAATAACTCTTGGAGAGAATTTTAGAAAATTAATATTAGCAACGGCAAAAGATATAAGAGTTTTATTAGTAAAACTTGCTGATCGATTACATAATATGAGAACAATTAGCTCTATTTCTTCTGATGAAAAAAGGATCAGAATTGCAAAAGAAACTATGGAAATTTATTCACCTTTAGCTGAAAGACTTGGAATGCATAGTATTAGAGATGAATTGGAAGATTTAGCTTTTAATGTTTTGAATACAGAAGCTAGATCAATGATTGTTGATAGAATAGAAAAAATTGCACCAAACACACAAATTTTATTTGAAGAGATCTCAAATGATATTTTAAGTTTATTAAGTGTAAATAAAGTCTTTGGAAAAATCACAGGCAGGGAAAAAACGCCTTTTTCTATTTGGAGAAAAATACAGTCTAAAAGAGTTTCTTTAGAGCAAATAACAGATCTGATTGGCTTTCGAATAATTTTAGATAGCGTCGATGATTGTTATAAAGTGTTAGGAATTTTTCATCAAAAATGGAAAATGATACCAGGTAGATTTAAAGATTATATATCAACGCCAAAATCAAATAATTATAGATCCTTGCATACAACTGTGATTGGACCAAAAAATCAAAGAATGGAAATACAAATTCGTACATCTAAGATGCAAGATTTTGCTGAAAGAGGTATTGCTTCTCATTGGATATATAAAGATAATGAAAAGTTCGATCAATCTACTTTGCGGAGCTATAATGGTTTACAAGATTTAGTTGAACTACTTGAAAGTGGAGAAAATCCAGAACATTATCTTGAGTATACTAAGTTACAATTATTCCAGGACCAAGTTTTTTGCTTTACACCAAAAGGTGCTGTTGTAAGACTTCCTAGCAACGCTACCCCTATAGATTTTGCTTATGCCGTTCATTCTGATGTGGGTGATACTTGTATTGGTGTAAAAATTAATGGAAAAGAATCTCCTTTACAGACTACGTTAACAAATGGAGATCAAGTAGAAATAGTTACATCCAATAAAAAATCTCCATCCATGCACTGGCTTTCTTTCGCAAAAACTGGAAAAGCTAGAGCTGCTATTAGAAAGTATTGGCACGATAAAATGCCAGTTAACAAAGAAAGCAAAATTCACAAAAGTAGCATCTGGGTTTTATTGAGTCATAAAGCCGGCACATTAGGAGAAATTTGCTCGTTAATAGGAAAAAATAAATGCAACATATTTAACGTTGAATTGGTTGATAAAAAAGAAGATTTCTTGAGCTTTATATTTGATATCGAAATAAAAAATTTAAAAGATTTTACTAACTTAATTTCTGAACTAAAGTTAAGATCTTTAAATTTTAAAATAATAAGAAATAGAAAGAAAAGTTAATGCTATCAGAAGAAGAAGTAAAAAACTTATTAGTAGAAACAGAAGCTTTGCTTGAAGGACATTTTATTTTATCTTCTGGGTTGAGAAGTGACAAATATGTTCAATGTGCAAAATTACTTATGCACCCTGATAAATCTGAAAAAATTTGCAATTCTCTTTCTAAAAAAATTAAAAAAGAAAATCTTGATTTTGATATTGTTGTATCACCAGCTATTGGTGGAATAGTAGCGGGCTATGAAGTGGCACGAAGCCTTAAAGTTCCATGCATATTTACAGAGAGGGTTAATGGCATATTTACTTTACGAAGGGGATTTGACGTTAGAAAATTTAAGAGGGCATTGATTGTTGAAGATGTTATAACAACAGGTAAATCAAGCATTGAATGTGCAGATGCAATTAAAAAATTAGGATGTGAGATATCAGGTTTTGCATGCATTATTGATAGATCAAGTGGAAAATCATTAATTAAGCACAAAATTATATCTGAAATTAGTTTTGATATTCCTACATATGAACCAAATCAAATTCCTGATTATTTAAAGAAAATTAATCCAATCAAGCCAGGCAGTCGAGATATTTAATCTAAATGAAACGAAAGCTTGGAGTAAATATTGATCATATTGCAACAATAAGAAATGCTAGGGGAGAAGGTTACCCAGATGTTCTTCAAGGAGCGATAATGGCAATTAAATCTGGAGCAGATGCAATTACTATTCACCTAAGAGAGGATCGGCGTCATATTAAAGAAAATGATGTTATTTTATTAAAAAAAAAACTTAAACGACCAATTAATTTAGAAATGGCGATGACAAGCAAAATGATACGTTTTGCTAAAAAAATAAAACCTCAATACGTTTGTATTGTCCCTGAAAAAAGAGAAGAGCTAACAACTGAGGGTGGTTTAAATTTAAAGCATAATCAAATATTTTTAAAAAAAGGTATCAATCAATTAAAAAAACTTGGTATCAAAATTTCATTGTTTATCAATCCTGCTATTGAAGATGTAAAAATTGCAAAAAAATTAAATGCAGATAATATCGAATTACATACTGGAACTTTTTGTAATCAACTAAAACTAAAAAATAAAAAAAAAATTAATAGTGAATTTTTAAAATTAAAAAAATCAGCAATCTATGCTTCAAAATTGAGTTTAGGTGTGCATTGTGGTCATGGGCTAAATTATCAATCAACTAAACTTATAAAAAAAATTAAACAAATATCCGAATATAATATTGGTCATTTTATTATATCTGAATCTATTTTTTTTGGTTTAGATAAAGTTATAAAAAAATTTATACGTATTTTAAAATAAATGAAAATTTTTGGGATAGGTACAGATATAGTAAATATAAAAAGAATAGAAAAAATATTAATTAAACAAAAAAAAATTTTTATTAATAAAATCTTTACAAAAAAAGAATTGAATCAACTAAATCTACAATCTAAAAGCCTAGCATCCTCAATTGCTAAAAAATTTGCAGCCAAAGAAGCCTTTGCTAAAGCATTTGGCACAGGTTTTGGTAAAGATTTGTCTTTTAAGGATATAGAAATATTTAATAAAAAATCCGGTCAACCATACATTCAAACGAATAAAAAAAAATTTTCTAAATTTAAATACAAATTAAGTTTGTCGGACGATTACCCTTGGGCTATAGCGTTTGCTATTATAATAAAATGATAAAAACAATTATTGAAAATATTAAGACAATTATAGTTGCACTTGTTCTTGCTATTATAATTCGCTCACTGTTATTGCAGCCATTTTACATACCATCTTCTTCTATGGAAAGTACTTTATTAGTAGGAGATAGATTATTTGTTACAAAGTATTCATATGGCTACAGTAAGCACTCCTTTCCTTTTAGTCCCAATGTTTTTAATGGAAGATTTTTATTTTCTAAGCCATCTAGAGGTGATGTGGTAGTTTTTAAAACACCTTCTGATAATAGAACAGATTATATAAAAAGATTAATAGGTATACCTGGAGATGAAGTACAATTTATAAAAGGTGATTTGTATTTAAATAAAAAAAAAATAAATAAACAATTTGTAAAAAAAAGCGTTATAAATTGTGGAAATTATAAGTTTGAAGTTAATCTTTATAATGAAGAAATAGATAGTAATGCAATTTATCAAATTGCTTATTCAACTCAAAATTCAATGTCGGATACAGAGAAATTTGTCGTACCAAAAGACCATTATTTTTTTTTAGGTGATAACAGGGATTGTTCAAAAGATAGTCGATTTTTATCTAGTGTTGGTTATGTGTCACAAGAAAATTTGGTTGGCAAAGCTCGTTTTTTATTTTTTTCTAATGAAGCAGAAATTGGAAATTTTTTTACTTTTTGGAAGTGGCATAAATCAATACGTTTTGAGAGAATTTTAAGAAAAATTAATTAATGGAAGAGAATGTTGTAAAAAAAATTGAAAAAATTTTAGAGGTAAAATTTTCAAATAAAGATTTTTTACAAAAAGCATTTATTCATAAAAGTATATCCAAACTTTCGAATGCGAATAATGAAAGACTGGAGTTTGTTGGGGATAGAGTTTTGGGATTAACCTTGTCTAACGAACTTTTAAAGCTTTACCCCAATGACACTGAGGGTGATTTAGACAAAAAACTTGCATCACTAGTTAACAAACAGGCATGTGCTGAAGTTATTGAAGATTATAAGTTGGGTAAATTTTTAGTTCTTAGTAGCTCTCAAAAAAAAAATAAAGTTGGTCATAAGAAAATTTATGGCGATCTATGCGAAAGTTTAATTGGTGCTGTATTCATTGATCAAGGTTATGAAGTTGCAAATAAATTTGTTTTGAGACTTTGGAAAAAAAAGTTAAAAAAATCTGAAAATATTAACATTGATGCAAAAACTAAATTACAAGAATACTCATTAAAAAAATATAAAACTTTACCAATTTATAAAAATTTATCTAACGATGGACCTTCTCACAAGCCAATTTTTAAAGTTTCAGTTAAAATAACTGATAGCAAAGTTTTTATTGGTGAGGGTTTATCTAAAAAAAAAGCAGAACAATCAGCTGCTCTACAGCTTATTAGTAGTATAAAAATATGACAACTAAATTTGGCTATGTTGCTATTTCAGGACCCACTAATTCTGGTAAGTCTACTTTATTAAATACTATATTTGGTAAAAAAATATCTATTGTTTCGCATAAAGTGCAAACAACAACAAAATCCTTAGATGCTGTAAAAAATATAAACAAAACTCAGATTGTATTTATAGATACCCCAGGTTTTTATGAGAAAAAATTTGATGCAAATTATTTTAAAGATGTGCTTGGAAGTATTAGTAGAGCAAATATTTTAATAATTGTCCTCGATGCAACATCTAGATTTGAATATTTAGACCAAATTGAAAAAATCATAAAAAATTTTAAAAATAAAAAATTTTTAATTATTAATAAAATTGATTTAGTTGATAACGATTATATTTTAAAAAAAATAAGCCAGATTTCTTATATTAATTTTTTTGATCACATTTTTTATGTTTCAGCTTTAAAGAAAAAAAACATTGATATTGTAATAAAAAAAATTGAAGATTTGCTACCAAGTGGAGAATGGCTGTTTAGCAAAAATACACTAACCAACATTAGCAAGCAGGAATTTTTGGAGGAAATTACAAGAGAATCAATATTAAAATATTTAAATCAAGAAATTCCCTATAATATTTCTATTACTACCGATCAAATAACAAAAAAAAAATCTTATAATATTTATCAAAAAATTAATGTTTCTACCTTGAGTCATAAAAAAATTATTTTAGGTAAAGATGGTAGAGCTATAAAACTAATTGGATCTTATGCTAGATTGCAAATGGAAAAGATCCTTAGATATAAATGTAACCTTTTTTTAAAAGTAATTATGAAAAAAAAATGATTTGGAAAGACACTGGATATTTAGTTAAATTAACTAATTTTTCTGAAAATTCTGCAGTACTCACTTTTCTTACCCATAATCATGGTTTGCACAATGGCGTAGTTTACGGCGCTAATTCTAAGAAGAAAAAAAATTACCTACAAATTGGTAATAAATTTACATTAAATTGGAAGTCTAAATCTGAAGATTCAATGGGATATTATAATTTAGAATTAGAAAATTCTAATGCTGCGCAGTATTTTGATAATCCTAGTAAGTTGTTATTCATACTTTCTATTTCTGAAATATGCTGCAAAGTTTTAGCTGAACGATATGATTATAACTCTTTATATGAATTTACTGATTTTTTTTTTAAAAATATTATTTCGAAACATGCTCATAAATTTTATATAGAATGGGAAATGGAACTATTAAAAGCCGCTGGATATGAAATAAATATAAATAATGATAATTTTAATTTTTCTAAGAATCAAAATAATGAATGGTTACTTCATATAGATGAAAAAAAATTTTTTTATCCTAATTTTTTAATTGACAGTTCAGAAGATTATACGGATAGAGATCTATATAATGGCTTGTTAATAAGTAAGTTTATTTTAAATAAATTTATTTTTGAGCCAAATAAAATTCGATTTCCAATTGTAAGAAATAGATTAGAAAAAATGCTACATGACAAAATTTAATATTATTGAAGATCAATTAAAAAATCAATTTGCTAAAAAATATTTAGCTTATGCATTATCAACTATTACGCAAAGAGCATTGCCTGATGTGCGTGATGGATTGAAACCAGTTCATAGAAGATTAATTTACGCAATGTATTTACTGAATTTAAGCCCATCATCAAGTTTTAAAAAATCAGCTAGAGTGGTAGGTGACGTTATAGGAAAATTTCATCCCCACGGAGATCAGTCCGTCTATGATGCGCTAGTAAGATTAGCACAAGATTTTTCTACTAACTATCCACTAATTAATGGTCAAGGTAATTTTGGAAATATCGATGGAGATAATGCAGCAGCCATGAGATATACAGAGACCAAGCTTACTGATGTAGCTGAATTTTTGCTAAACGATATAGACCATGACACTGTTGAATTTAGAAAAACATATGACGGTGAATTAGATGAACCAATAGTATTACCATCTGCTTTTCCAAATTTATTAGCAAATGGCTCTTCTGGTATTGCAGTAGGAATGGCAACCAATATACCACCTCATAATTTAGAAGAGGTATGTCAGGCCTTAAAATTTTTAAATTCTAATAAAAATGCATCTATTAAAGACTTGTTAAAAATAATTCAAGGTCCTGATTTTCCAACGGGGGGTATTTTGAATCTTGATAAAAATGAAATTTTAAAAGCTTACACTTATGGAAAAGGAGTATTTGAATTAAGATCCAATTATAAAGTGGAGGATTTAGGTAAGGGCCAATATCAAATTGCTATTACAAAAATACCTTATCAAGTTAATAAATCAAAACTAATTGAAAAGATTGCAGATCTAATTGTTAATAAAAAAAACAAACTATTAGACAATGTAATTGATGAATCAGATGAAAATATTCGAATAGTTTTGCGTCCCAAAAACAGAAACGTAGATCCAGTCATCCTCATGAATAGTTTGTATCAACAAACAGATTTGGAAACTAAGTTTTTTCTGAATTTAAATGTATTAAATGAAAAACTTGAACCTAAAGTCATGTCTTTAAAAGATGTTTTAAATAGTTTTTTAAAACATCGATATATAATTTTGGAGAAAAAAACTAAGTTCTTATTAAATAAAATAAATTTAAGATTGGAAATTTTAAAAGGATTTTTAATTGTATATCAAAATTTAAATAATATTATTAAAATAATTAGAAACTCGAATAATCCAAAGACTGATTTAGTAAAAAAATATAAGTTTACTGAAAATCAAGTTCAAGCAATTCTTGATATGAAACTTCGTAATTTAAGAAAAATTGAACAAAAAGAAATAGAGAATGAAAATAAAAATCTACAAAATCAAAAAAAATATTTAACAAAATTATTGTCTTCAAGGCCTTTAAAGCAAAAAGAAATCAATAAAGAAATAGATTTAGTTATTCACAAGTTTGGAAATTTATCTAATTATGGTAGTCGAAAAACTTCTATCGAAAAGTTTAATAAAATAAGCTCTGAACAAATTAATGAGGAATTAAAATCAACCGATCCTATCTCTATTGTATTATTAAAAAATGGTCTGCTAAAATCCCGATCTGGATATAGTAATTTTAAAAGTTTTGCAGATTTCCAAGAAAATGAATTTCTTGTTGTAGATGGAAAAAAATCTGAGAAATTCATTTTTTTATCCAATTTTGGTAAAGCATACACATTGAATGGAGAGGATTTAATATTTGGCTCACAAAAGGGCAGACCATTTTCTGCATATTTTTCATTAAATGATAATGAGGAAATTGTTGATTGTTTTTTATACAAAGATAATAAAAAAATTTTTATAGTTTCTAAAAATGGTTTTGGTTTGGTTATCCCTTCCACAAGTTTTCTTTCAAATAAAAAAAGTGGAAAAAAAATATTTAATGTTAAAAAAAATGATAATTTGGCAATGCTTTGTTGTTTAGAAAAAAAATATAAATTTATCTATTTGATGATTAAGTCTGATAAGAATTTAAAATCTTTAGTACTAAACACTAGAGAAATTCCAGAGCAAGAAAAAGGTAGTGGTGTTATGTTATTCAAAGCAAAAAATTATTCATTATTTGCAGCGTCTGTATTAAATGATAAGCTTGATATGCTCGACTCTTTTGCGAATAAAATTAAATTAAAAACAAATATGAAATCTTTCATTACATCTAGAGCAAAACCTGGAAAATTATTTAAAGAAAAAATTATTTTTAACGGGCTTGATAGAGGTTTTGAATCAAATATTTACAACTTAATTGAATGGAAAAAAGATTAAGAAGTGTTTTTAAAACTATTAGTTGGAGAATTTTAGCTTCGATTGATACTTTTTTAATATCTTGGTTTATTAGCGGAAGTCTTTCAATTAGTTCCTGGATTGCTGGTATTGAAGTTATTACCAAGATTTTTCTTTATTATTTTCATGAAAGGATATGGAATTCCATTTCTTGGGGGAAAAAAAAATGAATACAAAAAAATTAAAAAAATGTCTTTCTCTTTTTGCAACAGGTATAACATCCATAGTTACAAAAAAATCTAAAAACTATATAGGCATTACCGTTAATTCATTTAGCTCTGTATCTTTAGAGCCACCTTTAGTGATGTGGTGTATTGACAAAAAATCCTCTTCAATAAAGTCTTTTTTAAAAGTAAAAAATAAGTATGAAATAATTTTTTTATCTAAATCACAAAGAACAATATCCAATAAATTTGCTAGCGCTGATAATGAAGTTAGTAGTTTATCATTAAATAATATTAAAAAAAACTCTCTCGGTTATATGATTTGTACATTTTATAAAAAATTATCTGCTGGAGATCATTATATCATTTTGCATAAGGTAAAAACTTTTAAGGTTTTAAATGATAAAAAACCTCTTCTTTTTTTTAAAAGTAAATATTGTTAATTCTTATAAATATTTTTCAACAATTTCATTTGCAAAATATGTGATTACGGCCGATGATCCAGCTCTTTTAAAGGATATCATCATTTCATAAATTGCTCTTTCATCTATCAATTTATTTTTAATAGCTAACTTTAGCATAGAATATTCACCAGAAACATTGTACGCAATAATTGGAAGTTCAAATTTTTTTTTTGCTCTAGATATAATATCTAAATAAGCCAAACCTGGCTTGATCATAACCATATCCGCACCTTCGTCTATATCTAGTCTTATTTCTCTCAGTGCTTCTTTGCTGTTATGGTAATCCATTTGGTAATTTTGTTTATCAATTTTATTTTTTTGTGTTGATCCAACAGCATCTCGAAAAGGTCCATAAAAATTTGATGCATATTTAGCTGCATATGATAAAATTTTTGTATTTTTATATTTATTTTTTTCTAGTGCTTTTCTTATTTCAATAACACGACCATCCATCATATCAGAAGGAGCAAGTATATCGCAACCAACGCTTGCTTGTAGCAATGCTTGTTTAATTAATATTTGAATTGTTAAATCATTATCGACATAATTATTTTTTAATATTCCATCATGACCATGATTTGTGTATGGATCTAAAGCAACATCGCAAATTATTCCAATTTCATTTTTAAATTTTTTTTTAATTTCTTTAACTGATTGACATATTAAATTATTTTCATTTAGTGCCTCACTTCCATTATTGTCTTTTTTTTCCTTTTTGGTTTCTGGAAATAAGGCTATAGCTGGTATTTTATTTTTAATAGTTCTTTCAACAATTTTTTCAAGATTATCAACACTATATCTGTATACATCAGGCATTGTTTTGATTTCTTCTTTGATGTTTTTTCCATCTTTTACAAAAATAGGTAAAATTAAATCAGAACTTGAAATATTATTTTCCTGAACCAGTCTTCTTGACCAATCAAATTCTCTTGTTCTTCGTAGTCGTGTTAGTGGATACATTGTAAAAAAATGTTTTATTAATAGTTATTTGTAGTTTTAAAAAAAGATAAAATATATACCAAATGTTGTAGTTTATTACTCTTTCTTGTATATATCTTGATCTTTATGGTCAATAAGCACAATATAAATACTAAACAAATTTTAATTGCATCTGACCATGCCGGTTATCCTTTAAAAGAAATAATTAAAAAATATTTAATAAATAAAAGATTTAAAGTTTTAGATCTTGGTACAAATTCAAAGAATATTTCAGTTGATTATCCCATATATGCAAAAAAACTTTCTAAAAAAATTAACAGTAAAAATTGCGGAATTTTAGTCTGCGGCTCAGGTATAGGAATGTCGATAGCTTCAAACAGATTTAAAAATGTAAGGAGTGCTCTTGTCTCTAGTAGTAGGGAGTCTAAACTTTCAAGACAGCATAATAATTCTAATGTTATTTGTTTAGGAGCAAGATTAATTAAAAAAACAACTGCATTAAAAACAGTTATGAGTTTTTTGACTACAAATTTTGAAGGTGGTAGACATCTTAAACGAGTCAAATTACTTAATTAATATGAGCTATTTAAATAATACGTTAAAAGATTTTTTTACAAGGAGTCTAAAAGATTCCGATCCTGATCTTGATAACTCAATTTCTAAAGAGCTTGAAAGACAAAAATCTCATTTAGAATTAATAGCATCAGAGAACATTGTCTCTAAAGCTATTTTAGAAGCCCAAGGCTCTGTTTTGACAAATAAATATGCAGAGGGTTACTCGGGTAAAAGATATTATGGAGGTTGTGAATTTGTTGATATTGCAGAAAATCTAGCAATAGAAAGAGTTACAAAATTATTTAATGTAAAATTTGCTAATGTTCAGCCTCATTCTGGAGCCCAAGCAAATGGTGCTGTTTTTTTAGCATTACTTAATCCTGGCGATACAATTTTAGGAATGGGTATTGATCAAGGAGGACATTTGACACACGGGGCACCCCCAGCTCAATCTGGCAAATGGTTTAATGCTATCCCTTATGGTGTAAAAAAAGAAACTGGCTTAATTGACTATGAATCAGTTCATGAATTAGCAAAAAAAAATAAACCAAAATTAATTATTGCTGGTGGAAGTGCTTATTCAAGAATAATTGATTTTAAAAAATTTAGGGAAATAGCTGATGAAGTTGATGCTAAACTTTTGGTAGATATGGCTCACTTCTCTGGATTAGTTGCTGGAAAAGTTTATCCAAATCCGTGTGATTATGCAGACGTAGTCACTTCAACTACTCATAAAGTTTTAAGAGGTCCAAGAGGTGGAATTATTTTAACCAATGACGAAGAATTAGCAAAAAAATTTAATTCTGCAGTGTTTCCTGGATTGCAAGGCGGTCCTTTAATGCATGTGATAGCTGCTAAAGCTATTTGTTTTAAAGAGGCGCTTACAGATGAATTCAAATTGTATGCAACAAACGTAGTTCAGAATGCAAAAGTTTTGTCTGAAACCTTAAAAAATAAAGGTCACCAGATTTTTTCAGGTGGAACCGATACACACTTAGTTCTAATTGACCTCAGACCACTTGGATTAACTGGAAAGGAAGCTGAAATCTCCTTAGGAAAAGCAAATTTAACCTGCAATAAAAATGGAATTCCTTTTGACGAACAAAAACCATGGATTACATCAGGTATCCGTTTAGGAACTCCAGCTTGTACCACTAGGGGCCTTGGTGTTGATCAATTTAAATTAATTGGTGAATATATCGATGAGGTATTAATTGGATTAAAAAATAATAAAGAAGATAATTCAAAAGTAGAAAAAATTGTTCAGGAAAAAGTAAAAAAACTCTGTAATGATTTCCCAATTTATTAGCATATGATTTGCCCATTCTGCAAAGAAAAAGATACATCAGTAATTGATTCAAGAGCTACAGAAGATGGAACTGCCATTCGAAGAAGAAGAGTTAGCAGTTGTTGCAATCAAAGATTTACAACTTTTGAAAGAGTTCAGTTTAGAGAAATTGTTGTAATTAAAAAAAATGGAAGAAAGTCTCCTTTTGATAGAGACAAATTAACCAGGTCGGTAATGATTTCTTTAAGAAAAAGACCAGTGGATGCAGATACAATTGAAAAATTTGTTTCAAAAATTTACCGTAATTTAGAGGATCTTGGTCAAAACGAAATTATGTCAAATACTATAGGCAAGTTTGTAATGGACGGTTTAAAAGAAATAGATCCTGTAGCTTATGTTAGGTTTGCATCCGTATATACAAATTTCAAAGAAGTAAAAGATTTTGAAGAATTTGTGGACAAGATAGATGTCCCAAAAAACAAATAAATTTTATAATAGATATTTTTTTGAATTAGCTGAAAAGCTAGCTAAAATAAATTTATTTAAAACTAAAGAGAATCCATCAGTTGGTTGCGTTGTTACAGATTTAAAAAACAATATTTTATCTACCGGAATAACTTCATCTAATGGAAGGCCTCATGCTGAGTACAATGGATTAATTATTTTAAATAAAAAAATTAAAAAAAAACTTTTTGTTACTTTGGAGCCTTGTAACTATTTTGGAAAAAGTCCACCATGCACAAAATTAATTGCAAATCATTCAATTCAAGAAATTCATTTTGGTGATTATGATAGTAACCCACTTATTTCTGGCAAAAGTATAAATTATTTAAAGAAAAAAAATATTAAAGTTATAAAACATAAACTTTCTAAATTTTTTTATCATGATTATAATTATTCTGTAGAAAAAAAAATTCCATACGTAACTTCAAAAATTGCTATAACAAAAAATTTTTATACAAAATTTAAGAACAATAAATATTTTACTAATAGCCAATCATTAAAATTTGCACATTTATTGAGATACATGAATGATGCAATTTTAGTTGGATTTAATACATTTAAAGAAGATCTCCCCATATTAACTTGTCGTATTCGTGGCTTACATGCCTCCTCGCCAAAAATTTTTATTATAAATAAAAATCTTATTTTTTTTAAAAAACACTTGGATAATTCTTCTAAAAAAATGGTAATTTTTCATGATTGTATTGATTTTAAAAAGATTAAAAAATATCAAAAATTTTTTACTTTATGTCGTATTCCAACTTCAAATGGCATTATGAAACCTTTTGAACTGCTAAAAGAAATATATAAATTTAAATGTCGATCTTTACTTATAGAAGGTGGAATAAAAACATTAAATAGTTTTAATGAAAAAAAACTAATCAATAGAGGTTTTGTGATAATATCTAAGTTAGTAAGTAAAAATAACAGTTATTCTGCAAAGAAATTTCTTAGTTTATTTTATGGATCGAACATATTCAGATATAAAGAAAATATTAATTTAGCAGATAATCAATTGATTAAAAAATAATATGTTTACAGGAATTATAAAACACACAGGAAAAATTAGTAAAATTATAAAAAAAAGAAAAGGTTTTGAATTACATCTTGATACTAAATTAAAAATTTCTAATAAGAGCACAGGAACATCTATTTCTATCAATGGTGTTTGTTTAACTTTAGAAAAAATTCAAAGAAAAAAATTAATTTTTTTTATTTCATATAAAACTTTTGAGATAACAAATTTTAAAAAAATTAAAACTAATGACATAGTCAATATTGAAAAATCACTTAAATTTGGCGATGAAATAGCTGGCCATTTTGTTCAGGGGCATGTTGATACAATTGGGAAGATTACTTCAATTAAAAAAAGAGAGAAAACTTGGACCATGGATATTATTGTAGATAAAAAATTTTCTACCTTGCTAGTTAATAAGGGTTCAATTGCTATAAATGGTGTTTCCTTAACTATTGTTAAAGCAATTCAAAATCAGTTTACCCTCATTATTATTCCTCATACTTTAAAGTTAACAAATATTATTGCTTTAAAAATTAAAGATATTGTTAATATTGAATTTGATATTGTAATTAAATATTTGTCAAAACTTAAAAAATAAAATGTTTGCAAAAATAGATAAAATTATTTCAGAAGCTAAAAAAGGTAAGTTATTTATTTTAGTTGACGATGAAAACAGAGAAAATGAAGGTGACTTAGTATTTCTCGCAAGCAAAACAACTCCTGAAAAAATTAATTTTATGGCTAAATATGGTAGGGGATTAATATGTCTTGCTCTAGATAAAAAAAAAGCAGATCAATTAGGACTGCAATTGATGCCAAGTTCAAATAACTCAAGATTACAAACTGCTTTCACTTTAAGTATTGAAGCTAAAAAGGGTGTGACTACAGGCATTTCTGCAGCCGATAGGGCAAAAACTATTCTTACAGCTATAAACAATAATTCTACCAAGAAAGATATTGTAACACCTGGTCATATATTTCCTTTAGTAGCAAGAAAAGGTGGTTGTTTAGTTAGAGCTGGCCACACAGAAGCCTCTGTTGACATAGCTAAATTGGCTCAATCTAAATCATCTTCTGCAGTGATATGTGAGATAATGAATGATGATGGAACGATGGCTAAAAGAAATCAGTTATTTAAATATGCTAAAAAACATAAATTATCCATAGCTACGATCGAAGATTTAATTGCTTATAGGCTGAAAAAAGAAAGCTTAGTTTATTTGAAAGAGAAAAAAACATTTTTTTTTGATAAAGAAAAATATTTTTTAAATACTTTTGCTAATAAAGTTGATGAATTGCAGCATTTAGCTATCGTTAAAGGTGTGATTACAAAAAAAATTACTCCCAAAGTAAGAGTTATTTCATCAAATTCAATAGATGTTTTCTTAAATAAAAATACTAATGAAAAAATTACTAAAACACTAAATTATTTTAAAAAATATAGTAATTGTATCTTACTTATTATGAGAGAAAGCGCATTATCTGATTTACCAAGTTCTTTTTCTTCAAAAGCTATATTAAAAAAAAATAGTAATGAAAATAGATTGCGTTATTATGGTATTGGAGTGCAAATTTTGAAACAATTAAATGTTAAAAAAATGAATTTAGTATCTAGTTCGAAAAAAAAATTAGTTGCCTTAGATGGATTCGACATCAAAATAGTTAAACAGGAAATTATTAAATGAAAAAGAAAGGACTAATTGTTGTTTCTAATTATTATGAAGACATTTCAAAAAATTTAATTAATGGCTGTAAAGAAATTTTGAAAAAACATTCTCATCAATTTGATGTCAAGATAGTTAATGGATCATTAGAAATACCAACTTTAATTTCAATAAATATTAAAAAAAAAAAGTATAATTTTTTTATTGCCCTTGGATGTATTATAAAAGGCAAAACTCCTCATTTTGATTTTATTAGTGAGGCAATTACAAAATCACTTCTCGATTTATCTATTGCAAATAATATTCCAGTTACAAATGGAATTATTACATCATTAAATTATACTCAGGCCAAAGAAAGAAGTTCAAAAAATAGAAATAAAGGAAAAGAGGCTGCTTTAGCTGCGATATCCCTTCTTAAAAATATTTAATTTTTATGAAAAATAATTCCCGATTGATAGTCATTCAAAAAATATATGAAAAAATTACGAACAATGATGAAAAAACTATTTTTCCTAAGAGTTCATACATTAGAATTATAAAAAAAGTATTTAATGGATTTTTTGAAAAAGAAAACGAACTTGATGAAGTTCTTCAGAGTAATTTATCTTCAAATATAAGTTTGAAAAACTTAGACATGATTCTAAAAATTATTCTAAAAGCTGCAATTTACGAAATTTGCTTCATGAAAAAAACTCCCTTTAAGGTTGTAATTGACGAGTATTTGAAAGTTACTGAAATGTACTACGATAATAAGCAAAAAGCCCTTGTAAATGCTGTTTTAGATTCGGTATTTAGAAAAAATCACTATTAATTCGTATAATTTTAAAAGACTGCTTTAACGATCTTTAAGTTGATTTTATTTGCTAATTTTGGCATGTATCCATTTTTTTCAAATCAATTAATTAAAATATAAAAGGATACCAAATATGTTGAGTTCAAGTCTTGTTTTAAATCTAGTTATAGGTTGCGGAATAATTTCAGTTCTTTATGGATTTATTTCAAGTCAGCAAATATTAAATGCCAGTTCAGGAAATGCTAAAATGCAAGAAATTGCTTCAGCAATTCAAATTGGTGCAAAAGCTTACTTGGACAGACAATATAAAACAATTGCCATTGTTGGTTTTGTAGTTTTAGTTTTAATTTGGTTTTTATTTAGCCAATGGGTTGGTTTAGGATATTTAATTGGTGCAACTTTATCCGGTATTGCTGGATATGTTGGAATGTTAATTTCTGTTCAAGCAAATGTTAGAACCGCAGAAGCATCTAGAAAAGGACTTGCTCAAGGATTAAGCATTGCATTCAAATCTGGTGCAGTTACTGGAATGCTTGTTGCTGGTTTGGCACTTTTAGCAATAGCAGTTTATTATTATTTTTTACTAAAATTTAAAGTTGAAGAAAGAGAAATTGTTAATGCTTTAGTTGCACTTGGTTTTGGTGCTTCTTTAATTTCAATTTTTGCAAGATTGGGTGGAGGAATTTTTACTAAAGGCGCAGATGTTGGAGCTGACTTAGTCGGAAAAGTTGAAGCTGGAATTCCTGAAGACGATCCTAGAAATCCTGCAGTGATTGCTGATAACGTTGGCGATAATGTTGGTGATTGTGCTGGTATGGCGGCCGATCTTTTTGAAACTTATGCAGTTACGATTGTTGCTACTATGGTTCTTGCTTCTATATTTTTTCATGGTGACTCTAATATGATGATTTATCCTTTAAGTATTGGTGGAGCATGTTTAATAACATCTATTATCGGCACCTATTTCGTAAAATTAGGAAAGAAAAAAAATATTATGGGAGCTTTATATAAAGGCTTCTTAGTTTCTGCAGTATTATCATTAATCGTTTTATACCCAGTAACTGATTATGTAATTGGATTAAGTAAATCATATTCTTTAAAAGGATTAAATTTTACTGGAATGAGCTTATATATTTGTGGTGTGATCGGTTTAATAATCACAGGATTATTAATTTGGATCACAGAATATTATACTGGAACTGATTATAGACCAGTCCAGTCAGTTGCCAAATCATCAACTACGGGTCATGGAACAAATGTTATTCAAGGTCTTGCAGTTTCAATGGAAGCAACTGCCGTTCCAGCTTTAATTATTGTTGTTGGTATTGTATCGACAAATTTAATTGCTGGTTTATATGGAATTGCAATTGCTGTTACTACGATGTTAGCTCTAACAGGAATGGTTGTAGCATTAGATGCTTATGGCCCTGTTACTGACAATGCTGGAGGAATTGCAGAAATGGCAAAACTTCCGAAAAGTGTTAGAAAAACTACAGACGCACTTGATGCGGTTGGAAATACCACTAAAGCTGTAACAAAAGGTTACGCAATTGGTTCTGCAGGTTTGGGAGCGCTGGTATTGTTTGCGGCATACACTGAAGATATTAAACATTTTTCTGCTCAAGCAGGTTCTTCATTACAGGGTATTGTTGTAACTTTTGACTTATCTAATCCATATGTAGTTGTTGGATTGTTGATTGGTGGACTATTACCATATCTATTTGCTTCAATGGGAATGCAGGCCGTTGGTAGAGCAGGTGGTGCAGTAGTTATTGAGGTAAGAAGACAATTTAAAAAAATGCCAGGGATTATGAAAAATACTCAAAAACCTGATTACAGACAGTGTGTTGATATTTTAACAAAAGCAGCAATTAAGGAAATGATTATTCCTTCGATGCTTCCAGTTTTATCACCAATAGTACTTTATTATGTCATTTACTCTTTTGCCGGCCAAGTTGCTGCATTAGCAGCTCTAGGTGCAATGTTACTAGGCGTTATTGTTACCGGTTTATTTTTAGCTATTTCAATGACTGCTGGTGGTGGTGCATGGGATAATGCAAAAAAATATATTGAGGATGGAAATTTTGGTGGAAAAGGATCTGAAGCTCACAAAGCAGCTGTAACAGGAGATACAGTGGGAGATCCTTACAAAGACACAGCAGGACCTGCGGTTAATCCAATGATAAAAATTACAAATATCGTTGCTTTACTTCTTCTTGCTTTGATTGCATCATAAAAATAATAGTTATTTATTTTTATTAGCAAGATTTTCCATTCTTTTTCTTGTACTTGAAAGAATGTTCTTGAGTAGACTGTTGTCTATGCCTCTTGAAATTGTTTCATTGTCTTCGAATTGAATATTTTGCATTTGATCTTTATTTAAAAATATTTTTTTAGCTAGTATTCCTTTATTATCAAATTGAAGGATTAAGGTATTATTAGCTACAATTTTTTTTGTACCATAAATATTTCTTGTATCTCTTACCTCAAAATATATCCAAATATCTGAATTGTTAAATTCTTTTAAAGGAGGTGGTCCTAAATTTTTTATTACATCATTTTTATTTATTAAACCTTCATTTAAGGATTTTGCTTTATTATCTAAATTTATAATCCCATGAACATTGTCTACTTTTTTGATTGAGCAAAAAGTAACCAAGGTGAAAATTAATAGAGTTAAAACTTTTTTGATAAAAAAATTCATTTAAAATTTGATATACATTAATTACTTTTAAATAATAACGAAATTTGTTGCTAAATCATACTTTTTAACAAATAAATTCATTGATTTTGAACCAGATATTGATATTTAGTTTTCAACAAAAAGGATATTAATAATGGCTGTACCTAAGCGCAAAACATCAAAGTCTAAAAAAGGAATGAGAAGATCTCATAGATCTGCAGTATTTAAAAATATTGTTGAAGATAAAAAAAGTGGTGAGTTTAGATTGTCTCATCATGTAGATATGAAAACTGGTTTTTATAACGGAAAACAAATTTTTAAACCAAAATCTTAATTTTTAATGAAACAATTCGAGCATACTATTGCACTTGATGCAATGGGAGGCGAAAACGCACCAGATAAAGTAATTGAAGGCTTAAAATTATTTTTAGATCAAGACAGGAATATTTTCTTTCTTCTCCATGGTAAAGAGGAAGCTATTCAAAAATCTATATCAAAATTTCATATTCCAAAAGAAAATTATAAAATAATACATTGCGCAGAAGAAATTAAAGACAAAGATTCTGTACGAGATGCAATCCGCACTGGAAAAGAAACAAGCATGTGGAAAGCAATTGATAGTGTTAAAAATTTAGAGTCTGATCTGATTATCTCATCAGGCAATACAGGAGCTCTATTGGTTATATCTAAACTTATTATTAAAATGATGGACGGTATCGATAAACCTGCGATTGCTGGACTTTGGCCAAACCTAAAAAAAACAAGTGTTGTTCTTGATTTAGGTGCAAATATTGAGTTCAATGAAAAAAATTATTTAGATTTTTCTAAAATTGCAGCTGAGCTTTATAGAGTGATTTTTGATGAAGCAAATCCATCTGTTGGATTGTTAAATGTAGGCTCAGAAGAAATTAAAGGACATGAAACATTAAAAAATGCTTTTGCCCAATTATCAGAAGCCAAAAATAATTTTATATTTAAGGGTTATGTAGAAGGCAATCAAATTAAAGATGGCAATGTAGATGTAATAGTGACAGATGGTTTTTCAGGTAATATTGCATTAAAAACTGCTGAGGGCACAGCAAATTATATAACCACAGAAATAAAAAATATTTTTTCAAATTCTTTTTTTGGTAAAATTTGTTATCTATTTAGTTTTCCAATTTTTAAAAAAATTAAAAATACACTTGATCCGAGAAAATATAACGGCGGTATATTTTTGGGCTTGAACGCTCCAGTAATTAAGAGCCATGGCGGAGCCGATGCCTTAGCTTTTTACTATTCAATAAAATTGTCAGCTAAAATTTTACGTGGTAAATTAATATCTAGAATTCAAGAAAATTTTAGAGATCAAAATGGATAAACTGGCAAATATTACAAGACAAGATCTTTATGATTTAACTCATGCTGAACTTGGAATACCAAAATCAGAATGTTCAAATTTCGTTGATGATTTATTTGCTATTATTATTCAAAATTTAAAAAAAAAAATTAAGGTAAAATTGTCTTTATTTGGCGCCTTTAATATAAGAAAAAAAAATTCTCGAATTGGAAGAAATCCTAAAACAAAAGAGACTAAAATAATTAATTCCAGATATGTAGTTACCTTCAAATCGTCCAAATTATTATTAAAGAAAATTAATAAAGTATCCTAATGGCAGAGAAGGAGATTTCTGCTTTAAAAACTATTAGTGAGGTTGCAAAAGAAGTTGGTTTAGTTGATGAACTAACTGGAAAGGCAAAAACTCATGTTATACGATTTTGGGAAAAAAAATTTAAATTACTTAAGCCCTCATTAATACTAAATAGACATCGTTATTACTCAAATAAAGAAATACAAATTCTTAAGAAAATAAAGGATTTGTTAAAAAATAAGGGTTTAACTATTAAAGGTGCCAATAAAGTTTTAGAGACTGAGTATAATGTTGACTATAATAAAAGTAACAATATAAACGCTCATACTAAAGTTAAAAATATTAAAAAAATAATTAAAGAAATTAAAAAAATTATATAATGGCAAAAAAATCACATATTAAAGTTCGTTTAGTTCCTGAGGAGAAGCCAGACAGTCCATTCAATTATTACGTTAAAAAGCCGACAGCAGGAGACAAGGCTAAAGATAAATTAAAAATGAAAAAATACAATCCAGCAACTAGAAAACATGAATGGTTTGTAGAAAAAAAATTACCACCACATAGCAAATAATTAAAATTTGCTTTTTTCAAATCTTATAAAAGATTTAATAATTGCTTTCCAGACGTTATCAATAAGATAGGGCTCTAATTTCTTTTTTCTTCCTGTGCTCTTTAGTTTTTTTATCAAAGAATAAATTCTTTTTTTATCAATAATTTGATTTTTATTCTTATATTTAATTATATTTGATACTTCCTTTTTTCTTAAGAAAAGCAAATGTAGAATTTGATTATCTATTTTATCAATATTTTTTCTAATTTTTAAAATAGAGCTTTTATTTTTTGCAGGTGACAATTTAGCTTTTTTTAACATTTATATAAAAATGTATAAGACAACATGGATTTTATTCAACAAAAAAAACTTTTCAAAACTTGGAATTTATTATTATTTTTTTTATTATTTGTCCTTGTCTTAGTGGGAGGTTTTACTAGATTAACTGGATCTGGTTTATCTATTACAGAATGGGAATTATTTACCGGAATTTTTCCTCCATTTTCTCATGAGCATTGGTTAGAATATTTTTCTCTTTATAAGCAAATACCACAATATAAATTAATTAATTACAATATGACTCTGGAGGAATTTAAATTTATTTTTTGGTGGGAATATTTACATAGATTATTAGCAAGGTTTTTGGGGTTATTTTATTTAATACCTTGTGTGTATTTTATTTTTAATAAAACAATTAATGGAAAAAATATTATTTATTATTTAGCAATTTTTTTCTTGATATCTTTTCAAGGTTTTATGGGTTGGTACATGGTGTCTAGTGGCTTAGTAAACAATCCTGACGTAAGTCACTTTAGGCTATCTATACATTTATTTATAGCAGTCATTATATTATCATTAATTTATTGGTCTTATCTTAATAGTGATAATTTAGAATTAAAATTATATTTTGGTAGATCAAGCATTTTTTTTTATTTTTTTTTATTTTTAATTTACTGTCAAATTGTTCTTGGTGCTTTTACTTCGGGGCTTGATGCAGGATTAATCTATCAAACTTGGCCACTAATGAATGCAAATTTTATTGCAGAAGAAATTTCAATAAAAAGTTTTTTTTCATTAGAATTATTTAATGATAGGGCCCACGTGCAATTTATTCATAGATTGAATGCTTATTTTATAGTGGCGCTTTATCTATTATTTTACTTCTATAATTTAAAAAAATTTAAAGATTATATTTTCAATATGAATCTCATTTTAGCAGTTTTACTTATACAAATAATTTTAGGTATTTTAACTTTACTGTCAGGTTTAAATATCTACTTAGCTGCCACGCATCAGATAGCCTCCTTAATCCTTGTTTCATCAGTAATATTGCTTATTTATAAGCTTAAATCTTAATTTCTGTTGTTGACAATTCAATAACCAGCAAGTATTTACCTGGACTTTCATGACTGACTTTATTAAAAAAAACGAATTATCCAATAACTGGTTTCATATTGATGCTACTAATGCAGTTGTAGGTAGACTAGCTGCAGAAATTTCAAAAATTTTAAGAGGAAAGAACAAGACAACTTATACTCCTCATATGTGCAATGGAGACTTTGTAGTCGTTACTAACGTATCTAAAATTAAGTTTACTGGGAATAAATTAAATGACAAAAGATACTACAGACATACTGGTCATCCAGGAGGAATTAAAGAAACATCACCAAAATTACTTTTGGAAAAAAAACCCGAAGAGATTTTAAAATTAGCTGTAAAAAGAATGTTGCCTGGCGGCCCTTTAGCAAAAAAACAACTTACAATGTTAAAAATTTATTCTGATGCAAATCATCCACATACAGCTCAAAAACTAAAAGAGTTAAATTTTGCTTCACTAAATAGAAAAAATACTAAAATAAATTAATGGAATTAAATCTTAAAGTTACAAAAGAATCTCATTACGCAACTGGAAAAAGAAAAGAATCTGTTGCAAGAGTTTGGGTACTGAATGGTTCAGGAAAAATTTCAGTTAATGGTAAAATATATACTGAATATTTTAAAAGGCCTGTTCATCAACTGGCTGTTGAAAAACCATTAAAAATTACAGATAAACAAAACTTAGTTGATATCATTTGCACGGTAAAAGGTGGTGGAATGTCTGGGCAAGCTGGTGCTGTCACGCATGGAATTGCAAAGGCACTTGTAGAGTCTGATCCAGCAATGAGAAAAGTTGTTAAAAAAGACAAATTAGTTACAAGAGATTCTAGAACCGTTGAGCGTAAAAAATACGGTCAAAGAAAAGCTCGAAGAAGATTTCAATTTTCTAAAAGATAAGCAATACCATCTTTTTTACATTTTTGTATTTCATTTAAATTTATATAAAGTAGAAAATATTCCCAATGAAGAAAATTAAAAATATTGCAATTGCTGGTGCAACAGGTTTTTCAGGTATTGAATTAATAAAAATTTTACTCAAGCATCCTTACGTAAGAATTAAATATTTATTTGCTCAATCCAACACAGGAAAACCAATGTCTTTTTTTGATAAAGATTTTAAAAATATAAAATTGCCTTTAGTTTCCAAGTTTAATTCCGAAGCTATTCAAGAAGTAGATACAATCTTTACTGCCTTGCCTCATGGAGAGTCTCATTTTATTTCAAATGTAATGAATTCTAAAACTACTTTAATTGATTTATCGGCTGATTTTAGATTGGATGATAAAAATATTTTTCAAACTTGGTATAAGACAGAACATAAATCTGTCAAAAATCAAAAAAAAGCAGTTTATGGATTAAGTGAAATAAATAGAAAAAATATTTCAAAAACAAATATTATTGCATGCCCAGGGTGCTACCCAACATCTATTCTTTTACCTTTAATTCCCTTGATTAAAAGAAATATGATCAACGCAAATACAATAAAAGCTGATTCAAAATCAGGTTATTCTGGGGCTGGTAAAAAAATTTATGACAAAAAATTATATCCCAATAATATATATGAAAATATAGGTATTTATGGAGTGGCTAAACACAGACATATGCCTGAGATAGATCAAGAATTATCAAAATTTTCAAAAAAAAAAATTCAAATATCATTCACTCCACATATTATTCCAACTTTTAGAGGAATGATTTCAACAATTTATGTTGATCTTAATAAAAATTTTAATGATAAAAAAATTTATAAATACTTATTAAATTATTATAAAAAAGATAAATTTGTTAAAATTTTTAACAATAATGTAATGATTAATACTGATGCAGTTATCAATACAAATAGTTGTCATATAGGAATTTATAATAATAGATTTAAAGGGCAATTGATTATTGCAAGTGCTATTGATAACCTTGTAAAAGGAGCGGCCGGACAAGCAGTACAAAATTTTAATATTAAATATAAATTTAAAGAAGACTTGGCATTAAAAGCGTAATGAAAACTTTTAACATAGCAATTGTTGGTTTAGGAAATATAGGTTTAGAAGTTTATAAAAATTTATTACGTAATAAGAATAATATCTTTAATAAAACAGGTTTTCGATTAAATATTTATAAAGTTTCATCAAAGAATTTTTCAAAAAAAAGAGGAAATATTAAGATACCAAAATCTTTATGGGAAAAAAATGCTCTTAACTTATGTGCTGATAAAAATGTAGATATAATTGTAGAATTAGTTGGCGGTGCAGATGGTATTGCTAAAAAGGTAGTTTTTTCCGCTTTAAAAAATAAAAAACATGTCGTGACAGCTAATAAAGCACTCATTGCTAAACATGGAGATCAATTATCAATTTTAGCTGAAAAAAATTCTGTTAATCTACTTTTTGAAGCCTCCGTTGGTGGGGGAATACCAATTATTCAATCTATCAAACAAGGCTTGATTGCAAATCAAATTAAGCAAATCTATGGGATTTTAAACGGTACAACTAATTTTATACTAACAGAGATGGAAAAAACAAATTCATCTTTTAACGAAATTCTTAAGATAGCTCAACAAAAAGGATTTGCTGAGTCAAATCCATCAGCAGATATTGATGGACATGATGTTGCTGCAAAAATTTCTATTTTGAGTTCAATTTGTTTTGGTAGCAAGATAATTAATAAAAATTTTTTAGTAGAGGGTATAAGAAATATTGAAATTGAAGATATTTTATTTGCAAAAAAACTTAATTTTAAAATTAAACTTCTGGCAATAGCTGAAAAAATTAATAATAAAATAAAACAAAGAGTGCATCCATGTCTAATTCCTACCTATATAGATATTGCCAATATTAATGGTGTCACAAATGCAATAGTGGTGGACGGATCTCCAATAGGAAGAACAGTTTATGAAGGCCCTGGAGCAGGTAAGGGGCCAACATCTTCATCTATAATTTCAGATATAGCTTCAATTATGGTAGGTAATGATGATTATTCCTTTGGATTTTCGCCTAAATCTAAAAAAAATTATAGTCTTTTTGATTTTAGCAACCATGAAAGTAAGTATTATTTAAGATTCTTAGTCTCCGACAGGCCAGGAGTTTTATCAACTATTACCTCATGCCTAGCTAAAAATAAAATTTCTGTTGAAAGTTTGGTTCAAAATCCTAACAACAGTTATTCAAATATTGTTATAGTTACTCACGCAAGCAAAGAATCTTCTATTAAAAATGCAATTTCTATTTTAGCAAAAAATAAGAAAATTTTTAAAAAAATTGTAATGATACGCGTTAGAAACGAAAGTAATTTATAGTGCTAGATACAAAACTATTAAATGATTTTTCTCTTGTAGCCGCAAGAGCTGCTTATGCTTCTTCACTACTTAAAGGCAAAGGTGACAAGATTGCTGCTGATCAAGCTGCAGTAGACTCAATGAGAAATGATTTGAATAAAATATCCATGAATGGAAAAATTGTTATTGGTGAAGGAGAGATGGATGAGGCACCAATGTTATATATTGGTGAAAAATTAGGAACTGGAGATGGTGAGGAATTAGATATTGCTGTCGATCCTTTAGATGGAACAACTTTAACAGCTAAAAATTTACCAAATGCAATATCAGTAATTGCTGTATCCGAAAAAGGTAATTTATTGCAAGCACCAGATACCTATATGGAAAAAATTGCCATAGGCCCAGGTTATCCAGAAAATATAATTGATTTAGATTTTACAGTTGAAAAAAATATTAAAAATATTGCAGAATTTAAATCGGTAAAAACATCTGATTTGACTGTCTGTTTATTAGAGAGAGATAGACATAAGAAAATTGTACAATCTTTAAAGAAACTATCCACTAATATAAAATTCATTTCAGATGGAGATGTGGTTGGGGCTATATATAGCTGCTTAGATGAATTTAACGTAGATATGTATATCGGTATAGGTGGAGCTCCTGAAGGAGTTTTGGCTGCAGCAGCAATCAAATGCTTTGATGGACAATTTCAAGGAAGACTTGTCATTTCAAACCATGATGAAAAACTTAGAGCAACAAAATTAGGTATTTCTGATTTTTCAAAAAAATATTATCTAAATGATATGGTAAAAGGAGATGTCATTTTTTGTGCCGCAGGAGTTACAGATGGAGAATTATTGAAAGGTATAGAGATAAGTAAGAATTTTTTTACTTCAGAAATATTATCACTACATTCAAAAGAAAAAATCATAAAGAAATATCAAGAAAAAATTGAAATATGATTCATCAATCCGTATCTGGAAAAAATTGGATACTAGGAAAATATGATGAAAATATAGTAAAAAAGATTACGCAAGATTTCGGGATTAGTGAAATTGTTTCACGATTACTTGCGATAAGAAAAATTCCTATTGATCAATGTGAGGCTTTTCTAAACCCTAAGATTAAAAATACGATGCCAAATCCATTCGAATTAAAGTCAATGGAGGACGGAACTAATTTACTCATTAAACATATAAAAGAAAAAAATAAAATTTGTATTTTTGGTGATTATGATGTTGATGGAGCTTCATCATCAGCTATTTTATCAAAATATTTAACATTATTAAAATCAGATAATTTTATTTTTATACCGGACCGTCTTAAAGATGGATATGGACCCACTAAAGCAACGATCGCTAATATTATAGAGCAAGGTGCAAAATTAATTATAGCAGTAGATTGTGGAACAACATCTTTTGAGGCAATTGAATTCGCAAAGCAGCATAATCGGGATGTAATAGTGATTGATCATCATCAATCTGTAGAAAAATTACCCCCTGCTGACGCGATAATAAATCCTAATAGATTCGATGAAAATTCTGATCTTAAATTTTTGTGCGCAGCTGGAGTTTCTTTTTTATTCATTTCAGCACTAAGTAATAAATTAAGAAAAGAAAATTTTTTTATTAATAATGATATTGTAGAACCAGATTTATTAAGTTTTTTAGATTTGGTCACTTTTGGAACTGTGTGTGACGTTGTTCCATTATTCGGATTAAATCGATCTTTTGTTTTTCAAGGATTAAAAGTTATAGCGAATAGAAATAATCTAGGAATTAAAACACTTGCCGATTTAACTAATTTAAATTCAAAAATAGATACTTATCATATTGGTTACATTCTTGGACCAAAAATCAATGCAGGAGGAAGAATTGGAAAATCAGATTATGGTGTAAATTTATTTCTCACACAAGATCCAGAACAAGCTTTCAAGATATCTTCAGAATTATCTAAGTTAAATGAAAAAAGAAAAACTATTGAAAATTTAATTTTAGAAGAAGCTACTGATGCTGCAAAGTTGAAAGATAATTTACCTATTATTGTTGTTCAGTCGCAAAAATGGCACGAAGGTATTATAGGTATTATTGCCAGTAGAATTAAAGAACATTTTAATAAACCCGCTTTTATAATCAATATTCAAGGTGATGAAGCTAAAGGTTCTGCAAGATCCATCGCTGGATTTGATATAGGTGCTGCAATTATAAAAATTAAACAAAAAGGAATAATTGCAAAAGGTGGAGGTCACAAAATGGCAGCTGGGTTTTCAATGAAAAAAGATAGGATTGATGATTTTGAAAATGAAATGATTAAGATTTTTAATCAATCTGGATGTCAATCTTCTAAAGAAAAAGATTTATATATCGATACTGTTATTTCAGCCTCTGCTCTTAATGAAGATTTTTTTGACCAAATTAATCAATTAGCTCCATTTGGCTCTGGTAATAGAGAGCCAAAATTTATTATTAAAAATATCCAAGTTACTAAATCAATGCTTCTAAAAAATTTACATGTTAAAGCCTTTTGTAAAACAGAAAATAATCAAAATTTAAATGTAATTTCATTTAATTCATCGGAAAATATAATAGGAACCTATTTATTAAATCCAAAAAATAAGATGTTCGACTTTGCAGGTAGGTTGTCTTTAAATGAGTGGAATGGAAAAAAAGAAGTCCAATTCATCTTAGATGACTTAGCATTGGCTACAAACTAGTTAACTTTTTAATTGATTAATTCTTAGATTATCACTAAAAAGCAACTCACGGTCCCTTCGTCTATCGGTTAGGACAGCTGGTTTTCATCCTGCAAAGAGGGGTTCGATTCCCCTAGGGACCGCCACTTTATTGCAGAATAGAGTTAATCTTATTTTTTATTTTTTTACTGCTTGGATTAGTTATTGAACTATATACGTCTTCAATTTTGCCAGATTTGTTGATTAAAACTTTATAAAAATTCCATTTAGGAACACCAGATTTTCCGTAGTTTTCTTCAACCCACTTATAAAAAGGATGACCTGTATCACCTAATATATTTGTTTTTGCCATAATAGGGAATGTGATACCAAAATTAGTTTCGCAAAATTTTTTTATTTCTTTGTTAGACCCTGGCTCTTGATTACCAAAATCATTTGAAGGTACGCCAATTATTATCAAGCCTTTACTTTTGTTTTCATCATATAATTTTTGTAAATCAGCATATTGTTTTGTAAAACCGCAACGACTAGCAACATTAACTACAAGTATTACTTTTCCTTTATATTGATCTAAAGAATAATCTTGTTCATTATTATCTTTAAAAGAAAAATCATATGCAAGCTTTTTATAATTAGCAGATGCAGAGGAAAAGAAATTAAACATAAAAATTAATAAAATAAATATTTTAAAAAATTTAGACATTTTTTTTTGTGGTTAGCATTAGTATTGCATAACCCAAAATTGTAGATAAAAGTGATCCTAATAAAACACCTATTTTAACTTCATCCATATATGGTGAGTTTGGAAAAGCTAAATTTCCAACAAACAAACTCATTGTAAAACCAATTCCAGTTAAAACGCCCACTCCATAAAAACTCATCCAATTTGAATTTGCAGGCTTTTCGGCCCAACCAAGTTTTATAGACAGTAGTGAGAATGAAAAGACTCCAATTTGCTTACCAACAAATAGACCAACTAATACCCCTAATGTTACATGGTCTAATAATAAAGCCATCGATGCACCTTCTAATTTTACCCCTGCATTTGCAAAAGCAAAAATAGGCATAATTAAAAATGAAACATAAGGTGCAATAGAGTGTTCTAGAATTTTGAGCATAGAATTATGATGTGAGTTATCTTTTTTGTGCGGTATGGAAATTGCTAATAAAACACCTGATATCGTTGCGTGAATTCCACTTTCATGCGTAAAAAACCACATAACAGAACCTATAATCAAGTAAGGTAAAAATTTGCTAACTCCCGTTTTATTTAAAATCATTAATGTTGCAAAAGATGCAAACATTAAAAATAAATATAATAAATTTAAATCTGATGAATAAAAAATAGCTATAATAACAATTGCACCAAGATCATCAATGATAGCTAAAGCTACTAGAAATACTTTTAAGGATATAGGAACTCTTTTACCAAGCAGAGATAATACACCTATTGAAAAAGCAATATCAGTAGCGGAGGGTATAGCCCATCCTTTTAAGGTATCTGCTGTATTAATGTTAAAAGCGACATAAATTAGCGCTGGTACCAACATACCACCTATTGCTCCAGCAATAGGAAGTGCTGCTTGAGTAGGCTTTGATAGCTCACCTTCTAAAAATTCTCTTTTAATCTCAAGACCTACTACCAAAAAGAAGATTGCCATTAAGGCATCATTAATCCAATGGAAAATCGATAATTTTAATGAAAATGAACCAATTCCAATAGATACATATTTTTTTAAAATTGCAAAATATTCATCAGAAAATCCTGAGTTGCTTATTAATAAAGCTAAAACGGTCATCACCAATAAGACAATACCAGCAGAGGTTTCGTGCTTAATAAACCATTTAATAAATGAAGAAGCTTTTTGTATCATGGACGCCTTTAATAACACGATATTTTAATTAATGAAATTGAATTTCTTTTCAATTACTAAAAATCTATGTATATAACTGCTGTTCTAGTCGGGGCATAGCGCAGCCTGGTAGCGCATCTGGTTTGGGACCAGAGGGTCGTAAGTTCGAATCTTACTGCCCCGACCATAACTTTATGAAAAAAGCTAAAATTTATAATCCTTCGAAGACAGCGATGCAGTCAGGTACCGCAAAAACCAAATATTGGATTTTAGAGTTTAATAAAGAAAATTTCGAAACAGATTACTTAATGGGATGGAATGCATCAAGAGATACCCAAAAACAAGTTAAACTAAAGTTCGAAAGCAAAGAAGAGGCAATTAATTATGCAAATAAACACAATATTCTTTTTGATTTATTAGAATCTAAAAAAAGAAAAATTATTATCAAATCGTACGCTGATAATTTTTTAAAAAATTAATTAATTATTAATGCTTAAAAGTTTTTTTTTAAATAAGAAATGGCTTTTGTGGTCATGGGGTGGAGGATCGTTGTTAGTTCTTTCCTTACTTATTCAAGTAACTATTACTGTAAAAATAAATCAATGGTACAAAGGTTTTTACGACATTCTGCAAAAACCAATGGAGTCGTCACTGGCTATTTTTTGGGATAAAATTTTTGAATTTGTATACCTAGCTCTACCTTATGTAATCTTAGCAACTTTTACAGCTTACTTCACGAGATTATATGCTTTTAGATGGAGAGAAGCCATAACCTTTGACTACATGCCAATCTGGACATCCGGAAGAGTTAAAGTTGAGGGGTCTGCTCAGCGATTACAGGAAGACACAATGCGATTTGCAAAAATTGTTGAAAGCCTTGGACTGCAAGTAGTTAGGGCAGTTATGACCCTGATTGCATTTACACCAATTCTTTGGTCGCTTTCAGATAAAGTCGACATTGTTTTTTTAAAAGATATTCCTGGCTCATTAGTTTGGGTTGCTTTTTTAACTAGTCTAGGCAGTTTGTTAATCAGCTGGTTAGTGGGATGGAAACTTCCCGGATTAGAATATAATAATCAAAAAGTTGAAGCTAAATTTAGAAAAGAACTTGTTTATGGTGAAGATGATAGAGATACATACGCTAAACCTGATACTATTTTACAATTATTTTCAGGAATAAAATTTAATTATCACAGGCTTTTTTTACATTACGGTTATTTTGATATTTGGGTTAATTTATATGATCAATTTATGGTTATAGTTCCTTACTTAGTGATGGCACCAGGTTTGTTTACTGGAGCGATAACTTTAGGATTTGTTATACAGGTTTCAAATGCATTCCAACGTGTTCATGGAAGCTTTTCTTTATTTACTCATAACTGGACTACAATTACAGAACTAAGATCTATTCATAAACGATTAGCTGAATTTGAAATTGCTATTGGTTATAGAAAATAAATTTATCCCGTATCTATAATATTTAGAATTTTATCTTTTTTAAATATTTTTAATAATTTGTTATATCTTTTTTCAATTTCAATTTCCTTTGTTTGTTCGGTTTCAATTTGATGTTTTGCAAGCTCAAATAAATCATTGTGATATGCGGGATCTGCAATTAAAAAATCTTTCTCACCACTTTGCTTGTATCCAATAATATCTCCAAAACCTCTAAGTTTTAAATCTTCTTCAGAAATATAAAAACCATCCATAGAAGATTTTAAAATTTGGATTCTTTTTCTTCCATTTTCACCGATATTTGATGCATATAACAAAAGACAAGACCCATCTTTAGTTCCTCTTCCAACCCTACCTCTTAATTGATGTAATTGGGATAATCCAAATCGTTCAGAATTTTCTATTATTATTGTATTGGCATTAGGATTATCAATACCAACTTCAATTACTGTTGTAGAAACGATTAGTTTAGTTTTGCCATCTACAAATTTTTTCATTTCAAGATCTTTTTCCTCATTGCTAAGTGATCCATGAATTAACCCGATATTATATTTTAATTTTTTCTTTAAAAAATTAAATCTAGTAACTGCAGAAGAGAGTTTAGTTAGTTTTTCACTATCTTCAATTAATGGACATACCCAATAAATTTGATCTCCTTCATACAATTTGTTTTCAACAAATTTCATTATTTCATCTATTTTGTCTAAAGATTTAGATAATGTTGAAATGTTAGTATTTCTAAATGGCTTTTCTTTAATTGTAGAAATATCCATCTCACCATAGGTTGTTAAAATTAGAGTTCTGGGTATTGGTGTTGCTGTCATTAATAATACGTCTGTATTAATATTTCCTTTTAAAGATAAATTAATTCTTTGCTGAACCCCAAATTTATGCTGTTCATCAATGACAATTAAACCGAGATTGTTGAAAATAGTTTTTTCTTGAAAAAGGGAGTGTGTACCAATAGCTATATCAATATTGCTACTTTCTATTTGAGATCTAACTTTTTGCTGTTCAGATAATTTTGTTTTTCCTGATAATAAACTTATATTTATATTTTCGTCAGCCAATATAGTCTTAAATAACTTATAGTGTTGTTTTGCCAATAAATCAGTTGGACATAAAAAAGCTACTTGATATCCTGATTTAACGACCGTAGCTGCCGCAAGCATTGCAACGACAGTTTTTCCACTACCTACGTCACCCTGCAAAACTCTTAGCATTTTTTTTACAGATGAAAGATCATTAAATATTTCATCTAAAACTTTTTCTTGTCCTTGTGTTAATTGGAATGAAAGTTTTTTTTTTATATTAGTTAGAATTATATTATTTATGGTTTTTGGTTTTTTTTGTAATTTTTTTATTCTTTTTTTTATTTCAGAAAATATTAAAAAATTACTAAAAATCTCATCATAAGCTAATCTTTTGTAAAATTTAGATTCTTTATCAATGTCAGATAAATTTTCAGGATTGTGTAATCTAAATATCGATTCGTACCATGTTGGCCAATTTAATTTTTTTATAAAATCTTTATCATGCCACTCATCTATCTCAGAAAGTTTTTTTATTTCCTCATTATATATTTTTTGGATAGTTTTAGCCGATATTCCGGTAACCGAAGAATATTTGGCCATAATTTTCTTAATATCATTTTCTTTTTCAACTGACTGAATATATTCGGGATTTGTAATTTGAAATTTATTTTTATAAACATTAACTTTACCACTAATTATAACTTCATTATTTAAAGGTAAAATTTGTTTAATATAATTTTCTCTTGAGTTAAAAAAAATAATATCGATTTGTCCATACTCATCTTTGCATGTAACTTTATTTGGTAAATTTCTAAATCTAGGGATGTTATATTTGATAGGGGTTACAAAAATGGTTGAAACTTTACCAACTTCTAATTGATCCAATTTAGGACAAAATCTTCGATCAATAGCTCCGGTTGGTAAATTTAAAAATAGATCTATTTTATTAGTTATGCCTTTATCCAATAATTTTTTGCTTATAATAGGTCCAACACCTTTGATTTTATTAACAGGACTAAATAAATCATCAAAATTCATTGATATCTTTCAAATTAATTTTAAAATTGAATTATGATTACTAACATAGAGAACTTTAGAAAAAAACTTCTGTTCAGATCTACACACAGAGGTACTAAGGAGATGGATTTATTATTAGGGGGTTTTTTTAAAGAAAATCAAAATAGTTTATCCGAGAATGAGCTATTAGAATTTGAAAAAATTTTAGAATTTACTGACAAATCACTCAGTGACTGGTTAATTTTTGAAAAACCTAATAATGACCTAACTAATTTTTTAATTTCAAAAAAAATTAAAGACTTTAAAATTAAGCCTTAAAACAAGGAAATATTGTTGTTTAATTAAATAATATAGTTTAAAAACTCCACATGGATTCAAAAGCAATTGGTCAATTTATACCGCTAATATTAATTTTTGTAATTTTTTACTTTTTGTTGATTAGGCCTCAGCAAAGAAAAGTAAAAGAGCATAAAGCTATGGTTGAAGCTGTTGCAAGAGGGGATATGGTTGTCGCTGCAGGTGGTCTGATTGGGAAAGTTGCTAGGGTTCTAGAGGATGACAAAGTTGAACTCGAAATATCTGATAATCTTTCTATTAAAGTAATTAAATCATCTATATCAGCCGTACTAAGCAAAACTGAACCAAAATAAATTCAGTGTTATATTTTTCGCGTTTTAAAAAATTCGCTATCTATGGATTGTTACTTTGCGCAATCTATTTTTTTATTCCAAATTTTATAAATATTAATAATTCAGCTGTTTTTTCTAATAAGAAAGTAAATTTGGGTCTTGATTTACAAGGCGGTTCATATTTATTATTAGAAATTGATTCATCTCCCTTACTTGAGCAAAGATATCAAATTAAAAGTTTAGAAATAAGAAGAAAGCTTAGATCTGAAAAATTAAATTATAACAATTTTGTTATTAATAAAAATAAAATTACATTTAGCTATGATCTCAAAGATAAAGATAAAATTTTACAAATTTTAAATAGCAACGAAATAAACCAAAAAATTAATCAAACAGGTAAGGAATTTGAAATTAATATTAATGCTAATATAATTACGTTAAATTTTACAACCGATTTAATTAATTTAATAAAAAAAAATGCATTAGAACAATCTATCGAGATAGTACGTAATAGAGTTGACGAAATAGGAACTAAGGAACCCAACATTGTTACGAGGGGAGTAGATAGGGTTTTGGTAGAGTTACCAGGTTTAAAAGATCCTTCTGAAATTAAAAAACTTTTAGGAAAAACAGCAAAATTAACTTTTAGATTCCTTTCAAACCAGAATGCTGAGGATGGAATGGGATCAGAAGTGTTAAGTGCCGCAAATAACAAGGAATTAAAATATAACGTTGAAAGAAAAATCATTATATCAGGAGAAAATTTAATTGATGCGCAGCCAGGTTTTGATCAAATTAGCAATTCTTCAGTAGTAAACTTTAAATTAGATAACTTAGGTGCTAAAAAATTTGCTCTTTCAACAAAAAATAATATTGGAAGAAATTTAGCTATAATTTTAGATAATGAAGTTGTTAGCGCCCCAGTTATTAGAGATGCAATTGTTACTGGGAATGGTCAAATATCAGGAAATTTTTCAGTTCCAGAAGCAAACAATTTAGCCATTTTATTAAGATCAGGCGCTTTACCGGCGCCTTTAAATATTATTGAGGAAAGAACCGTTGGTCCAGATTTAGGAAAAGATTCAATTGAGAAAGGTGTCTTGTCTTTAATTATTGGATTTATTTTGGTCGTTATCTACATGGTATTCAATTACCGAATTTTTGGGCTAATCGCCAATGTGTCTTTAATTGCTAATTTAATTTTAATTATTGCTGTTCTCACTCTTATGGGTGCCACATTAACGTTACCAGGGATAGCTGGAATTATTTTGACAGTCGGTATGGCTGTCGACTCAAACGTATTAATATATGAAAGAATTAAAGAGGAGCTGAAAGTCGAAAATAATAATTTAATTGCTTTTGATACAGCATATAAAAAAGTATTAACAACTATTTTAGATTCTAATATTACCACTTTAATTGCCGCTATTGTTTTGTATTTTATTGGCACAGGTCCAATTAAAGGTTTTGCAGTTACTCTTGCGGTTGGAATTTTTTCTACTTTTTTTACAACTTATACTTTTGGAAGGTTATTAACTTCAGAATATATAAAAAAACGAAAAAACGATTTAATTAAAATATAATATTATGAATTTTTACGACAAAACATATAATTTTTTGAAATATAAAACTTTTTTTATCTCTATCTCATTAATTTTATTTTTGAGTTCTGTTTTTTTCTTTGCCTTTAAAGGATTGAATTACGGCGTAGATTTTAAAGGCGGAACTGTTATTGAAATGAAATTTGATAATACTTTTAGTTCGGATCGCTTAAGGAATTCATTAAATAAATTAAATTTAGGCGATGTTAAGGTAAAAGAGTTTGGTTCAAATATTGAATTTTTAGCAACTATTGAAAAAAAGGGTGATAATAATTTTATTTCCACAATTAAAAATCATTTAGAAAAAGATTTATCTCAAACAATTAATTTTAGAAGAGTAGAGGTAGTAGGGTCAAAAATCAGTGAGGAGTTAACAAAAGCAGGAATTTATTCAGTTGTTATTGCATTATTATTAATGCTTTTTTATATTTGGGTAAGATTTGAGTGGCAATTCAGTCTCGGAGCAATCATTGCTTTAGTACATGATGTAATTATTACTATAGGTGCTTTTAGTGTTGTTGGCTATGAATTTGGCTTGTCAATAGTTGCAGCGGTTTTAACTATTGTTGGTTATTCTATGAACGATACGGTTGTTATATATGACCGCATACGTGAATATTTAAAAAAAGATGATCAAAAAGATTTACAAGAATTAATTAATGAATCGCTCAATTCCACATTATCCAGAACCCTTAAAACTTCGCTTACAACTTTATTAGCATTAGTATCAATTTATTTTTTTGGTGGAGAGATTTTGAAAGGTTTTTCATTTGCTTTAATATGGGGAGTGTTAATTGGTACTTACTCTTCAATCTTTGTTGCAGCTCCAGTTTTAATTTATTTTAACGTTAAACGTGATTGGAGTGAAAAAGTAGATAATACGCCCTAATTCTAGGCTATTTTTTTATATTTTTTTTCTAAAATTTTCTTCAGAAAATTTCCCGTATAACTTTCTTTGCAATGAATAATTTGTTCCGGTGTTCCTTGAAATAGAACATTACCCCCATTAACTCCGCCATCTGGACCTATATCAACAATCCAATCAGCAGTTTTGATTACTTCCATATTATGTTCGATGACTACCACTGTGTTACCCTTTTGCACGAAAGCCTGTAGAACCTCTAGTAGTTTTTTAACGTCATGAACATGCAATCCAGTTGTAGGTTCGTCTAATATATAAATAGTTCTTCCCGTCGATCTTTTTGATAATTCTTTTGCTAACTTAATTCTTTGAGCCTCACCGCCCGATAGAGTAGTTGCTTGCTGACCAATTTTCATATAACCAAGACCAACTTTTTGTAGAGTTAATAATTTATCTCTAATGGTTGGAATGTTTTGAAAAAAATCAGTTCCTTCATCAACGGACATGTCCAAAACATCAGCTATATTTTTATCTTTATGTCTTACCTCTAATGTTTCTCTATTATATCTTTTTCCCTTACAAACATCACATTGAACATATACATCTGGCAAGAAATGCATCTCATATGTTATTACACCATCCCCCTCACAGGCTTCGCATCTGCCGCCTTTTACGTTAAATGAAAATCTCCCTGGTTTATAACCTCTTGATTTTGCTTCTGGTAAAGCAGTAAACCAATCTCTAATAGGCGTGAATGCTCCTGAATAAGTAGCCGGGTTTGATCTTGGGGTTCTTCCAATAGGTGATTGATCAATATCTATAATTTTATCTAAATATTCATAACCTTTGATACCCTTGAAGGGATGTGGCATATTTCTTGTAATTGTTTTGTTAATCATTAAATTTAAGGCACGGTAAAGAGTATTCAAAACCAAAGTAGATTTGCCACTGCCAGATACGCCAGTTACACATGTAAATGTTCCCAAAGGGATTTTAACGTTAACATTTTTTAGGTTATTTCCAGTAGCACCTAAGATTTCAATATACTTACCATTGATAGCTGACCTTCTATTTTTTGGTAAAGAAATAAATTTTCTTCCCGATAAATAATCTCCAGTTAAACTATTTTGATCTTTTGAAATTTTTTCATAATTTCCTTCAGACACAACTTCTCCACCATTAATTCCAGCTCCAGGACCCATGTCTATAATATGATCTGAATGCAACATTGCCTCTTCATCATGTTCAACTACAATGACTGTGTTACCTAAATCTCTAAGTCTTTTTAATGCGTTAAGTAGTTTAATATTGTCTTTTTGATGCAGACCAATAGAAGGCTCATCAAGTACATATAAAACACCAGTGAGACCAGATCCAATTTGTGAGGCCAATCTAATTCTTTGAGTTTCTCCACCAGATAGTGTTCCTGATCCACGAGATAAATTTAAGTAGTCTAATCCAACATTAATTAAGAAATTTAATCTTTCATTAATTTCTTTTAAAATATGAGTAGCAATTTGATTTTCTCTATCAGTTAATTTTATTGATAGAGATCCAAACCACTCATGCGCGTCTTTAATAGATAATTTTGCAACTTCACTAATATTTTTATGATTTATTTTAACACACAAAGCTTCTTCTTTAAGTCTTTGACCGCTACAACGTTCACATTCTTTTTCATTTTGATATTGACTTATTTCTTCTCTTTTCCAGTCACTATCAGTTTCCAGATACTTTCTTTGTAAATTATTTATAACACCTTCGAATGATTTTTTATTAGAATACTTTTCATACCCATCATCATAACTAAATTTAATCTCCTCATTATCTGAACCATATAAAATTATATCTTGAATTTTTTTAGGTAATTTTTTCCAATCGTCATTTAATGAAAAATTATAATGTTTTGCTAAAGAAGCTAAAGTTTGAGCATAGTATAAACTGGATGATGTTGCCCAAGGTTTAATGGCTCCATCAATAAGAGATTTTCTATCATCTGGTACTACTAATTTAGGATCAATATATAAATCAACACCTAGACCCTCACATTCAGGACAAGCTCCATAAGGACTATTAAAAGAGAACAATCTTGGTTCTATTTCTTCTATTGTGAAACCACTTTCAGGACACGCAAATTTTGATGAAAAAACTAATTTTTCTATTTTTTGATGTTGTGTGGGAATATTTTCATTAACGTGCTCCACATAGACAAGTCCATCTGAAAGACTCAAGGCACTTTCTAAACTTTCAGCCAATCTTTTTTGTTCATTTTTTTTATTTAAAAGTTTATCGACTAAAACTTCAATATTATGAGTAATTTTTTTATTTAAATTTGGTGTATCATCGGTATCAAAAATTTCACCATCAATTTTAATTTTTGAAAAACCTCTTTTTTTTAAACCAAGAATTTCTTTTTTATATTCACCTTTACGTCCCCGAACGATTGGCGAAAAAATTGATATTCTTGAAGGCTGTGGTAACTCTAATATTTTGTCTACCATTTCAGATATTGTTTGTGATTTAATTGGTAAATTTGTAAATGGAGAAAAGGGTGTACCAACACGCGCGTATAAGACTCTCATATAATCATAAATTTCAGTAACAGTAGCAACTGTAGAGCGAGGATTTTTAGAGGTTGTTTTTTGTTCTATAGAAATAGCTGGTGACAAACCTTCAATTAGATCCACATTTGGTTTTTTCATGCGGTCCAGAAATTGCCTTGCGTATGCAGATAAGCTTTCGACGTATCTTCTTTGGCCTTCAGCATAAATTGTATCAAAGGCTAATGAAGATTTTCCCGATCCAGACAGTCCTGTAATGACTACAAGTTGATCTCTTGGTATTTCTACTGATAAATTTTTTAAATTGTGCTCTTTTGCACCTTTAACAACAATTTTTTTCATCATTTAGATTGTGGATATATGTAATTTAATTCATTTAACATGCGGTATATGATATAAAAGATATTCATTTAACATTAAAAAATAAGAGATAATATAATTATATGGCGGGTAGTTTAAATAAAGTTTTATTAATAGGTAGATTGGGTAACGATCCAGAAGTTAAGCAAATGCAAAATGGAAAAAGTGTTGCTAGACTTAGTGTAGCTACAAGTGAAAACTGGAAAGATAAGAATTCAGGCGAAAAAAAAGAAAAAACAGAATGGCACAGAGTAGTTATTTTTAACGAAGGATTAGTCAATGTTGTGCAACAATATCTTAAAAAAGGTGCTCAGGTTTATATAGAGGGCCAACTTTCAACAAATAAATATACTGATAATAACGGACAAGAAAAATATAGTACGCAAATAGTATTACAGGGTTATAATTCAACATTAAAAATGTTGGGCGGCGGTAACCAAGGTGGTTCAATGTCTGATCAATCATCTTCTAGCTCATTACCATCGGATGAACCTATTCCTTCATCGGGATTAGATGACGAAGTTCCTTTTTAATATTTTCTAAAGTTAATGATCATAAAAAAAGTTGGAAATAGAAATATTACGGATGAAATGAAATCATCCTACTTATCGTACGCGATGAGTGTAATTGTTTCCAGAGCTTTACCAGATGCTAGAGATGGTTTGAAACCTGTTCATAGAAGAATCATTTACGCAATGTACAAAGGTGGCTACGATTGGTCTAAACAGTTTAGAAAATCAGCAAGGGTTGTTGGTGATGTTATTGGTAAATATCATCCACATGGTGATCAAGCAGTTTATGATGCCCTTGTAAGACTTGCTCAAGATTTTTCTATGAGTGTTACACTTCTTGATGGACAAGGTAACTTTGGTTCCTTGGATGGCGATAGAGCTGCTGCAATGAGATATACAGAAACTAGACTAGCAAAAATTGCTGAATTTTTAATATCCGATATAGATAAAGAAACGGTAGATTTTCAAAATAATTATGATGACACAGAGCTTGAACCTGTAGTTTTGCCCGCTCAATATCCCAATCTTTTAGTTAATGGTGCTGGCGGTATAGCTGTTGGAATGGCTACAAATATTCCTCCTCATAACCTTGGTGAAGTTATAGATGCCACTTTGGACTACATAGATAATAATGACATAAGTATAAAAGAATTAATGAAAAAAATTCCTGGACCGGATTTTCCAACTGGTGGAATTATTATTGGTAAAGAAGAAATAAAAAATGGATACGAAAAGGGAAGGGGTTCTATAAAAATTAGAGGTGAGGTCGAAGTTGAAGATGGTTTAAAAGATAGAAAAAAAATTATTATAAAATCTGTTCCGTATCAAGTTAACAAAACAGTTTTAATTGAAAAAATAGCCTTACTAGTAAGAGATAAAAAAATAGAGGGCGTCTCTGATTTAAGAGATGAGTCAAATAAGGATGGAGTTAGAATAGTAATTGAAGTTAGAAAAGGGGTGTCTGAAAATATAATAATAAATCAATTATATAAATATTCTCCTCTTCAAAGTTCTTTTGGTTTCAATACTTTGGCAATTAATGAAAAAAAACCAGAGTTACTTGACCTAAAAAAATTCATTAAAATTTTTGTAGATTTTAGAGAAAAAATCATAACTAAACGAACTCTTTACGATTTAAAAAAAGCTAAAGATAGAGTTCACATTTTAATTGGTTTATTTATTTCAATTGAAAATATTGATGAAATTATTTCAATCATTAGAAATGCAAAAGATCCTTCAGATGCAAAAACTGCTCTTTTAAAAAAGAAATGGAATTTTAAAAAATCAAATATAGATAAAAATATTATTGAAGTTAGTGAATTAACTAATATTGATTCATATCAATTAAGCGATCATCAGGTAAAAGCAATTCTAGAACTACGATTACAAAAATTAACAGCTATTGGACACTCGGAAATTAATGATGAGTTAAAAAATTTATATGCCCTGATTGTTAAATTTAAGAAAATTCTTAATGAAAAAAAAGAGCTTTTGTCATTAATTAAAAATGAATTATCAGAAATTAAGAAAAAATTTGCTATACCAAGAAGAACAAAAATCATTGGCAGTGTTGAAACTGTTGAGATTGAGGATGTTATTCAAGACGAGCAAGTAGTTGTTACTGTTACAAATAAAGGTTACATTAAAAGAACCCCATTAACATCAATAAGATCACAAAAAAGAGGTGGAAAAGGAAAGACTGGCATTGTTACAAGAGAAGAAGATTTTGTAACCCAGTTATTTTCTGCAAGCACAATAACTCCGGTACTCTTTTTTTCAAATAAAGGACTTGTTTACAGATTAAAAGCTTGGAAAATACCTGAAGGATCTAATGTTTCTAAGGGTAAGGCATTACACAACCTTTTCCCGTTATCAAGCGATGCTCATATCAGTTCTATTATGCCCTTACCGGCAGATACCGACACCTGGAAAGATATTTATTTAATTTTTGTAACTGCTCAGGGAAAAATTAGAAAAAATAGCCTTTTGGATTTTGAAAATATTCAAGCTAATGGAAAAATTGCCATGAAGCTTGATAAGGATGATCATATTGTTAGCGTTAAAATTATAAAAAAAGATGAGGATGTGATGTTAAATACTTATCTTGGAAAAAGTCTTAGAGTTAATTCAAGCAAAATTAGAGTATTTAAAGGTAGATCTTCTAAAGGCATTAGAGGCATTAGCTTAAAAAAAGATGACAAAGTCATTTCTTTAACGGTATTAAATCACGTTAAAATTACTTCAGATGAAGCAAGAGCATACTTAAAAAAATCTAGAAGTGATGATGATACTGATAATGAATCGACTATTGATTTGAGTGATAAAAAATTTAATGAATTTAAATCTAAAGAGCAATTTATTTTAACTGTTACAGAAAACGGTTATGGAAAACGTTCTTCATCTTACGAATTTAGAGAAAGTGGTAGAGGCGGCCAGGGTATTATCAACATTATTACTTCTGAGAGAAATGGAAATATTGCGGCTTCATTCTCAACAAATCATAAAGATGATGTTATGCTTATTACTGATCAGGGACAAATGATCAGATGTAATGCAAGTGAAATAAGAATTACAGGTAGAAATACTCAAGGTGTGAGAATATTTAAATTAGATTCAGGTGAAAAAGTTGTTTCAGCTGTATGTTTAACTGACGATACGGAAGAATAAGTTATGAAAAAAATTGGATTATATCCAGGAACTTTTGACCCAATCACTCTCGGTCATTTAGACATTATCAAAAGAGCAGCTCGTGTTGTCGACACTTTATATGTCGGAATTGCCAATAATAAAAATAAGCAAACTCTTTTTTCTGCCTCTGAAAGGGTAGAGATAGTGCAAAAAACTCTAAGCTCTACTTTTAAAAATAAAAATATCAAAGTAGTAAGTTTTTCAGATTTAACTGTTAATTTTTGTAAAAAAATTAATGCTAATATTATTTTTCGAGGATTAAGAGTTGTGACAGATTTTGAATATGAATTCCAATTAGCTGGCATGAACATTAGACTTGAACCTAAAATTCAAACAATTTTTTTAATGGCAGATATAGAAAATCAATTAATTTCATCAAACATGGTCAAAGAGATAGCCGAGCTTGGTGGTGATATTAAAAAATTTGCCCCCAAAGAGGCTATAGTATATTTAAATAAAAAACTTAAAAATAAGTCGTAGGTACAATTTGATGAAAAAAATATTAATTATACTTTTCTTATTTTTATCAACTTTAAAAGGAGAGGCAGTGGAAAATCCAAAAATAATATTAAAAACAATTCATGGTGATGTTAAAATTGAATTATTTAAAGATGTAGCACCAAATCATGTTAATAGAATTTTAGAACTAAGCAAAAATGGAAAGTATGACGGCGTAGCATTTCATAGAGTTATTGATGGATTTATGGCTCAAACAGGTGATGTGCAACATGGGAATACTAAAAATAACTTTAACCCAGCTATGGTTGGAACTGGTGGATCAGATTTGCCAGACTTAAAAGCTGAATTTAACAATATACCTCACGAAAGAGGAACCCTTTCAATGGCAAGATCACAAAATCCAGACAGTGCTAATAGTCAGTTTTTTATTTGCTTTGATAAAGCACCTCACCTGGACCGTCAGTACACGGCCTTTGGAAAAGTTTTAGAAGGTATGGAATTTATTGATAAAATTAAAAGAGGTGCACCAGGTTCGGGCGCTGTTTCAAACCCTGATATTATTGTAAGTATTACTGTTCAATAATTTTAAATGTCAGTTTCATTTAAATTATTAAATGAAAACGCAGGTGGAAGATTAGGTCAAATCATAACTACACATGGTGTTATTGATACTCCTGCCTTTATGCCCGTTGGTACTGCAGCAACAGTAAAATCATTATTAATTGATCAAGTAAAAAGTACTGGTGCACAAATTATTTTAGGTAATACTTATCATCTAATGTTGAGACCTGGGATTGAAAGAATCAAAAGGGTAGGTGGCTTGCATCAATTCATGAATTGTAACTTACCTATTCTAACTGACTCAGGTGGATTTCAAGTTATGTCGTTATCTAAAATAAGTAAAATCACAGATGATGGTGTTTATTTTAACTCCCATATAGACGGAAAAAAAATATTTTTATCTCCAGAAATAAGTATTCAAATACAAAAAGATTTAAACTCAGATATTGTAATGATTTTTGACGAATGTCCTGAGTATACCAAAGATAAAAATAGAGTTTTGAAAGCTGTGAATCTTTCTATTGATTGGGCAAAAAAATCTAAAATAGAATTTGGAAACAATCCTAACAAACTATTATTTGGAATTGTGCAAGGAGGAATATTTAATGATTTACGAAAACAATCACTTGATCAATTAATAGAAATTAATTTTGATGGTTATGCATTAGGTGGTTTAGCAGTGGGAGAGTCCCAGCAAGAAATGTTTGATGTTTTAGATTATATAAGTCCTTTTCTTCCAAGAGAAAAAGCGCATTATTTGATGGGTGTTGGAACTCCATCGGATTTACTAGGTGCAGTAAAAAGAGGAATGGATATGTTTGACTGTGTCTTACCAACCAGATCAGGAAGAACAGGTCTTGCGTACACTTGGACAGGTAAAAAAAACTTAAAAAATGCAAAATATGCTTTGGATGATACTCCCTTAGATCCTATTGTGAATTGTCCTGCATCAAATAGTTATTCTAAAAGTTATTTAAATCACCTTGTTAATTCCAATGAAATTCTGGCATCTATATTGCTAAGTTGGCATAATGTAGCTTTTTACCAAGACCTAATGCAAAAAATTAGAGATGCTATCAAAAACAATAATTTTGAAAATTTTTATAAAGAAAATTTTGAACTTTTAAATTCTTAAATCTTAAAATTTCATCGCAACAATCCACAATTTTAATTGAGCATATCTATTGATTAATAAGGCTATTTTTAATAGACAGGGGGATCTTAATTTATTGAATATTCGTATTTAGAAGTTAAGTTACCCTGTGTGGGCCCGTAGCTCAGTCGGTAGAGCAATTCCCTTTTAAGGAATGGGTCACAAGTTCGAATCTTGTCGGGCTCACCATTTATGAAAGAAAATAATAAGTTTTATATTTTAAAATGCAGCAAGTGCCTTAATGAAGTTAAGGTAAGCCCTCAAGAATATCGAGATAATAAAAAAGTAGTTTGCAATAACTGCTTAGATAAATTGCTTAAAAGTTTTAAAAATAATTAAATATTACTTAAAGTAGGATATTTTTGTCTGATTGATGGTATCCAACTTCTTATCTGTCTAATTCTATTTGTTGATGAAGGATGAGTACTTAAAAATTGAGGTATTTCTTTTCCTTTATTTTCTTCTCTCATTCTTTTCCAAAGTTCAGCTCCTTCATACAAATTGTATCCAGTCATTGAACAAAAAACTAAACCTAAATAATCTGCTTCTGTTTCTTGAGATCTGGTAAATGGATTAAAAATTCCAACTTGAAGAATATCTACTCCGGTAGTTTTACCAACCGTATTTCTTGTTCTTCCAATCATCCCACCTGTAAAAATATCAGCTACAGTTACGCCCACGTTTAAAGCTAAGGATGCGCTAGCTCTTTCGACTGAATGTTTGGCGACAGCATGTGCAATTTCGTGACCCATAACATTTGCTAGACCATCTTTATTCTTGGTGACTTTTAATATTCCGCTATAAACAGCAATTTTTCCGCCTGGCATGCACCATGCATTCAAAGTTTTGTCATCATCAACCAAAGTATATTCCCACTGATAATTTTCTGTTGGATCTTTCATTTTTTTATTTTTAAAATATGTAGAAATAGCAATTTTCATTTTACCGCCAATTTCTTCAATTAACTTTAAAGTTTCAGTATCTTTGCTAATTTTAGCTTTTTTTTTAAATTGTTCGTATGCTTTGATAGCCTGAGAATTGATTACCGATTCTGGAAAAAAAGTAATTTGTTTTCGATTAGTTATTGGTGCAGATGAGCAAGAGGGTAGGCCAAAAGCACAGCATCCACATCCTACATATTTTAAAAATTCTCTTCTTTTCATTTTTTTTTATATTATATTCAATAAATCTATATATTATAAAATTAGTTAAATTATGATTAATTTATGAGTACTAAAAAAACAAAAAGAACAATCTTAGCAAAAATTCGAACTTATTTTTTAACAGGTGTGATTGTTATAATACCCATCGGTATAACAGCCTACTTGACTGTAGCAATCATAAGCATATCACCAGCTATCATTCCAGCCTCTATTAATCCAAATAAATATCTTCCATTCAATATTCCTGGATTAGAATTTGTAATGGCTTTTTTAATCATCACCTTTATTGGCATGATTTCTCTAACTTTTATAGGAAGAACTTTGTTGAATTATGGTAATAAGCTTTTAAACAGAATACCGGTATTAAGATCTATCTACAACGGGCTAGGGCAACTGACAAAAACCTTGTCTGATTCAGGTAAAAAAAATAAGGAAATCGTTCTTGTTGAGTATCCAAGAAAAGGAGTGTGGTCAGTTGGTTTTGCAACGAATGAAACTGAAGGAGAAATAGCTCAAAAAACGAAAAATACGCATATTAACGTGTTCATTCCTACAACCCCCAATCCAACTAGTGGTTTTTTAATTATGGTGCCAAAAAAGGACGTTATTTCTCTTAAGATGTCTTTTGAGGAAGCTTCTAAATTTATTATGTCTGCTGGCTCTATAAACCCTAAGAATATTAGTAAATAATTTTTTACTATTATTAATTTTTAAAATTAAATAATATAATTAAATAATTGATTTATATTAATTTTTTCTTTAATTAATAATTTTATTTTCTGTTTAATTCCACCTTTTCCTGAATATCCGCCAATTGTAAAATCTGATTTTATCACACGATGACACGGTATTAATGGTGCATAAGGGTTCTTACCGCAGGCATTTGCAACAGCCCTAGAAGCCTTAGGAAAACCTATTTTTTTTGCTATATTTTTGTAGGTAGTTACCTTTCCTTTTGGGATTTTTTTAATTTCTTTCCAGACTTTAATTTGAAATTTACTACCCTTAAGCATAAATTAACCCTTTAAATCAATGATAATTTGATCACCATCGTTAACTTTTTTTAAATTAAGCAAATCTTGAGGATTCTTAGCTTTTGCCCAATAATTGCATTTAGTAACTAATCTAATTTCAGAACCAAGGCTTGCAGGAGTAGGTCCAAAACCAATGGCTATGGAGCTGCCTTCAGTCCAATAAGCAATTTCACCCAAATTAAATACCTCTTTTGCTTCTTTTTCTAACAAAATTCCCCTTAACTTTGTATCAAAGTATATTTCATCTCCCCAGGTGTTTATTTGTGCCTTGATTGGTAAATTTTGAATTATTTTATTTGAAGTTTCTGTCTTTAGTGAAAAGCATTCAATATTAATATTTTTTGTTTTAATAAAAAAATTCATTGTAGCTAAATAATGCTATTGACAAGTTTTATAAACAATTATATTATTTCCGATAATTAATGGTTATCGGAAATGAATGAAATAATAAATCAAATTAAGTGATTTAGAAAAGCAAATTAGCGATAATTTAAATCATTCTAAATCAAAAAATACTCTCAAGAGCTTATAGATCAGATTTTGAAGATTTTGAAAATTTTTGTAAAAAATATAATTTTCAATCTATGCCAAGCTAATCCTAAAATAATTGGCTTGTACTTAACTAATTTAAGTAATCAGAAATAAATACAGCACTTTAAAACGAAGGTTAGCAAGTATAAATGTAATACACAAAATAAAAGGCTATCATATTGATTGTAAGCATCCACTGATTAGAGAAAATTTAATAGGAATAAAAAGAAAAATAGGAATTCATATCAAAAAGGAAAAAAACCATTATTATATAATAATTTAATTAATATAATTAATTTATATAAATAATAATTTAGTAAATAATAATGTACAAATTATTAAGAGATAAAGCTATATTGCTTTTAGGATTTGCTGGAGGTTTTAGAAGATCAGAATTAGCAAATCTAAAAATCGATGATTTGGAATTTGTTAAAGAAGGTCTAAAAATTAAAGTTAAATTAATCAAAAAGTGATCAATTTGGAGAAGGATATATAAAAGGAATACCTATATTTCAAAAAAACAGAAATACTGCCCTGTCAATCACATTAAAGAAATGGATAAATGTTAGAGATAACAAGCAAAAACAGCCTATTTTACATGTTCTGACAAAACTGATCTCATTAATTGTTAAAAAATATACTTCTTTAATAGGATTAGATCCCAAATTATATTCGGGTCATAGTCTAAGATCTGGATTTGCCACCTCAACAGCTAGTATAGGAGCTGATGAAAGAAGTATCATGCAAATGACAGGCCACAAATCATCAGAAATGGTGAGAAGATACATCCGTGAAGCAAATTTATTTAAAAACAATCCACTTGATAGTCTAAATAAATAATTATCTACAAAATTTTAGATAATTTTTTATAAAATATTGACTTACGACCTACTAAAAACTTTGCATTTTCTCTAGGGTGAAGAATTATTTTTTTCATATGACCAGTCCAATAATTATAAAAGTTTTTTCGAGATTTTTCATATAAGGCTAAGGTAGGAATATTAAAAAAATAAGATACATGAGAGACACCTCCTTCGCAGCAAATTAAAGCACTTGATTTAGAAATTATGTATTGAATTTCATGAAATGATGTTTTGTCTAGAATTGTGACATATTTTGATAAAAATTTATGTTTATGAATAAAACTAGTTATTTCTTTAATTAAATTTAATTTGATTGCTCCAGTAGTAATTACGATATGATAATTTTTACTTAAAATAAAATTTAGAATTTTAAAAATAGTATTTTTATCGGGATTAATATCTGTATAATCATAATAGTAGGTTCGGGTAAACCATTTTTCATCTAAATGAAAAACAATAAATTTCTTAGGTAATTTAAACTTAAGATTGCCAAATTTATAATTATCATAAATATTTTTATTTTTGATATTAAAGCCTATCATGTTGGCAAGATATTTAAAATTCACAAACTGAGGGTGTACTTCTGAATTAATTGCATAATTTATATTAAGGAATTTACATATATTAATTAAAAAATTATTTTTTAATAAACAAAAAATTTTTCCTCTTAAAAACAATGCATGAAAAAGAGATCTTCTTTTTCCATCTAAAATAATTAAGTAATCATATTTTTTAAATAAAAAATTAAAAACCATTAAAATACGATAAAAAAATCCCTCTTTAAATATATAATGCTTATCTATAAAAGAAAAATTTTTAATTAAATTTTCATTATAAGATGAGCACATTATATGAATTTTAGAATTTGGAAATTTTAATTTTAAATTTTTAATAAATGGTGATGATATTAAAAAATCACCAAATCTATCAGTTCTGTAAATTAAAATTTTTTTTATATCATCCATGCTTTTTTTTCAGAAATTTTAATTCCTAATATTTTAGATAACATGTATTTTGTAACTAAAGTTGAATTGAACAAGGAGTGATATTTTTTATGACCTTTTTTAGCAATTTTTTTTCGTAAATTATCATTTGCTGAATAAAATTTAATTTTACTAACTAATTCTTTTTTAGAATCAAAAAAAACTGCCTCTTTATCTGGAATAAAAAAATCTTCAAAAGAGTATTTTTTTTGAAGAAAACACATTAATCCATTACCCATAATAGATGCTATTCTATCACTGCTGTAATATTTTGTAGGTAAGCCCCTACTATAATTAATGCCCATTTTGCTTTTTGATAATGCATCAAAAAAATCACTTCCCCACACAGGCAAAACTCCATCCAAGCCAAAAAATAAAGGTTTTTTAATTTTAGATTTTATGTATTTAATAAAATCCTCTCTTTCATCGATATATTTCGATTTTAATACCCCCCTATGCTGTCCGTGGCTCAAAGCAAAAAAAACATTATACGGTAAAGTACTGTAATTAAAATTTTTTAAATAATCTATTGATGAGTCAACAATGTTCGGTAAGTAAAATGTTTTATTTAAATCTACAAATTCTAAATCAGATGGATTGGTTGTGATAAAATTAATATCGCAAAATTGAGATTTTGATAAAAATCTGGATTTATGTTTTTCAAAGTTTATAAAATTTTTATCAAGTGTATCAACAAAATATTGAGAAAATATAATGTTTTTAAATTTTTCTTTCAAGTTTGTGAAATCATTATATTCTAAATTATCAACGTGACCAAACAGAACGATGTCTGGATTAAAATTAATTATACTTTTTTTTATTGCATCATACAAAAATGAATTTCTGTTTAAAAGAGTTCCTGAGAGCAAATCTCTATCTCCTAATTGTAATAAATTAATATTATTTTTAATAAACCCTAGACTTATTTTTCTACCAGTGGAATAAAAAAGTCTACCGAGGTGCCTGAGATGCATATCTGCTATATGCAAAATTTTAAGTGGTCTTTTTAAATTCATTATCCCTCTCTTTAATATCGAATAGATTATTAAAGTTCCTAGTTGTTGTTTCGGATATTTCTTCTAATGAAATACCTTTGATTTTTGCCAAACAATCGGCAACAAATTTAACATTTGATGGAGTATTGCTTTGCCCTCTTAATGGTACTGGAGATAAATATGGAGAGTCAGTTTCTACTAAAATTTTATTCAAAGGAACTATTTTTATGGTTTCTCTTAATTCTTGAGATTTTTTAAAAGTTATTATTCCACTAAATGATATGTAGCAATTTAAATCTAGTAATTTTTTACAAAATTCCAAACCTCCAGAAAAACAATGAATGAGAAATTTTACATTAGAATTCTTAACATTTTTATTTATCATATTTATAGTATCAATATCAGCAGATCTGGTATGAACTATAACTGGAATTTTTTTTAATTTTGCTAATTCAATGTGTTTTTGAAATAATTCTATTTGCGTATTTTTTTTGCTATTTTCATAATAATAATCCAATCCAGTTTCTCCTACCCCGATAATTTTATTTGGATTATCAAATAATTTAATCAAATATTTAAAATTATCTTTATCATTATCTGCTTCGTGAGGATGTATGCCAACAGTTGTATAAAGTTCATTGTATTTATTTGTTAAATTTACAGAAATCTCTGAATTTTTAAATGTTGTTCCTATTGATAAAATTTTTTGAATATTATTTTTTTTACAATCTTTTATTACATCAGGGATACTAGAAATTAATGGTTCGTAATTTAAATGACAATGAGAATCTATAAGCATTATAATATTTTTTTAAATAAAATTCCTGGTGATGTAATTTCTAAACCAATCTCTAATTTCTTATTAAAATTAACTAATGTTATATCTTCTTTTTTTATTGATAAACATTTTAAAAAATTTTCAGATTTTTCTGGCATGATAGGATGTAATAAAATAAATATTTTTTTTAAACTCTCAATTACAACATAAAGTATATTTGCAATACGTTCATTAGAATTTCTTTTTAGTATTCCATGGCTCCTCATCATTTACATATTTATTTACATCTGATGCAAAATTAACAATTTGTCTTACATAATTATGTAATTCTAAATTATTCATTGCATTAACAAATTTACTATCATTTGTTTCTAAAATATTCTTATCATATTTGAGTTAAATTTTTTATTGCTGGTAATCTTCCATCAAATTTTTTTAATAAGAATTGTAATAATTCTTTGACTTAGGTTTCCAATATTGTTTGCCAAATCGCTATTGATACAATTTTTTAAATTATCTAAATTAATTTTACCATCTTGGCCATATATTACCTCTTTCATGAGATAGTAACGTAATTCATCTAAACCAAATTCATTAATAATTTCAATAGGATCTAATATATTACCTTTTGATTTTGACATTTTTTCTTCTCCAGAAAGAATCCATCCATGACCAAATACTTTTTTTGGCAAATTAATTTTGGCAGCCATTAAAAAAGCTGGCCAATAAACAGCATGAAATCGAAGAATGTCTTTACCTATAATATGGATATCTGCAGGCCAGAAATTATTGTTGTTTTCTTTGGAAAAATAATTTGTGGCACTTATATAATTTGTTAAAGCGTCCATCCATACATACATTATATGCTTGTCATCATTAGGAACTGGTATACCCCAATTAAAAGAAGTCCTTGAAATTGATAGATCTTTAAGGCCACTTTCTACAAATTTAACAACTTCATTTCTTCTAGATTCGGGTTGAATAAAATCCGGATTTTCTTTGTAAAATTTTATTAATGGTTCAGTCCATTTAGATAATCTAAAAAAATACGACTCCTCCTCTACCCATTCAACTGGACTGCCGCTAGCAATATTTCGTTTTATTCCATCTACTTCTTCGATTTCATCTTGTGAATAAAAAGCTTCATCAGAAACAGAATACCAGCCACTATATTTTGATAAATAAATTTCATCATTTTTTTGCAATAAGTTCCATAAGTGTTGCACAGTATCGTAATGCCTTTTCTCGGTAGTTCTAATAAAATCGGTATTACTTAAATTTAAAATTGAACATAAATCTAAAAAAATTTTAGATATTTGATCACAAAATTCCAAAGGAGTTTTTTTTTCTTTTTCTGCAGCTTTTTGAATTTTTTGACCATGTTCATCAGTGCCAGTTAAAAAGAAAACTTTATAATCTTGTAATCTTTTGAATCTAGCAATTACATCAGCAGAAATACTCGAATAAGCATGACCCATATGTGGTTTTGCTGATGGATAATAAATTGGAGTAGTAATATAAAAGTTTTTAGACATAATTAGTTTATCAAAGCGTAATTTGGCAATCTACTAAAAGTAGAATTCATTTCTGAAGAGTCTTTAATGATATTCAAAAATTTATTATAAAAAAAGTTAGTTTTGTAAATATTATTTTTACTTTTAAATAAAATTGAATAATTATTAAGGGCTATTGTCATTGCTATATTGTAAGCAACTTCACTTTTATTTTTTCTATAATCGTCTATACAAAAATTAAAAATATCTTTTGTCGAAATATCTATTGAAAAGTTTTTATTTAAGTAGTCTATTTTTTTTATTCTGGTTCCATGAAATTCATATTTTGAAAAAATATTGTTATTAAAGTCTATATGATCTTTAGAGATAGATAATTTATTAAAAATTTTATTAGAAGTATTCATGTTAATTTTAAATAAAAATTTTCTACATCTAGATTTAATTGTATCTAAAACTTTATGATTAGAATTATTTAACAATATAAAATATGTATTCTCTGGAGGTGTCTCTAAAATTTTCAAAATTGCATTAGATGAATTAATATTTAAATGTTCTGCATTGTTAACAATAATAAATTTAGGAGCATTGTTAAATGATTGCATGCTACAAAAATTAATTACATTTCGTATTTCTTCTATTAAAATCAAATTTTTATTTTCTTTTTTTTGTAAAAAATTAATTTGTAAAAAAGAATTGCTTTCTAACTGCTTTAATAAATTTATGTCATTTATTTCAAAATTTATTAAATATTTTTTACGATCTTCATCTTTCATTAGACAGAATAAAGCAAAATGTGTTGCAAAAGTTCTTTTGCCTATTCCATCATGACCTGAAATCATTATAGAATTTGACAAGTTATTATCTTCATACAAATTGTTAAAATTCAAAAATTCTTTATGAAATGAGTGTAGAGATTTATTTATATTCACTGGCTAAATTTTTTTTAAAAGGTTTTTTACTATTAAGTCATGAGCTACTTCTTTATTAATATCATTTTTTACTATTACGACCCTTTTTTTGTTTATTTTTGCTATTTTTAAAAAGCCATTTCGAACTAATGTCATTTTTTTTAGAGAAAGTTTATCAAATCTATCAAGTTTTTTGCCCCTTTTTAAAAGTCTTTGTTTGCTGATCTGTGGATTTATATCTAATAAAAAAGTTATATTTGGCAATTTGTTGCTATGAATTTTTGACTGCATTATTTTAATAAAATTTAGATCAATAGATCCGTTATAGTGTTGATACGCAATCGTTGAATCAATATATCTATCACAAAGTACAAAATATCCTTTGTCTATTTTTTCTTTAATAACATCAAAATGCAAAGCTCTTGCAGCAAAAATTAAATATAATTCTGCGTATGGATTATGATTATCTTTTAAATCATTAATTATTAATTTTCTTATTTTTTCTGAAATACTTGTCCCACCAGGCTCTCTAGTCAAAAAAACTTTTTTTTTAAGTTTTTTTTCTATGAAATTTTTTAAAAGTTTAATTTGAGTTGATTTACCAGAACCCTCAATACCTTCAAAAGTTATAAATTTCCCTTTTTTTCTTATCCCCATACCAAAAAGCTTAAGGTATTTAAAAAGCGACTAATGAAATTTATTTTTTTAAAATCTTCATTGGCATAAACTGGAACTTCTTTAATCAAACCGCTGTTGTCTTGTATTTTTAAATTGCCAAGCTGATCACCTTTTTTAAATGTATTCTTAATAGGAGAATCAATCTCCAATATTAAACTTATATTGTTAGATTTTCTTTTTGGATAAGTAATAAAAATATCCTCATTAAGAGATAATTTGACTTTATTTATTTTGCCATTCCAAATTTCAGCTTCAAAATTTTGATTGTCCTTACTTATTTTTATTAAATCATTTGTAATTATTGCATAATTTAATAATTTTGAAGACTCTTTTGTTCTTTCTGCATTTGAATTTGTACCACTTAGTACACTTACCACTCTTCTGTCTCCCACTTTCATAGAAGCTGCAAGTGAATACCCGGAATCTGATAGATGGCCTGTTTTAATTCCATCAACATTTGAATCTCGATACAGTAGTGAATTTCTATTAGCTTGTTTTATTGGAGAGCCACCAGTCCTAGACCATTCAAAGGTTTTTTCTTTAAACATTTTGTAAAGTTCTGGAAATTGATCTATTAAATAAATTGATAATTTAGCTATATCTGCAACAGTTGAATAATTTTCTTGATCATAAATTCCTGAAGAATTAGAAAAATGGGTATTATCCATCCCAATTCTTTTAGCCATATCATTCATTAAGGTTGCAAAATTACTCTCTGTACCAGCAACACCTTCAGCCAAGGCGATACAAGCATCATTACCAGATGCAACGATAATGCCCTTTAAAAGATTTTCTACAGTGATTTTGTCATTAGGCATAATAAACATAGATGAATATCCCTGCTTAGACATCCTCCAGGCTTTAGTTGAGATTATAAACTTATCATCTAATTTTATTTCACCTTTTTTTATTAGCTCAAACACAACAGCAGCAGTCATAATTTTAGTTAAAGATGCTGGAGATATTTTTTCATTTTCATTTTTGGCAAATAAAACTTGCTTTGAATTTGAATCTATTAGAATCGCTTGTTTTGCTGAAGTTTCTAATGCATTAGAAATATTTGAAATAAAAAATATATAAGAAATTAGTATAAAATTTAAAAAGAGTTTCATTTTACAATTATATCGTAACTGTCATAATTTGTTTTTTTTAGTAAATTATAAACTTGTTTATATTGAGACATTTTCAAGGGTCCTATTAAAACATTAAATGATTTACCCTTTCCTTCTACACTGATTTGATTAAATTTTAGAATATTTCTAAGATTATTTTTTAGGCTCACAGCATAAGAATTGTAATAAAATGAGCCATATTTTAAATAAATATTTTTGTTATTCTTAACTAAGTTCGATTTATTTTTTGAATTTAAGCTAATTACACCTACAGAAGAAACTTTTGAAACATTACTTACTTTTTTTTCTTCCTTAAATTCTTTGGCAGTTTTTGCAATAAATTTAGGATTTGCTTTTACTGTTTCAATCCTAACGTATGGAAGATTGCTGTCTAAACTTAAATCGCTGAATGCCTTGTTGTTTAAAAATATAGAATACTCAGATTCTATTTTTTTAAATATAATATTTGAAATAATAATTGATTTATTATTTGATAAATTTGTTATTTTTATATTTTTACTAGGTATTTTTTTATTAAGAGCAACTTGAAATACTTCAGAATTTTCTTTAATACCCAAGTCAATTAAATTACCAGCGAAACCATTAGATTCATAAACAAAATTGTTCTTAGATGCTTGGCAATTAGACAATAAAAAAAATAGTACAATTAAAAATTTATATTTCATTTTTTATTTTGTCAGCAAAAATACCTATCGAAATAGCAAATCTAAGTGATCTATTCCAATGTAATAATTTTTCATAATTACTCGATACTAAAAATAAAGGTCCAGTATCTCCATCTGGTCTAACTAGTTTTAGTTTTGTTTTGGACTTAAATAATATTTCGTTATTAATACCTAGCTCTTGCCATTTATTTTTGGTAAATGATTTTGTAAGTTTCCTGGCATCAGTAGTTATAATATTTAGATTAATTTGCTTACTAGATGTAACTTCTTGACCCCATGGATAATTATTGTTCCATCCAATTTTACTTAAATAATTAGCGGCTGATGCAAATGAATCCTCTAATGAGTTAACGAGATCAATTGTGCCATCCTTATCATAATCAATTGCATAGTTTTTAATGGATGAGGGCATAAATTGAAAATTACCATGTGCGCCAGCCCAAGAACCAAATAATGAATTATAGCTAATTTTTTTCATATCAAGCAATTTAAGTAAGATTATTAATTCTTTTGAAAAGTATTCAGATCTTCTTTTGTCAAAAGATAAGGTGGCTAAAGCTGAAACTGTATTAACTTTTCCTTTATGAACACCAAAACTTGTTTCCACCCCCCATAAGGCTAAAAGATATTCTTTTGGCACCTTAAATTCATTAGAAATTTTATTTAATAACTTTTCATTTTCTTTAATAAAATTTTTTGCTTTTAAAACTCTTTGATTTGTAACTCTTTTTCCAACGTAAACACTTGTTGTTTCTATGAATTCAGGTTGTCTTTTATCATAAATCAATAATCTTTCTAAAAACTTAACATCTTTGAAAGCTCTATCAAAAGTTTGTTCTTTTATACCCTCTTTTATAGCTCTTGATTTAAAAGACAAAACCCAGTTATTAAAATCATCTGCTTGATTAGCATAAGTAGAGGGATGAATTAAAATTACAAAACAAAAAATTTTTAATAAAATTTTCATTGTTTTTTTTAACATAATTGTATGAATGTTACACTAGCTCTATAAAATTTTAGTTAAATAATAATCTTATTGAAGAATGAATATTTTTTACCTATAAACGTCTCTCACGGAGAGATGGCTGAGCGGTTGAAAGCACCGGTCTTGAAAACCGGCAATGGGGCAACCCATTCCAGAGTTCGAATCTCTGTCTCTCCGCCAAATTACTAATTAATTATCTCGCTTCCCATATAAGATTGTAATACTTTTGGAATAGCTACGGTGCCATCTTTGTTTTGATAATTTTCTAATATTGCTATGATAGTTCTTCCAACTGCTAATCCTGAACCATTCAAAGTTGCAAGTAATTCATTTTTACCTTCGATAGTTTTGTACCTTGCTTTCATTCTATTTGCTTGAAAAGTTCCACAACTTGAACAGCTAGATATTTCTCTATATTTATTTTGGGATGGTATCCATACTTCAAGATCATAAGTTTTTTCAGCACCAAATCCCATGTCACCTGAAGATAAAAGAGTAACGCGGTAAGGCAGCTCAAGTTTTTGTAAAATAACTTCTGCAGATTTTGTAAGTCTATCCAATTCTTTAAATCTAAATTCAGGTTGCACAATGCTTACTAACTCTACTTTGGTGAATTGATGCTGTCGCATCATTCCTTTCGTATCTTTTCCTGCAGCTCCTGCTTCTGATCTAAAACACAAAGATGAACTAACATAGCGTAATGGCAATTGCTCGTATGCAACAATCTGATTCGAAACTATGTTTGTTAATGAAACTTCACTAGTTGGAATTAACCATAAATTATTAGTTGTTTTAAACTGCTCATCTTTAAATTTTGGAAGTTGACCGGTGCCAAACATAGTTTCCTCTTTTACCAACACAGGAACATTTACTTCTGTGTAATCGTTTTCTTTTGTATGAACATCAATCATAAAATTAATCAATGCCCTTTCCAGTTTGGCAATATTTTTCTTTAGTATCACAAATCGTGAACCAGAAATATTTACTGCAGTCTCAAAATCAATTTGATTTAAATTAAGACCTATTTCTTCATGACTTAGTGGCTCGAACTCAAAATCTCTAATTTTTCCTTCTTTTTTTATTTCTTTATTAGAATTTTCATCAGACCCAACAGGTACACTTTCATCAGGTATATTAGGTAAGTTATGCAAAATTTCATCGATACCCAAATATAATTGGTTAATAGATTCTTCTAAATTGGATATTTTTGATTTTATTTCACTTACTTCTTTAGTTTTTTTTATAAATTCATCACTTTTTTTATCTTTTATTAAACCTAAAGATTTAGAAATTGAATTTCTTTGATTTTGAAATTCTTGTTGTAATTCAAGATTAGTTCTTAAATTACTATCGAGTTGTATAAGATGATCTATCTGTTTATCTGAATTTTCAATAAACCTTGCTTTTAGTTTTTGTTTAAATAATTCGGGGTTTTTTCTAATATCTTTTAAAATTAACATTATTTTTTTTCAACAAATTTAACGGTTATAATTGATAGTTCATACAATAACAAAAGAGGTAGAGCCAATCCAACTTGGGTAATTGGATCAGGCGGAGTTAAAACAGCTGCGACAGCAAAAATGATAACAACAACATATTTTCTTCTTTTTTTCAGATAATCAGAATCTATAAATCCAACTTTTGCTAATAAAGTTAACAATACAGGAAGTTGAAAACTTAATCCAAAAGCAAAAATTAATCTGGTAATCAAAGACAAGTACTCGTTTACTTTTGCTTCTAATTGGATTGGTAGACCAGATGTTACAGCGGTAGTTTCAAAAGATAAAAAAAACTTTATCGCTAAAGGCATAATTAAATAATAAACTAACATACCGCCCATGATAAATAAAATTGGTGTTGAAATTAAAAAAGGAAGAAGTGCCAACTTCTCATCTTTGTATAATCCAGGTGCAATAAATTTCCAAATTTGAATTAATATTACTGGAAAGGAAATGCACAGGGCAGAAAAAAAAGCTAATTTTAAATAAGTTAGAAAAGTTTCATGCATCGCAGTAAAAATCATTCTGCGTTGAACCGTATCTCCCTTTACGGCTTGAACATACGGATCTAATAAAAAAGAATAAATTTTATCAGCAAAATAATAACAAATGACAAACGAAATTAATAAAAGAACAATTGATTTTAACAATCTTGACCTTAGTTCTTTTAAATGCTCTGAAATACTAGCTGTCTTTTGATTCATCTACTTTGATTTTATTTTTCTTATTAGAAGTTTTTTTTACTTCGTAATTTTCTGAATCAATATTTTCAATATTTGAAATATTTTCTAAATTAGTTTGAAAACTATTCGCGTAGCTTTTGATGGTCTTGATCCAAGATCCAACTTTTTTCATAACAATGGGGAGTTCCTTTGGACCAATCACTAAGATTGCTATTACAGCAATTATTAATAGCTCAGACCACCCTATTTGTGGCATTACAGATTAACTTTCGGATTTATTGTTATCTTTATTTGACAGGGTTTTATCTTCAGAAATATCATCAACAGATGACATGCCTTTTTTAAAGCTTTTAATACCTTTAGCAACATCACCCATAAGGTCAGAAATTTTGCCTCTTCCAAACAGAAGGACCACAAGTACAACAACTATAACTATCTGCCAAAAACCAATGCTCATAAATTTATATTAACTAGTATTACTTAAAAAAACAATCTTTAATTTTTTGTATCTCCCTCATTTTTCAAGGTATCGCTAATCATATCATCAATATTACTAAAAATGTTTTCTTTTAAGTTTTCATTTTCTTCTTCTTTTGCAAATTTATTTGTACCAAATATGCTGCTGTCAACTCTACTATCTATTAAACCTGCAGCCATAAGCTCATCAGAATTAGGTAGGTCTTCAAGAGAGTTAAGGTTAAAATGACTTAAAAACTTCTCAGAAGTACCATACGCTAGCGGCTTTCCAGGGATATCTTTTCTGCCAGCTGGTTTTACCCATCCTAGTTCAAATAATACTTCCATAGTTCCTGTACTAAAAGAGACACCTCTAATCTCTTCAATTTCAGATCTTGTAACCGGTTGATGATATGCAATAATTGCCAAAGTCTCAATTGCTGCTTTGGAAAGTTTTTTTTGACTTGTTACTTCCTCTCTTAACTGATCAGCTAAATCAATGGAAGTTCTGAAAGACCATTTATTAGCAAGTTTTATTAAATTAATACCTCTATCTTTGTATTCATTTTGCAATTCTTCAACTATTTTTAGCACATCAGTAGCTTTGCTTACCTTCGACTGCAATGTTTCCATATCAAGTGGCTCATCAGCAGCAAATAAAAAAGCTTCAATAATTTTTTTATCTTTTAAATAATCATTTTTCATTTTATTTTGATTTTATAAATATTTTATCAAAAATATTTTCCTGTTTAACTAAAAGTTTTCCTTCTCTAACAAGTTCAAGACTTGCTGCAAATGTTCCGGCTAACCCAGATTTTTTTAATTTTTTAGATTTTAGAAAATTTTTAGGTATAATAGTTTTAATTTCACACCATTCCTTAATTTTTTCAAAAAGCATTGTAATAGTTTTGATAGCTTCTTCCATTGTATATACTGGTAGTTTAGAAATATTAATTGATGAAAAATTTTCTCTTCTTTTAAAATCCGCATAAGATTTTATTAATTCATAAAGAGAAACAGAATATTCTGATTTATTAATTGGTTTAATGCCCTCTCTCATTGCTCTCATAAAGACTTCAAACCCTAATTTTGGTTTACTCATGAGCTGATCAGAAAGTAACCTAATGCTTTCTAGCTTCCTAAGTTGTAATTTTAATTTTTCAGCCATTTTTATTGCTGAAAAATCATCATCTCCAACTTCTGGTAATAATAATCTAGATTTTAAATATGCTAGCCATGCTGCCATGACTAAAAAATCAGCAGCTAATTCTAAATTATCTTTTAATTTTTCCACATAATCAATGTATTGATCAGCTAATTGAACTATTGAAATTTCCATTAAATCAACTTTTTGCGATTTTGCCATATCCAAAAGCAATTCTAGGGGTCCTTCGTAATTATTGATGTGTAATTTAAAATTATTACTTAAGAGTTCACTATGATTCTCGGGCATAAAAAACCCTACTAAATAATCATTGTTAATTAAAGATTTTATTAATTTTTTTAAACAATTTAGGAGAAATTGTGGGTAATCCAACTAACAATTTATTCATTTCATCGTAATTGCCATTGCAATGAAGCACTAAATCACATCCAGCCTTTAAGGATTTATTTGCCCTACTCATTACAGATCCCGTTAATGCTTTCATGCATATGTCATCAGTCATAATTAACCCCTTGAAGGATAATTTTTTTTTTAAAATTTTTTTTATAATCTGATGAGAAAAAGTTGCTAAATTTTTAGAGTCTACATTTTTATATAAAATGTGAGCTGTCATTAAAAAATCTGATTTGATTTGATAGAATGTTTTAAAATCATTGTTAAAAAGATAAGATTTTGAATGATTAACTACTGGTAAAGAAAAATGAGAATCAACGGTAGCTAAACCATGGCCAGGAGCATGCTTGGCTATAGTTTTAATATTATACTTTTTGTATTCTTCAATTATTAGCTTTCCAATATGTTTGACTATTTTTACATTGCTTGAATAAGACCTATCACCAACTATTTTAGACTTATTGCTATAAAACAAATCTAATACTGGAGCAGCAACTAAATTTACACCAATATAATTAAAAATATTTGAGTTACATGTAACAAATTTTTTTATTTCAGTATTAAATTGTTTTTTATTATTACTATAAAGATCACCAAAATATTTAGCTGTGTATTTATCTTGGTTTAAAATTTTATTTAAACGATTTACTCTCCCACCCTCATGATCAATCATAATAATTGCTTTGTGTCGCTTATTAATTGATTTTAATTGCTGAATAAGAGATTTTAATTGATTGATATTTTCAATATTTCTAGAAAATATTATATATCCTATAGGTAAATTTTTTTTAAATAATAAGTATTCTTTTTTCGATAAAGATTTACTTTCAATACCTACAATAATTGGCTTAATATTATTATTTGTCATTATTTTAAAAGCTCCCAGAATTTTGGCTGTTTTTCAATTTTTTTAAAATATTCAGAATTATCTATAAATTTTTTATACTCTAATTTAGATGGAATTATATTCAGATTTTTACTGAAATTTTCAATAAATTGGTCATGATTTTTTCTAGAAACCTTAACATGATTTTTGAATGTATCCGATACATAAAAGGAGATGTGAAAATAAAAAAAAATAATAAAAACTAAGAAAGAAATAATTTTAAATACTTTCAAATACATTACATAGTTTCTGGAGCCGAAACATTTAAAATTGACAATCCAGATTTTAATATTAATAAAATTTTATTAATTAAAAACACTCTAGCTTTCACTAAATTTATATTTGGATTGTCTACAATTTTAAAATCATTATTTTCTTTTCCTAAATTCCAATAAGAATGAAACATTGATGAAAGTTCATATAAATAATATGGAATTCTGTGTGGCTCCAAATTAACTGCTGATAACTCTAAACATTTTGGCCATACAGATAATTTTTTAATAATTTCTAATTCATAAGATGAATTCAGTAAGCTCAAATCATCTTTAGTAATTTGATTATTGTCTACTTTTACTTTTCGCAATATTGAATTAATTCTAGCGGTCGCATACTGTACGTAAAAAACAGGGTTTTCTTTTGACTTTTCAGTTACCAAATCAAAGTCAAAATCTAATTGACTATCATTACTTCTATAAATCATCATAAAACGGACCGCATCTTTTCCAACAGCATCTACTAATTCTTTAGCAGTGATAAAATCTCCAGCCCTTTTAGACATTTTATAAGGTTCACCAGATTTATATAGCTTAACTAACTGACAAACCTTACAAACAAAATTTACTTTACTGTCAGATAATGCTGTAACACATGCTTGTAGTCTCTTTAAATATCCTGCATGATCAGCTCCTAATATATTAATATATTGATCATACTCTCTATCTAGTTTGTATAAATGATATGCAACATCGTTAGCGAAATATGTCCAAGTATCATCAGATTTTTTTAATGCTCTATCCACATCATCTCCGAACAATGTAGATTTAAACAATAGCTGATCTCTAGGTTCCCAGTCTTCATTTTCATCGCCCTTTGGCTTTGGTAAAACACCTGTATAAATATAATTTTTATCTTCAAGTATTTTTATTGCTTTATTTACGTTATTTTTATTTACTAAATCTGTCTCAGATACAAAAAGATCATGCTTTATTCCGAGTGATAATAAATCATTCTTAATCATTACCATGGCTTCTTGCATAGCAAACTTGCCAAGATCCTCTTTAATGAGATCATAATTTTCAAAAGATATAATTAATTTTTTTTTAATAATCGATTTAGCAATATCCTTAATATATTCTCCTGGATATAGACCTGATGTGGCATCAAATTTAATAGATTTTTGAATTTCCAAAATTCTTGCGTACACTGATTTGGAAAACATATGAATTTGGTTTCCATAATCATTAATATAATACTCTTTGGTAACGGTATTCCCAACATAATTTAGTAAATTTGCCAAAGTATCACCGTATATTGCTCCTCTGCAATGACCTACATGTAGTGGACCAGTTGGATTTGCTGAAACGTATTCAATATTAATTTTTTTAGAATGATCTTTTAATAAATTTTTTTCGTCACTAATTTGAAGCAAATAATTAAGCCAAAAATTATTGTTAAATTTAAAATTAATAAAACCTGGTTTTGCAACTTCAATAGACTGGAATTCATTAAATTGCTTTAGAAAAATATCTAAAATTTCTTGGGCTATAATAATAGGATTTTTTTTCAATGATGAAGAAAGTACAAGAGGTGCATTAAATGAAATATCACCAAATTTTTCTTGTTTAGGTATATCAACGCTTAATTTTTCACTAAAGTCATTCAATTCAAATCCTTGCGAAGTTAATGAGGAAATAAATTTTGCTTTATAGAACTTAAAAATACTCATTTATTTAAATTATTATATTGATCAATAGCATACTTGTCCGTCATTCCTGCAATAAAATCACATATATTTCTTTCTTTAGTAAAAAGTTTATTTGTTTTATTTTCTAATAAATTGTAATTTTTAAGATAATAATTAAACAAAAATTTTATTACTTCTTCAGATTTACTGGTCCATTTTAAAATATACTTATGTTTATACATTTTTTCATGAAGAAATAATTTTATATTAGTAATGAGTTTTTTTGTATCCTCCGTAAAGTCCGCAATTGATAATTTTGCATTATAAATATCTTCAATCTTATTAATATTATATTTGTGAATATTTTTTTTTGTATTTTCTGTGAGATCTGTAACCATATAATCAATTAGTTTTCTTATTAATTTATAATTATTTTTAGCAGAGTTTTTTTCTAAAGTTTCACTAATAATATTTTGTAAAATTGGAATTTCTTTTAGTTCATCTATTGAAAAAAAATTTGCCCTTAGTCCGTCGTCTATATCGTGATTATTGTAAGCAATATCATCCGCTAAAGAGCTGATTTGTGATTCTAGTGATCCATGGTTACCAAAATTAATTTTGTAACTATTTAAATCTGGTAACAGCTCAAGTACTAATTTTTTATCTTGGATAGGACCGTTATGTTTTAAAAGACCATCAATAGTGTTAATTGATAAATTTAAGCCTAAAAAATCATCGTAAGGATTTTCTAAAAGTGTAAGAATTCTTAATGATTGGATATTATGATCAAAACTTCCATAATTATTCATACATTCAGATAAAACATTCTCACCAGCATGACCAAAAGGCGTATGTCCTAAGTCATGCGCTAAACTTAATACTTCACATAAATCCTCATTCAAACCAAGGTATCTAGCAATCGATCTTGAAATTTGCGACACTTCTAAAGAATGAGTAAGTCTTGTTCTAAAATGGTCACCCTCATGATAAATAAAAACCTGAGTTTTATGCTTTAACCTCCTAAATGAAGAAGTGTGTATTACCCTATCTCTATCTCTCTGATATTCAGATCTATACAAATTTTTGCTGTCAGAAAAAATTCTTCCTCTAAAATTAACGTCATTTGAGGCGTATAGTTTCAAAATACTATTATAAGTTAGTGTAGAAGAATTCATTTAAAAAAATAATATAATATTGTAAGAAATGTATACACTAACACTGATGAATTTAGAAATAACAGATAAAGCAAAATTAGAAATTCAAAATCTACTCAAGAATGAGAGTTCTAAAAGTTTTTTTAGAATTACAATCGAGGGCGGTGGTTGCTCAGGTTTTAAATACAAATTCTCAATTGACAACATCATAAATGAAGATGATCAAAGATTTGAAAGTATAATAATTGATAATACCAGTCTTTCGTTAATAGATGGGTCAAAAGTTGACTTTGTAGATACCTTAATAGAAAAATCTTTTAAAATCTTAAATCCTAAAGCCACAAGTTCTTGTGGGTGTGGAACATCTTTTTCTATTTAATGATCATTGCAAGCTGGAATATAAATTCCATAAGAATAAGAGTTGACCAAGTTATTAACTACTTAAAAAAAGAAAAAATAGATATTTTGTTACTGCAAGAAATAAAGACGGAAGATAAAAATTTTCCACACGATGAATTTAAAAAAAAAGGATATTACTCATATAGCAATGGACAAAAATCTTATAATGGTGTCGCGATTATATCTAAAAAAGAATTAGAAATTGATATTAATAATTTTAAAGATCCTTTAAAACAATCGAGATATATTTGTGCTGAAATAAATTATAAAAACAATAATTTTCTACTAATATCAATCTATCTACCTAATGGTAATCCAATCAATACAGAAAAGTATGATTACAAGAAAAAATGGATGGATTCATTTACTAAATTAATTAAAGGAAAAATCAAAAAAAATAAAAATATTATTATTGCAGGTGATTTTAACGTTATACCAAATGAAAATGATGTTGATAACCCTGACGAATGGTTAAATGATGCATTATTCAAATTAGAAATTAGAAAAAAATTTAGAGATTTGCTAAATCTTGGTTTTAAGGATGGATTACGTTTATTTAATCAAGAACCTAAACAATACACTTTCTGGGATTATCAACAAGGATCTTGGCAAAGAAACAAAGGTTTGAGAATTGATCACTTTTTAATCTCGGATACTATGCTTGGTAATTTAAAAAAAATTGAGATTGACAAATATACAAGGGGAAATGAAAGACCTTCAGATCACGCTCCTATTAAATGCGTACTTATTTAATTCTACCGTACTGATCAACGTATCTAGTGATATCTGTTTCTTTTAAGATTTTTCCCACTTGAGCCTCGATTATTTTGACGGGTGTAGTGAAATTATTTTCTACTCTATGCACCGCACCAAGCGGTATATAAATTGTTTGAAATAATTTTGGAAAAATAATTTTTTTATCAATTGTGATTTTGGGCTTGCCATTCACAATTGTCCAATGTTCAGCTCTATGTTGATGTTTTTGCAAACTTATCGAAGAATTTTTATTAACAACAAGTTCTTTAATTAAAAAACAATTGCCACGATGTAAATTAAAATATTTACCCCAGGGTTTAATAAAAGTATTTTTTTTTGAGTAATATTTATGCTTAATTTTATTAAATAAAGAAGTAATAGAGCTCCAACTTCCTAAGTCCGACCAATTTAGCTTGAGTTTAGCAGCAAATATATGTTTTGCATTTTCTAAAATTGCGTAATCAAATGATATTTCCTTGGCTTTGCTGTAGTAAAATTTATTAAGCTTAATTGTTGATTTCTTTATTTTTAATTTTTGAATAGATTGATTACAATTAAAAAAAATATTTTTTTGATATTTTTTATAGTGAAAAATAAGAGAGTCTTTTCTAACAAAGAAAATTCCTGAATTCCAGTAGGCTCCTTTTTTAATAATTTTTTTAGCGATATTTATTTTTGGTTTTTCAATAAATTTCTTTAATAAATTGGAGTTTTTATTAGTTAAAAAATAACCATACTGATCCGAAGGACTAATTGGTTTTATACCAAAGATACAAATATTATTACTAGTTAAATTTTTTGCGTTAACCCTCACAGTTTTATTAAATAACTTTTTATTATCTATTAATTGATCAGCTGGTAAAAATAATATCGGCTGTTTGTCACTTATATTTTTAATTAAAGCAGAAGCTAAAATTGCTGGAGCAGTATTTTTTTTTAAAGGTTCTAAAATTAAATTATATTTTTTTATGTTATTTTTTTTTAATATTTTTTTTATAATTTTTTCATATTTATAATTAGAGCTAATTAAAGGATAATCGTAAATAGGGTCGTTAACTCTATCAAGAGTTTTTTCAAATAAGTTCCAACCACCAAAATCTATAAATTGTTTGGGGTCATTATTATAATTTTTTGGAAATAGTCTTGTCCCCGCTCCACCGCACAATATAACTGGTTTTATTTTCACTATATGTCTGCGTAACAACTTTTTTCTTTTGAGCCACCAGGGTGAGTAACTGCACCATTTTTTGCTGATCCGACTGTTTGGCTATACTTCCACAAAGTTCCACTATTGAAATTTGGTTCTTTTGCTTTCCACTCTTCTCTTCTCTTCTCAAGGACGCTCTTATCTAGCTCAACATCAATTGTTCCTTTTTCGGCATCAATAATAATTTTATCACCATCTTTCAATAAAGCTATTGGTCCACCAATGGATGCCTCGGGACTCACATGGCCTATACAAAATCCTCTGGTTGCGCCAGAGAATCGACCATCTGTAATTAAAGCAACATCTTCACCCAAACCTTGTCCATAAATTGCGGCAGTAGTTGAAAGCATTTCTCTCATTCCAGGACCGCCTTTTGGTCCTTCATAACGAATAATTATAACATCGCCTTTCTTGTAATTTTTACTTTTCACAGCTTTAAAAGCTTCTTCTTCACTATCAAAACACTTTGCCACTCCCTCAAATCTTAGTTTTTTCATACCCGCAACTTTTACAATTGCCCCATCTGGTGCCAAATTACCTTGCAATCCAACTACCCCACCCGTTGGCGTGATAGGATTATCAAATGGACGCATGACTTTTTGATTATTATTAAATTTTACATCTTTTAAATTTTCAGCCATAGTTTTTCCTGTGACGGTTAAACAATCGCCGTTTATAAATCCACCGTCCAATAATGTTTTAAGAAGCATAGGAACGCCTCCAGCTTCAAACATGTCTTTAGCAACATATTTTCCTCCTGGCTTTAAATCAGCAAGATATGGAGTTTTTTTAAATATTTCTGCGACATCCATAATATCAAATTTAATACCACATTCGTTTGCAATAGCAGGTAAATGTAAAGCTGCATTGGTAGACCCGCCTGTGGCAGCAACTATAACAGCTGCATTTTTTAAGGATTCAATTGTAACAATGTCTCTTGGTCTAATTTTATTTTTTAATAATGCCATAACAGCTTTTCCACTTTCATAAGCATATTTATCTCTTTCTTCGTAAGGAGCAGGAGTTCCAGATGAATAAGGCAAAGCTAAACCAATGGCCTCTGATACGCAGGCCATAGTATTAGCGGTAAATTGACCACCGCATGCACCTGCACTTGGACAAGCATGCAATTCTAATTCCAATAATTCTTCATCAGTCATTTTTCCATTTTCGTGCATTCCAACAGCCTCATACACATCCACGACTGTTACATCTTTGCCCTTAAATTTCCCTGGTAGGATTGATCCACCATAAATAAAAACACTAGGGACATTCAAACGACACATAGCCATCATTAATCCTGGTAAAGACTTATCACATCCAGCGACACCAACCAGCGCATCATAACAGTGACCACGGACTGTTAATTCTGTAGAATCAGCTATTACCTCTCTTGATATTAATGAAGACTTCATACCTTCATGACCCATGGCAATTCCATCTGTAACAGTAATGGTACAAAATTCTCTTGGCATACCCATATTATCGTAAACACCTTTTTTTACACTTTGAGCCTGTCTCATAAGTGCAATATTGCAAGGAGCAGCTTCATTCCATGTAGAAACAACACCAACAAATGGTTTTGCAACATCTTCGCGTGTCAAATCCATTGCATAATAAAATGATCGGTGAGGAGCTCTTTCCGGTCCTACAGTTGTGTGCCTACTAGGTAATTTAGATTTATCAAATGTTGTCATTAAACGAAGCTCCTTAAAATAATATTAATTTTTTCTAGATCTATTTTGTAATTTGACAACATTTCTCTTTCATTATCAACAATATTTTTTGGAGCATTTTTAACAAAACTTTGATTTTCTAATTTTTTTTCACATATTGTAATTTTATTTAATATTTCTTGTTGTTTCTTTTCTTGTAAAATTTTTTGAGCTTGTAAATCGACATTGTTATCAAATTGAATTTTTATATTTTCGTCAGCCAATATAGTCTTGATGAATGACTGAGATATATTTTGAGTAGAATCTATCTCTTCTATTCTTCCTAACCGTTTGATGATATCAAGATTGTCATTAATTATTTTTTTAAATTTTGAAGAAGTGTCATTTAAATAAATTTTACAAAAACTTGATGGGTTTATTCCAAGACTAGTTTTAAAAGATCTGAGTTGAGTAATAAATTCGATTACACTGTTAATGTTTTTTGCTTTTTTTATTTGAGTTGAATTCAAATTATATTTACTTTTAGAAACATAACTAATTAAAGCAGATTGAAAATATTTATTGAATTTTGTTAAATGCCATAATTCTTCTGTAATAAATGGCATAAATGGATGAAGTAATAAAAGTATTTCGGATTGTAAGAAAGTAATAGTTTGTTTTAATTCTTTTATATTTTTTTTATCACCCGAATATAAAATTGGTTTTGCAAATTCTATATACCAATCACAAAATGCATTCCAAGTAAATTGATATACATACTTCGATGCCTCATCAAACCTATAACTCTCTAAACATTTGTTTGTATTTGTTTTGCATTCTTTAAACTCATTTAATATCCATAAATTAACTGGGTTTTTAATTTGTTTGATATTAATTTTTGGTACATCAAAAGTTTTATTAAACTTTGAAAAATTAAATATATTCCAAATTTTAGTAGCAAAGTTTTTATAACCATTAACTCTATCTTTCGATAATTTTACGTCCCTACCCGGTGAAGACATTGAAATTAAAGTAAATCTTAATGCATCTGCGCCATATTCATTTATTAAAACTAATGGATCTATAACATTACCTTTTGACTTGGACATTTTTTGTCCTTTTTCATCCCTTACTAATGCATGAACATATACATGTGAAAAAGGAACCTCTTTCATAAAATATAATGACATCATCATCATTCTTGCTACCCAAAAAAAAATGATGTCAAAACCAGTGACTAAGACTGATGTTCTATAAAATCTTTTTAGTTCATAGGTTTTTTTAGGCCAACCAAAAGTTGCAAAAGACCATAATGCAGAAGAAAACCAAGTATCTAAAACGTCTTCATCTTGTTTTAAAATTACTTTTTTTTGTAATTTTTTTTGTGCAATTTTTTCGGCTTCCTTTTTATTCGTTGCAACAAATATATTTCCATTCTGATCGTACCAGGCAGGTATCTGATGTCCCCACCATAATTGTCTTGAAATGCACCAAGGTTGGATATTATTCATCCATTGAAAATATGTCTTAGACCAATTCTCCGGAAAAAAAGAAGTTGTTTTATTTTTTACATTTGCAATAGCATCTTTTGCTAAATGTTTTGCATTTAGAAACCACTGCTCCGTTAAATAAGGCTCTATAACAGCATCAGATCTGTCTCCGTAAGGAACAGCATGTTTTATATTTTCAACTTTATCAAGTTTATTTAATGCGGTTAATTCTTCAACCAATTTAGTTCTAGCAACAAATCTATCTAAACCAATATAACTAGTTGGAGCATTGTTATTTAGTTTTGCATCTTTCGAAAAGATATTTATTTTTTCTAGATTATTCCGTTCACCAACTAAAAAATCATTAAAATCATGGGCTGGAGTAATTTTCACAACACCACTACCCTGTTCTGGATCGGCGTAAATATCTTCAATAATTACAATTTCCCTATTTAAAATTGGTATTAATGCTTTTTTTCCTACTAAATGTTTGTAACGTTTGTCTTTTGGATTTACTGCTAGAGCAGTATCACCAAACATTGTTTCAGGTCTTGTTGTAGCTATGGTTACATACTCATCAGAATTTTTAATAGAATAATTTATGTAATATAATTTTCCCTCAACATCTTTTTGAACAACCTCAAGATCTGACACTGCGGTTTGAAGTACAGGATCCCAATTAACTAATTTTACATCTTTATAAATTAATTTTTTATTATAAAGATCTATAAATACTTTTGTAACAGCGCTGGACAAACCCTTGTCCATTGTAAAACGCTCTTTACTCCAATCACAAGAAGATCCTAGTTTTTTTAATTGAGAAACAATTTCATTTCCAGACTGATCTTTCCATTTCCATATTTCTTTGATGAATGCTTCACGACCCAGTATTTTTTTATCAATATTTTTTTTTGCTAATTGTTTCTCAACAACCATTTGTGTTGCAATACCCGCATGATCAGTTCCTGGTTGCCACAAAGTTTCATAACCTTGATTTCTCTTAAATCTTATAAGTAAATCTTGAATTGTATTGTTCAAAGCATGCCCCATATGAAGACTGCCGGTTACATTAGGTGGCGGTATTACTACTGAAAAGTATTTGTTTTTTTTTGTATTTTTAATGGGCTTAAATAATTTTTTTTTTTCCCAAAAATTATAAATTTTATTTTCTATTTTTGTATGATTATACAAACCGAAATTTTTCATATTAAAAAGTGAAAGCTGGCTCTTTATTTTTACAATCTATCAACAAAGGAGAGGAAGCATCAAAAATTCTAATTTTATCAAAAGAATTTTGTTTTTTAATATAAGTTACGGCAAAAGAGTTTTTGTTATCACGAAAAATTGCAGTTATTTTTCCATTCGGTTTTAGTAAATTTATTAAAAACAATGGCTCATCATTTAATTCTCCATTAATTAACACATTATCAAATTGCATACCTTCAAAATCTAAGTTCAAATAATTATTATTATATAATTTAACATTTAAAATTTTTTCATTTGATAAATTCTTTTTATTTTCTTCAAAACAAAATTGATCATTTTCAACTGAATAAACTTTTTTAAAAAGATTTGCTAAGATTGCCGAACTATAACCGGTGCAAGAACCTATATCTAAAACAGCGCTATTATTTTTTAAATTTAAATTTGAAATTAATTTTCCCAAAATAAAAGGTCTCAAAATAAACCTATCTTGATTTACAAAGATATTATCGTCAATGTAGGCAATAGACTTTAAATTATCTGATAAAAAATTTTCTAGTTTAACTTTGGAAAAAGAGTCTAAAATTGATTCATCAATAACTAAATTAGCCCTTAATTGGCTTTCAACCATTTGTTTTCTTTGATATTCAAATTTCATGTTGTATTGATTATAAATTCTTAAAATATATATATACACGTTTTAAAATTAATTAAATATGAAACAGTTATTGGCCACGTGGCGGAATGGTTACGCAGAGGATTGCAAATCCTTTTATTCCAGTTCGATTCTGGACGTGGCCTCCAATTTTTATATTGTTTTTAGAATTAAAATTTGTATTGTGTAAAAAATTCCTCGATAGCTCAGTTGGTAGAGCAGTTGACTGTTAATCAATTGGTCGCAGGTTCGAGTCCTGCTCGAGGAGCCAAAACTTCTCTAAACCACTTTCTTAAATTCTTTTTGATTTCTTAAAACTTCTAATATTTTTTGTTTTTCTTGTGGCTCAAGTTCACTAAACAACTTTGATAAGAAGGCGTAGTTCAAACTCTGATTAGATATTTCCTCTTTATTTTCAAATTCTGAGAAATCTTCAAAAAAATATTTAATTTGAACTTTTAAAAAATTCGATAATTGCAAAAGCCTAGCTGAAGAAACTCCATTTGTGCCCTTTTCGTATTTTTGAATTTGTTGAAATGTTACGTTAATTGCTTGCGCTACTTGTGTTTGAGTTAAACCCAAAGCAACTCTTCTTAATCTTAATTTTTTACCTAGATGCTGATTTAATGCTGTGCTCATAAAAAGTGTCCCTCTTTTTTTGATAATTAACATTAAAAAAAAAAATATAGCAAGCTATAAAAAAAATAATTTTACTGCTTTATAATCATTGATTTTATATAGTTTTATTATATGCAAAAAAAAAATATTTTATGGCTTAGAGAAGATTTTAGACTAGAGGATAATCCAGCTTTATACGAAATTACAAAAAAAAGTGAAAAATTTACTATTTTTTACATTTATAATCATAAAAAATTTGAAGATAGATCTGCACAAAGATGGTGGTTGTACCAGTCGCTTAATAATTATCAAAAAAAATTAGGAAATATTGGAATAAAATTAGAAATATATGAAGGTAATGAAATTGATATTGTTAAAAACCTTATTAAAAATGAGAATATTAACACTTTTTATTGGAATACAGTATTTACACCTCAAGAATTAAGCATTGAAAAAAAAGTAGAGAATTTATTAGATGCCAAAAGTATTTTATATCAAAAATTTAATGGAAATTTATTACAAAATCCATTCGATGTAAAAAAAAAAGATAATACACCCTTTCAAGTATTTACTCCATTCTGGAGAACAGCAGAAGAGATTTACTTGAAGTCAAAAAATTACTTTAAAAAAAAAATTAATTATAAATCTAAAGCAATTTCTAACGCAAATGTAGATATTTTAGAAAAAAAAATTAAGCCAAACAAAGATTGGTATAAAAAATTTAATATTTATTGGAAACCAGGCGAAGATGCGGCAAAATCTTTACTTAAAAATTTTATAGAAAATAACATAAAAGATTATGGAACTAATAGAGATATTCCTTCTGTAGAAGGAACCTCTAAACTATCTCCTTATTTAGCTTTTGGCGAAATCTCACCACAATATATTTTAAATGAATGCTATAAAATCACAAAAAAAAATATTGGATTTAGAAAATATATAAATGAAATTGGATGGAGAGAATTCTCACATCATCTTTTATATCATTTTCCAACAATGGAAAAAAATAATTTAAGAAATCAATTTGATAAATTTCCCTGGGTCAACGATCGAGATAAATTAAATAAATGGAAAAAAGGAATAACTGGTTATCCTATCGTAGATGCTGGAATGAGAGAGCTTTACGAAACAGGATGGATGCATAACAGGGTAAGAATGATAACAGCTTCTTTTTTAGTAAAACATCTTAGAATTGACTGGAGAGAAGGTGAAAAGCATTTTAGAGATTGCTTATTAGATTTTAACTTACCTAACAATATTGCTGGTTGGCAATGGGTAGCAGGTTGCGGAGCAGATGCTGCTCCGTATTTTAGAATATTCAATCCTATATTGCAGGGAGAAAAATTTGATCCTAATGGCTTGTATGTAAAAAAATGGGTGAAAGAGTTAAAAGATATTCCTAAAAAATATGTTCACAAACCATGGGAAATTCCAGAAATGGAAAAAAAATTAATAAATTTTAATCTTGAAAAGAAACTACTACAAACCGATCGTTGATCATAAAATTGCTAGAGAATTGGCATTAGCAGCATTTAAAGAATTAAAAAAGTGAAAAAAAAATTAGTAATTATAGGTTCTGGTATATCAGGACTGTCCGCTGCTTTTTATCTACATAAGAAATTTGAGATTACTTTGATCGAACAAAATTCTTATTTAGGAGGTCACACTCATACACACAATTTAAAAATTAAAAATGAAATATTCAATGTAGATAGTGGTTTTATAGTATTTAATAATTTAAATTATAAATTTTTTTTACAATTTTTACATAAGTTAAAGGTAAAATTTCAAAATAGCGATATGAGTTTTTCAGTATTGGACAAGTATCAAAATTATGAATGGTCAGGAAAAAATCTAAAAACAATTTTTTTTACAAAGAATATATTTAGTTTACGGTATTGGATTATAATAAAAGAAATAATAAGATTTAATTATATTACAAAAAAATATATTTCAAAGAATCGAAACAATTGATTTAAAAGTTTCAGATTTTGTAAAAAAATATGAATTTTCACAATATTTTTTAAATTTATATTTTTATCCCATGTGTGCATCCATATGGTCTAATCCTATAGATGAAATCAAAAATTATAAAATGCATTTTATTTTAAAATTTTTTGCAAACCATGGTCTTATTAATATCTTTAAAAAAAGACCTACTTGGTACACTATTAAAAATGGCAGTAACCAGTATGTTAAAAAAATTATTAAATTAATAAATTTAAAAAAAATTATTAACCAAAAGGTAACAAGTGTAGACGCAAAAAAAAAAATAATAACCACACATGCTAATAAAAAAATAAAATATGATCATTTAATCATTGCCACACATACAGATGATGCTCTATTTTTTTTAAAAAAAATTAGTAATGATCAAAAAAAAGTATTAAATCTTGTTAAATACCGCAAAAATACAGCAATTTTGCATACAGATGAAAAAATTATGCCAAATAATAAAATTAATTGGTCAAGTTGGAATTTCATACGAACCAAAAAAAACTTTGCACTTACATATTGGATGAACCTATTACAAAATTTAAAAATTAAAACAAATGTATTTGTTTCAATTAATTGTTTAGAAAAAATACAACCAAAAAAAATTATTAAAATAATTAATTATAAACATCCAGTATTTAAAAATAAAATTGAAATAGTTGAAAAAAAAATAAAAGAAATTCAAGGTATAAATAACATTTGGTTTGTAGGTGCATGGCAAGGATATGGTTTTCATGAAGATGGCATTAAATCAACAAGAAGGATTTTAGATAAAATCAAATAAATGAAAAATATTTTTTTACTAAAAACTAAAATTTTTCACAAAAGAACTAAACCCTTTTTTAATTTTTTTACATATAAGTATCCATCATTATTGTTGAATTTAGAAAATATGAAAAATGATAATTTTTTTTTTTCAATAAATAAATTTAATTTATTAAGTTTTTATTCAGAAGATCATGGGCCGCGAAAGAAAAATTATAATTTATATCAATGGATAATTAAGTTAATTAAAAAAAAATATAATTTTAAGAATAAATTAAATGTTTATTTATTTTGTATACCAAGATTTTTAAACTACGTATTTAATCCAATTTCTGTTTATTTCTGTTTTGATACAAATAATCAAATTAAGTTTATAGTTTATGAGGTTAAAAATACTCATCATGAGCAGCATTGTTACATATTTAAAATAAATAAAAAAAATTTAAAGAGTCATTATGCATACAAAAAATTTTATGTTTCACCTTTTTTAACAGGTAACATGATTTATAAATTTCTTTTAAAAAATAATTTTCCAAACATATCCTTGCAAATCAATGTAAAAAATAAAACAATGGATCTTTTAACTGGATTAAAAACTAATGAGATTAATTTTTCTAATACAAATGTTTTAAAAGAATCGTTGCTGAATTTATTTTTTTCTCAAAAAATAATGTTTTTAATTCACTATCAAGCAATAAAGATTTTTCTTAAAAGTAAAAAATTCTTCTTTAAACCTGATAAAAAAATAGATAGTTTTAGCTATCATGGATAAAGTATTTATTAAATTTATTGAAAATAAATTAAAAAATATCACTTGGGGCTCAATAAAAGTTAATTTTAATAATCAAATTGAAAAAATATTTGAGGGAAAAATTAAAGGTTTAAATTCAGACATAATAATAAATGACACCTCATTATATAAAGATATATTATTTAAAGGTGAGTTAGGCTTTGCGGAAGGATATATAAATAATAAATGGAAAACTAATAATCTTGGCAATTTACTAAAAGTTCTTTTACAAAACCAAAAGTTAAATACTTACACAATTAAACAAAGTTTTTTTAATAACATATTAGAAAAAATTAAATTTTTTTTAAAAAAAAATTCTATTTCCCAAGCTAAGAAAAACATTACTTTTCATTACGATTTAGGAAATGATTTTTATTCAAAGTGGCTTGATGAAACCATGACTTACTCTTCCGCATTGTACAAAAATGATATTATTTCATTAAATAATGCTCAAATAAATAAATATCAAAACATCATCAATAATTTAGAAATTACTGAAGCTGATGCTATTTGTGAAATAGGTACTGGCTGGGGTGGCTTTGCTGGTGAAATAAATAAAAAATTTCCAAATATTAATTACGATGGATATACAATTAGCAATAAACAATTAGAGTTTATTAATAATAAATTTCAAAATAACTCAAAAAATTTTAATTTTCATTTTTTAGACTACAGAGATATAAAAAAAACTTTTAATAAAATAATTTCAATAGAAATGTTTGAGGCCGTTGGCGAAAAATATTGGGATATTTATTTTAAAAAAATTAGCGATTCTTTAGTTGATAGTGGCAAAGTATGCTTGCAAATCATAACAATTAATGAAAATTCATTCTCTAATTATATTAACAATGTTGACTTTATTCAAAAATATATTTTTCCAGGAGGCGTTCTTCCTACAAAATCTATTTTAGAAAATCTATTTAAAAAACATAATTTAAAATTATATCAACAAGAAGATTTTGGACAAGATTATTCAAAAACATTAATGGAGTGGAAAAAAAATTTTAATGATAATTGGGATCAAATTGAAAACACTAAATTTGATAAAAAGTTTAAAAATATATGGAATTACTATTTTGACTATTGTGAAACAGGGTTTTCATTAAAGCACACTGATGTAAGTCAATTTTATTTAAAGAAAGTTGCTTAATATTAAATTTATAGTAGGTATTTAATATCAATTTATGAAAAAAAATCTCATCGACCTGATTGGCAATACTCCTCTTGTTTATCTAAAAGAAGCTTCCGAACTAACAAAATGCAATATTTTTGGTAAAGCGGAATTTTTAAATCCTGGACAATCAGTCAAAGATCGCGCCGCTCTCTATATCATCCAAGATGCCATGAGAAAAAAAGAGCTAGATGAAGGTGGAATTATTGTTGAAGGTACGGCTGGAAACACTGGTATTGGTATTACTTTAGTGGCAAATTTTTATGGAATTAAAACTGTAATTGTAATTCCAAAAACACAAGCGCCTGAAAAAAAAGATGCTATAAAACAACTTGGTGCAAAATTAATTGAAGTTGAAGCGGTTCCCTACTCTGACCCTAAAAATTATGTAAAGTATTCTGCTAATGTTGCTGAGCAGATAAGAAAAGAATCAGGTAAATTAACTTATTGGGCTAACCAATTTGATAATACAATAAACAAACAAGCCCATATAGAAACAACTGCTGAGGAAATTTGGGAGCAAACCTCAGGTAAAGTAGACGGATTTATTTGTTCTGTTGGTAGTGGTGGTACTCTTGCTGGAGTTTCTGAGGGTTTAAAAAGAAAAAATAGCAATATAAAAATAGGTCTTAGCGATCCATATGGCTCCTCTTTGTATAGCTATATCAAAACTAACACTTTAGCAGCAGAAGGTTCCTCTATTACTGAAGGAATTGGAACTTCAAGAATTACTAAAAATTTTGAAAATACCAAGGTTGATTTTGCATACCGCATTGACGATACAAATGCGCTAAATACCATATTTGGTTTGCTTAAAAATGAAGGGTTGTGCTTAGGTACTTCATCCGGCATTAACGTTGCAGGTGCGATTGAAATGGCAAAGGAAATGGGACCTGGTAAAACAATAGTAACTATTTTATGTGATGTAGGTTCAAGATCAGCTAGTAAAATATTTAATGTTGATTTCTTGAAATCAAAAAATTTGCCCTATCCAGATTGGTTATAAAATTTGGCTTAAAAAAAGTTTAGTTCTTTCATTTTCAGGATTTGAAAAAAATTGTGCAGTTGGTTTTTCTTCAACAATGCTTCCTTCGTCCATAAAAATAACTCGATCAGCCACTTCTTTGGCAAATGCCATTTCATGAGAAACTACAATCATCGTCATACCTCCTTTTGCAAGATCTGTCATAACATCTAAAACTTCTTTAATCATCTCAGGATCTAAAGCAGAAGTAGGTTCATCAAAAAGCATTATTTTTGGTTCCATACATAATGCTCTTGCAATAGCAGCTCTTTGTTGTTGTCCACCAGATAATTGGCCTGGAAATTTTGATGCTTGATCATCGATTTTGACTTTAGTTAAATACTGCATTGCTAATTCCTCCGCATCTTTTTTTGGCATTTTTCTAACCCAAGAAGGAGCTAAGGTGCAATTATCTAAGATACTTAAATGAGGAAACAAGTTAAATTGCTGAAAGACCATTCCTACTTCACTTCTAATTTTTTCAATACTTTGTGTGTGGTGATCTAGAGTAATATCCCTAACTTTTACTACACCATCCTGGTGTTCCTCGAGTCTGTTAATACATCTAATTAAAGTCGATTTACCCGATCCTGAAGGACCACAAACAATAATTTTCTCACCTTGATAGACGGAAAGATCAATATCTTTAAGAACATGAAATTCACCATACCATTTGTTAACTTTGACTAATTCTATAACTTTTTCTTTATTCATTTTTTTTCAGTACTATATTTATTCTCTAATTTCTGACTGTAACTGCTTAAGAAGTAAGATACCACCCAAAAAATTGCCGCTGCAAAAACATAGCCCTCTACAGCCATGCCGAGCCAATATGGGTTTGCTTTTGCAAGATTAATCATTCCTAAAATCTCTGCCATACCAACAAGAACGATTAATGGAGTATCTTTTAGCAATGCAATAAAAGTATTTGCAATGCCAGGTATAACTGTTTTGATTGCCTGTGGAAGAATAATAAAAATATTCATTTTCCAGTAGCCCATACCCAAAGATTTTGCAGCATCATACTGACCTTTCGAAAGAGATTGAAGACCTCCACGAACAACTTCGGCAATGTAAGCAGACTCAAATATTGCAATACCTATAGCTATTCGAAGTGTCTTGTCGACATAAGTGTCCGCTGGAAGCAATAAAGGAAACATTACAGCCGCTGCAAACAAAACAGTAATTAAGGGTATACCCCTCCAGAATTCAATAAAACAAATGCTAAAGTATTTAATAACTGGTAATTCAGATCTTCTGCCAAGAGCCAAAAGCACACCTAGTGGAAAAGAAAATATAATTCCAAATATGGCAAGGATAAAAGTTAAGGCCAGCCCACCCCATTCTCTACTTTCAACAATTTGCATGCCAAAGGATCCGTGAATTAGTATAAATGCAATAATTGGGAAAATAAAAATTAAAAAAAATAAAATATATATTTTAAACTTATCCTTTACAAAAAAAGAAGCAGCTATGGATAGAATTAATATTAAAAAACTTAAATTTATTCTCCATATATTCTCCACTGGATAGAATCCATACATAAACTTTTCAAACCAAACTTTTACAAAAACCCAACAAGCACCAGAGGTTTTGCAATCTGTTTTTAATTTTCCTTCAAAAGTAGCGCTTAAAAAAGCCCAATCAATAAATGGTGGTAAAGAAATAATAATTAAATAAATACAAAATAACGATATTAAAGAATTAAAAACACTCGAAAAAAGATTTTGTTTAGACCAGTTTATTAAATTTTTAATTTTCATATTATTTTGAAATAAAGGCTATTTTTTTATTATACCAGTTAAGAATTAATGAGATAAAAAGGCTTATTGATAAGTAAGTCATCATAACAATAAAAATAATTTCGATAGCTTTACCTGTTTGAGACAAAGAAGTTCCAGCAAAAACACTTGTAAGATCTGGGTAGCCAATACCAGCAGCAAGTGATGAATTTTTTACCAAATTTAGGTATTGATTAGTAGTTGGAGGAATAATTACTCTTAACGCTTGAGGAATAATAATAAGTTTTAAAGATAAAGAGTTATTTAAACCAATTGATTTAGCAGCTTCTTTTTGACCCTTGCTTATAGATAATATCCCAGCTCTTACATTTTCAGCAATAAATGCTGAAGTGTATAATGAAAGTGCAAATAGTAATGCTAAAAACTCCGGAACTAATTTAACACCCCCAACGTAATTAAAAATTCCAAAATTTTGAATTAATTTAGCTTGTTCAAATTTTAACCCTACATTGCCCAAAAAAGAAAAAATTAAAGGAAATAATATTAAAAAAACTAAAGATAATTTAAAAACAGGTAAGTATTTACCAGTATTGTAAAACATTTTGTTGGAATAGTATTTAACTAAAAAAATAGTTAATATTGCAAAAATAATTCCATATAAAACAAATGGAAAATTTGTAAAAATAAATTTTGGAAAATAAAAACCTTGTACGTTGACTATTAGAAAATTTAACAAGATTAAGCTTTTTTCTGTCGAGGGTAAATTTCTAAGTACGACAAAATACCAAAAAAATATTTGAAGTATTAAAGGTAGATTTCTAAACAACTCTACATAAAAAAGTGATAATTTTGATAGTAGTAAATTCTCAGAAAGCCTTGAAATACCAATGATAAAACCAAGAATGGAAGCAAAAATAATGCCAAAAAAAGAAACTAACAAAGTATTTAACAATCCAACTAAATAAGCTCTACCAAAACTAAAAGAGCCATCATAAGGTATAAGACTAAATTGAACATCAAATCCAGAGTTAGTACTTAAAAAATCAAAACCAGAAGTAATATTTCTTGCTAAAAGATTTATTTGAGCGTTTCTAGTGAAATAAAATATGAGAAGACAAAAAAATAATAATAAAAAAAACTGAGGCAAAAAATTTTGCCATTGCAAGTTTTTGCTTAAGTTATTTTTAAAATTAGATAATTTTTTCATCTCGAAACCTAATAAAAAAGGGCCAAAAATTAATTTGGCCCTTTTGTTTTAAGATAAATTTATCTTACTGGTGGTGCGTATAAAATTCCACCTTTTGACCATAATTGGTTAGGAGAACCATTTCTAGCAAGACCAAGTGGAGTATTTGCTCCAACATTTTTCTCATAAACTTCTCCATAATTACCAACTTGTTTAATTATGTTGTAAGCCCAAGTATTGGAAAGACCTAAGCTCTTACCAGTATCACCTTCTAAACCTAGTAATCTTTTAATATTTGGATTATCTGTTGATTTCATTGAATCAATATTTTTAGAACTTACACCAAGTTCTTCAGCTTCAATCATCACATAAAGTGACCATGCAGCAATATCTTTCCAGTTTTGATCGTTTCCTCTAACAACAGGACCCAACGGTTCTTTTGAAATTGTCTCAGGTAATACCGTATGTTCACCAGGATTTTTCATTTTAGTTCTTTGTGCCGCTAGTCCAGACTTGTCTGTAGTATAAACATCACATCTACCAGCATCATAAGCTGCTACAGCTTCATCTGCTTTTGTAAAAGAAACTGCTTCGTATTTAAGTTTATTTGCTTTAAAATAATCTCTTAAATTTAGTTCAGTTGTTGTACCTGTTTCCACACAAACTTTAACGTTGTTAAGTTTTTTTGCAGTATTAACTTTTGCAGCTTTTCTTACGATAAAACCTTGACCATCGTAAAAATTTGTTCCAACAAATTCTAGGCCCAATCCAGCATCTCTAGATAAAGTCCATGTAGTATTTCTTGAAAGCATATCAATTTGACCTGATTTCAATACTTCAAATCTGTCTTTAGCGCTTAAAGGTTGATACTTAACTTTATTAGCATCACCCAAAACAGCTGCAGCAACAGCTCTACACATATCTACGTCTATACCAGACCATTTACCAGAAGCATCAGCGTTTGAAAATCCAGGAACACCCTGAGACACTCCACAACTTACTGATCCTTTTTTTGTAACATCTTCTTTCGTTCCTGCTTTTACAGCTGTTCCTGACAGAACAAATGCAAACAAAGCTAAAGAACCAAAGAATTTAAACATATTTTTTGACATAATATATCCCCTTTTGGTTAAATATATTGTGACTATACAACAAGAAAAAAAAGATACAAAAAAAATTTGGTTATTTTTTTAAAAGATACGAATTGAGAAGTTTTTTTCTCAAAACTTGATTTTTTTTCAATTTATACTCGTATTTCATAGCAATATTCTTGCTTATAAAGGATTTGGAAAATACCAGTACCCAAAAGTTACCCCTAGTAAACTTTGCTCCCTTATTTGAATTATGTAAATTCAAACGTTTTAAGATATTCGAAGTATAGCCAACGTATGTTGCATTACGTTTTTTGCTGAAAATCATATAAATAAAATATTTTTTTTTAATATTAGAAGAAAAACTCATCAAAAATGGTGCGCCCTGCACGACTCGAACGTGCGACCCTCGGTTTAGAAAACCGATGCTCTATCCAGCTGAGCTAAGGGCGCGAATGAAGAGATTATTAAACAAAATAAGGTTTTTAGTAAACAATATAATTAATTACCTTTTCCATAAAAGATTTTTAATCAGGACAAATATTGAAATAAATATGGTTTTAGAAAAAACCATTAACAACAAAATGCTAAGTTTTGATGAAAAAAATAAATCATCAAAAAATATTTCTTTACTAAGAAAATTTGTTGGCAATGTATTATTTAGAGTTAAAAAAACTACTTTAAAAGTATCGTCAAAAGATAATTGATCGAAACTTAAAATAAAAAATGTTATTACAAAAATTATAAAATAAAAAATAAAAATAAGTAAAGAAATAAAATAATCTGAATTATTAATATTATTTAAAGATCCAAAAATATTTTTTTTTATAATTCTTGAAGGAACTAAAATTTTTAAAATTTCAGTTAAAAATTTCTTAAAGAAAAAAACTATTCTTATTAACTTAAATCCTGAAGTTGTAGAAATTAAAGAACCACCAACAAAAGTAGTCAGCAATAGGATAAATGAAAAAATTTGAAAAGAATTATTCGCATGAACAATACCAGTGTTCGAAGCAGATAATGCAACAGATAAAAAAATTTCAAAAAAATTAGTTAGACTGGGATATAAAATTATTAATATTAATGGTATTAAAATAAAAAATAATAAGACATAAAAATCTTCTTTAAAATTATATTCTCTATCTTTTTTAAAAAAGTAGTAAAATATAAAAATATTTAATGAGGATAATAATAAAGAAATAGAAACTATAAATTTATCAAAATCAGAAATTAAATATAAATTTTTCTTAATGTAAAATCCACCAGTAGAAACAATGGATAGCATTAAATTAAACTTGTCTAATAATCTTAATTCAGTCAAATTTAACAAAAATAAAATAAATAGAGATATTAAAACATAACAATAAAGAATATTTATATAATTAGAAAAAAAATTATTTTGCAATGCTGAGGATGTTTTGCCAAAAAAAATATATTTTATTGGTTTAAAATTTATTAATTCAGTTCCAAAAACTAAAATAATGGATACTATATAAAATAAACCACCAACCCATTGGCTGCCAGATCTCCAAAGCAAAAGAGGTTCATTAATTATTTCTGGATTTGAAAAAACAGATAAGCCATAACTTGAAAAACCCGAAATTGCTTCAAAATATGAGGAAAAAAAATTTAGATTATAAAAACTAAAATAATAAGGGACTGATAAAAAAAGTGGAAAAAAAAACCATCCAATTAAAATCAGAAAAATTTTCTCAATAATATTTAGCTCATAATTTAAAATTTTTTGAAAATTTGAAAATAAAAAAAAAATTAAAACTAGTCCCAGAACAATAACGTATGAATATAAGTTAACATTGTATTTAAAATATGAACAAAAAATTATGTTCAGTAAAGAAAGTGCTGAAATTGGAAGGGATAGCCATCCCAAATAATAGACAATTGCTCTTATATTCATTTAATTACTTAAAAATATGGACTTATTTTAAATAATTGCTCAACTTTTTCTAACTGATCTCTGCTAGCTAACAATATTACTCTATCATTAAGTTCGAATGATGTTTCTTTGTTAGGTACAATAATTTTTTTGTCTCTAACAATTATTCCAATCTTAATGCCTTCAGGAATTTTTGCTTTAGATAAAGTAGTATTTAACAATTCTGAAGTTTCTAAAATTTTTGCTTCAATAACTTCATAGTCGCCATTATCTAGAGTATAGACACTTTCTATTTTTCCTTTATGAACGTGTTTTAATATCGTAGATACTGTCGTCATTCTAGGATCAACAATATCATCTAATTTCAAGGATGATTGTAACAAGGCATAATTTGTACTATTTGCGATTGATATCGTTCTCTTGATACCTTTTTTTTTGCAAAGCAATGATGACATAATATTTACCTCATCATCATTAGTTAGAGCCAAAACAGTATCTACTTCATCTAAATTTGATTCTTTTAAAATATTTTCATCTAGACCATCACCTTTAATGACTATCGCATTATTTAACTCAGAAGCTATAAATTCCGCTCTGTCAGAATTTTTTTCAACAATTTTAATTCTAGGAGGCGTTTCACCATCTTCTAACATTTTTGCTAAATCAAAACCAATGTTTCCTGCACCAATAATAAGTATATTTTTTGTAAACGATTCCTCCTTGCCAAAAATAGACAAGGTTCGATTAACTTGTTTTGAATTTGTTAAAATAAATGCTTTATCTTCTCTAATTAATTTATCTGTTTTTTTTAAAATTAAAAATTTGTCTTTCCTCAATACACCAATAACATTTGCTTCCAAATCAGAAAAGATTTCGGTTAATTTAGATAGTGCTGTATTGATAACAGGACACTTTTCATCAATTTGAATTTCTAAAAGTCTAACTAAATCGTCTGCAAATGGAATATTATCTATCGCTCCTGGCGCCTCTAATTTTCTATATAGTGACTTAGCAACTTCAAATTCGGGAGAAATAATTATATCAATAGGCAAATTTTCTTTTGTAAACAAACCTTTCCAAATAGGTTTTAAAAATTCTTTAGATCTTATTCTTGCAATTTTTCTCGAAATTTTAAATAAAGAATGTGCAACTTGGCATACAATCATATTTGTTTCGTCATTTCTGGTCACAGCAATTATCATATCTGCTTTTCCAGCATCAGCTTTTTCTAAAACAGATGGATAAGTTGCTATACCTACAATTCCTTTGGCATCTAAATTGTCATTAATATTCTGAATGTCGGGTCCATTTTTATCAATGACAGTAACTGAATGACCCTGTTTGGAAAGTTGGCTACAAATTGAATAGCCGACACGTCCAGCTCCACAAATAATTATATTCATTTTATAGCAATACCTAATGAAGTTAATTTTCTATGCAAGGCAGATCTTTCCATGCCTATATTTTCCGCTGTTTTAGAGACATTTGAGCCATTTTTTTTTAATTGATGCATCAAATATTCTCTCTCAAATTGCTCTCTTGCATTTTTTAAAGGTGAATCAAAGTTAACAATGCTTGATATTTCATTATTCTTTTTAACTTGAATACTTTCATCAATAATTTTTGCAATATTTTTTTGTTTGCCGTCGGATAGAATAATTAATCTCTCAACTAAATTTCTTAATTCTCTGATATTTCCATCCCAATCATGACTATACAATTTAGTTAGGTTAGATTTGTAGGGTATGACTTTTTTACCAAGATTTTGAGATATTTTTTTATTAAAATATTCAAATAAATCTGGCAAATCATCTATTCTATTCTTAAGACTTGGTAAATTTATTTGCATTACTGAAACTCTCTGAAACAAATCTTCTCTAAAGTTACCATTAATAATTTCATTTCTTAAATCTTTGCTTGTAGTTGCAAAAACCCTAACATTAGTTAGTATATTTTTAGTTCCATTAACTCTTCGAAATTTTTGATCTGTTAGAACTCTTAATATTTTTACTTGAGTATCTAGAGGAATTTCAGAAACATTATCAATTAACAAGGTACCTTTATCGGCTTTTTCAAAAAAACCCTCAACAATAGATCCATCTTTATTTTCAATTCCAAATAGCTCAATATCAAAATGCTGAGGATCTAATAAAGCACCATTACAAACTATAAATGGATTATCTTTTCTTTTTGAATTTTTATGAATTGTTCTAGCAACTAATTCCTTACCAGATCCTGAGGGACCAGAGATTAGCACTCGACAATCTGATTGTGAAATTTTATTAATGGTGTTTTTAATTTCTTTAATTGAATTTGACTTTCCAATTAATTCATAGGTATCAAAAAATAAATTATTTAATTTTTTATTTTCTTTTTTTAGTTCAAAATTTTCCAGAGCTCTTTTAACAAAATTTAATAACCTACTTGTATTGAATGGTTTTTCTAAAAATTCAAAAGCTCCTTCTTTTATAGAATCAACCGCAATTTGTATTGTTGCATGACCTGAAATCATAATTACAGGAAGGTCAGAATTCATTTTTTTTATTTTTTTTAAAAGACTAATTCCATCTTTTTTTTTATCTCCTAAAGATATATCGATTAATGCCAAATCAAAAAACTCACCATCGATTTTTTTTTCAGCCCCAGCAATGTCTCCTGCTTCGATAGTCAGGTAACCTTCATCTACTAATATACTTGAAAGTAAAAATCTTATATCTTTTTCATCATCGATTATTAAAATTTTTTTCATAATTTTTTGCTGATAGTAAAATTAATTACAGCGCCTTTGTGCTTTGTATTATTAGAAAAATTAATGTGACCACCATGTTCAAATATGATCTTTGACACAATAGACAAACCTAATCCCGACCCCTTTGCTTTAGTTGTATAATATGGTTCTAAATTTTTATTAATTTGATTTATTTTAAAACCCAATCCATTATCAGTTAAATTTATAATAATATTCTTATTATCTTCCGTAATATTAATGATTATTTTTCCATTTTTACTTTGTTTTTCATTAATAGATTCAACACTATTTTTAACTAAATTTGTAAATAAACGAAAAATTTGATTTTCGTCGATATTAATTTTTTTTTCTTTAATATTAGCGTTTATATCGAAGTTAATATCAGGGTAATTAGTCTCATATGGCATAACGCTTTTTTTGATAACTTTTATAATATCAGTTTTATCAAAAACTGGATCTGGCATTCTAGCAAAATCTGAAAACGAATTGATTAAAGTATTAATTTCTTTAATTTGAGAATTTATAGTTTTGATATGATTATCAAAATTTTCTCTTCCATCAGTAATTTGATTTTTAAATTTATCATTAATTCTATCAAGCGACAGCTGGATTGGTGTTAATGGGTTTTTAATTTCATGTGCTAATTTTTTTGCAATTATATTCCATGCGTCGTATCTTCCTTCTAATGATTTTTTTATTTGATCTTCTTTTATTCTGTTAATCATATTATTAAAAGTCTGGTATAATTGTGTAAAATCCGTGTCTAAATTTTTACTTTGATCAAGTGATACATTGTAATTTCCTTTTTCAATTTCTGAAGAAATATTAAAAAGTGCTGACAAAGGTTTTAGTATATAAGTAGATAAATTAATTGATATCACACTTGCAATTAAAATTAATAATAATGTTATAATTAAATAAATAATCATAAATGTAACTTGTAAATTAAAGATATTATTTTTTATTTGGTAATAATACTGAGATACTTCCCCTGTTTTTTTTAAATAATTTACAATTTTAGGATCAACATTTTGAATTACATAAATATACAAATCTTCAAAATTGCTTAATTTTACCATTCCATAAGTTTTATTGGTATATGCGCTTGATATAATTATTGGCTTACCTGATTTTGCTGCAGAAAGAATATAAGGATCTGGTTTTTTAAAATCATTAACGGGCAATGTTGATTGAGTATATTTTGCTTCTCCAACCGAATTGACTAAATATATATTTTGAATAGATCTAACTCTAGACTGTAATTTAATGTAATTCTGAAAACCTATGGCATCTTTTTTTAATTGATTACTATTTCGATTAAAGTCATTGGCAACAAGCAATATATCTTTACCAATAGATGACTGGTGTTCATTTAAATATCTTTTAGCAATTTCTGTTGAATTATTTACAGCATCATTGATTTTTTTATCAAACCATTTTTCTATACTATAATTAAAAATTAAAAGAGAAAAAATAGCAATAACCACACCAGGAATAGCTGCTAGAGATATAAAATATAATAAAAATTTTATTTTAGTTTTGGATCCTATTTTTAGAGATTTTTTTCTCTCATTATATAAATGAAAAAATTTATAAATTACAAAAGATACAAAAATAGAAAGTAGTAATAAATTAATAACAAATAAAATTTGAATATTAAGCGAATTTAATTCAATAAATCCTTTTCCAGCAAATGTTTGGATAGTTAAAAAACCTATTATCAGAGATAGAACTATGATAATTCCAATTGCATAATTAATGTTTAATTTATTTTTAATCATAAAATGACTATTGCAGCTTTAATACTCGCTGGTGGTGAAAGCAAAAGATTTAATAGCAAAATACCTAAGCAATTTCATAAAATACATAATGAATTAATGATTAATCATAGTATCAAAAAGTTACTAAGTGTTAAAAAAATTTCTCAAATTATATTGGTAATAAATCGATCAAAATTCAGGAAATATGAAGAATTTATCATAAAACATAAAAAAATAAAAATAGCTAAATCTGGTAGTACGAGAGCCCTATCTGTCAAAAATGGGCTAAATGTAATTAAATCTAAAAATATAAAAAATTGTATTATACATGATGCAGCTAGACCATTCTTTTCAACAAAAATTATTTATCAACAGATAAAATTGTTAAAGAACTTTGATGCGGTTATACCTGCAATAAAAAGCTCTGATACTATTATTTTAAATAAAAAAATACTTCCTAGAGATAAATGTATGCAACTTCAAACCCCGCAAGCATTTAATTTTACAAAAATTAAAAATTTACATAATTTAAATAAAAATATTTTTATTTCTGATGATTCATCATTATTTTTTCAAAAAAATTTACCTGTAAAAATTATTCATGGAGATAGTTCTAATAAAAAAATTACACATAGTGCTGATTTAGATCAAAATAATCTTTATGGAATTGGTTACGATATACACAAGATGATTTTAGGAAGAAAACTAATTATTGGTGGTATAGTTATTCCATCCAAATTTGGACCTATTGGACATTCGGATGGGGATAGTTTGTTGCATGCTCTAATAGATAGTTTTTTAGGAGCTGCTAAAAAAGGTGACATTGGAACTCTGTTTCCAAATTCAAAAAAATTTCAAGACATTGACTCTTCCATTTTGGTAAAAAAAACTATCAAGTTATTACAAAAAAATAAATTAGAAATTCAATCTATAGATCTTAATATTATTTTACAAAGTCCAAATCTGACTAAATACAAAGAAAAAATTAAAAATAATCTTGCTAAATTGTGCATGATTAAAAAAGATATAATTAATATTAAAGCAAAAACAACTGATCATCTTGGAATTATTGGTCAAAACAAAGCTCTAGCTTGTGAAGTCATTTCAGTATTAAAAAAATGTTAAATAAATTAGGTTTGAGCATAATTACCATGTTTGGAATCGGTTATATCAAACTTGCTCCTGGAACTTTTGCATCACTAGCAACTTGCATAATATATTTTTTTTTATTTAAAATAATCTTTTCACAAATCGAAATTAATTATCTTAATTATTTAATATTTTTTTTAATATTAATTTTTTTTATTGGAATTTATTTAATTGATAATGTTAAAAATAATTTTAAAAAAAAAGATGCTAGTGAAATTGTAATAGATGAATTTTTAGGACAAAGTATAGTATTAACTTCTCTTATGTTTATGCCAATAAGTTTAGAATTATTAGAAAAAAATATTATAATTTTATTTATAGTTAGTTTTTTTCTTTTCAGATTATTTGATATAACCAAGCCATTTCCAATTGGTTTAATAGATAAAAAATTGAAAAGTGGATTTGGTATAATGCTTGACGATTTCGTTGCTAGTTTTTTTTCAATTATTTGTATTTATGTAATAATAAATTTATGGTTTTAAAGAATATTAAAAAAACATTAAAAAATTTACAAAAGAAAAAATTGACAGTTTCCACAGCCGAATCCTGTACTGGAGGAATGCTATCAAGTTACTTTACATCTCTTGATGGCGCATCTAAAATATTTACGTTAGGTCTGGTTACCTATTCCAATCAAGCAAAAATTGACGTTTTAAAGGTTCCTAAAAATATCTTAAAAAAATATGGCTCAGTAAGCAAGGAATGCTGCTTTTCCATGGTTAAAAATTTAAAAAAGATTTCAAAAACAAATATAGCTATCTCAATAACGGGAATTGCAGGTCCTACCGGAGGATCAAAGAGCAAACCTGTTGGCCTTGTTTATGTTGGAATTTTTTTTAAAAATAAAGTTATAATTAAGAAAAATCTATTTAACAAAAACGACACACGATTAGATATCCAAAAAAAAACTTGCAATGTTGTTTTTAAAATAATTTCAAGTCTTATTTAACTATTGTTTTTTTTGCATAAGACTCAAATGAATTTAAGATTTTTTCAAATCCTAAATCAAAAAACTTATTAAGCAACTGATTAAGCATTTTATTTTTAAGTTCAATTTCAATAAAAAAATTTACCTCACACTTATTGTTGTTAATTTTTTTTATTTTCCAAATATTTGAAAGTGTTTCAACTGGTCCAGCTAAGCATGATACTTCGATAATATTTTTTTTCTTATCATATATAACTTTACTTGAGTAAGTATCTGAAAATATTTTATAGCCGATTTCTAAATCAGCAATAATAATATCGTAATTTTTTTTTTCTTCCGTAGAATGAATTATTGATTCATTGCACCATGGTAAGAAATTTTTATAGTCATTAATGTTTAATATTAAATCAATTACTTTTTTTGTTGGGTAATTAAATATTTTTTTTATAGTTCTTGTAGGCAATTTACAGAATTTCTTGATTTCTTTTTGCTTGCAACTTTAAAAAATCTTCTCCTGCATGATAACTAGATCTGGTTAGCGGACTTGATGCTACCAACAAAAATCCTTTTGAATATGCAATATTTTTATAAGTTTCAAATTCTTCTGGAGTAATAAAATTTTTAATAGGATAATGTTTATCAGTAGGCTGCAAATATTGACCAATCGTTAAAAAATCTACATTTGCACATCTTAAATCATCCATAACTTGGCATATTTCGTCTTTCGTTTCACCCAACCCAACCATTAATCCAGACTTTGTAAACATTTTTGGTCTATATGTTTTTACTTTGGAAAGAAGTTCAAGAGAATTAAAATATCTAGATCCGGGACGTACTTTTAAATAAAGCGAAGGAACAGTTTCTAAATTGTGATTGAATACATCAGGATTAGAATCTGCAACTATTTTGTACGCATCACCCTTTTTAAGAAAATCAGGTGTTAATATTTCAATTGTTGTAGATGGGTTTTTATCTCTAATTTTATTTACTACATTTGCAAAATGCTGTGCGCCTCCATCCTCCAGGTCATCACGATCCACTGATGTGATTACGACGTGTGACAACCCAAGTTCTTTTACAGTATTGGCAACTTTTAGTGGTTCAAAAACATCTAATTCCATAGGTATTCCTGTTTTTACATTGCAAAATGCACAAGCTCTCGTGCATGTATCTCCCATGATCATTAATGTTGCATGTTTTTTACTCCAGCATTCAGAGATATTGGGACAGCCTGCTTCTTCACATACTGTGAATAATCCTTTTTCTTTTACAATTTTTTTAGTTTCTAAAAAAACGCTAGAGTTTGTGACTTTAACCCTTATCCAGGATGGTTTTCGCTGAATAGGATTAGATTTCTTATTAATTTTTTCGGGATGTCTATGAATTATTTTTTCCATCTAGTTTTTTAAAAGATATAGCTTTTCCCCTTTTTTACCAAGTGTGAAATAATCGCGGTATAATTGATCTAAATAATCTAAATTTAGATTATCAGATAGTAATAAATTTTTATTTTTTAAATCCTCATAAGAAGATCTTAATTGATTAACTTTAATTTCTTTTTCGATAAGAGTATTTTTTTTTTGTACGTAAGAAAAATATCCCCTGTTTCCATCTAGAAGATTTATTGCAATATATAAAAAAATAAAAAAATTAATTAACAAAAATTTTTTTTTTGAAAGAAAAAAAAGTATTTTTTTCATTTACAAAATAGACATTTTTATATTATTTTTTTCTTTATCCTCAATTTTCAATAATCTATTATATTTTGAAACTCTTTCAGATCTTGCCAAAGAACCAGTTTTGATTTGATTTGAATTAGTTGCTACAGCCAAATCAGATATAAATGTATCTTCTGTATCTCCTGATCTATGAGAAATTATTGTATTAAAATTATTTTCTTGCGCCAATTGAATAGTTTTTAAAGTTTCAGTAACAGTTCCAATTTGATTTACTTTTATTAAAATTGCATTTGCAGATTTGCTATGAATTCCTTTTTTTAATCTTTCAGGATTGGTAACAAACAAATCATCTCCAACAATCTGAGATTTATTACCAATTTTTTCTGTTAAAGAATTCCATGTGACCCAATCATCCTCAAAAATTGGATCTTCTATTGATTTAATAGGATACTTCTCTACTAAATTTTCATAAAACGAAATCATTTGATCATTGTTTAAAGGATTGTCTATATTCATGTTATAATTTTTTCCGTCAAATAATTCGTTTGCTGCAACATCCAGACAAAGATTAAAATCAATGCCCGGTTTATATTTGCTAATTTCTATAGCCTCTAAAATTAAATCCAAGGCTGCTTCATCATTTTTTAAGGAAGGTGCAAAGCCTCCCTCATCACCAACATTCGTAGAAAAATTACTTTTAATTAATATTTTTTTTAAATTTTGAATGACTAAAAAAGACATTTGCATACATTCTTCAAATGACTTGGCTCCATCTGGTCTAATCATAAATTCTTGAATTTGAAGAGAATTATTAGCATGAGCACCACCATTGATGATATTTAGCATCGGAAATGGTAAAGTAAATTTTCCTGAAGTGTTTAAGTACTGATAAATTTCTAATTTTTTGGATATTGCTGCTGCTTTGCAGTTTGCAATTGAGACTCCAAGAATAGCGTTGGCTCCTAAATTTTTTTTATTAGGACTGCCATCTAAATCTAACATAGTTTTATCAATTAAGTTTTGATCTAAAGAATTTTTTCCTTCTAATGCCAAGGAAATCTTAGTGTTAATATTATTTATGGCATTGAATACACTTTTATTAAGATACAAATCATTTTGATCTCTTAGTTCATGCGCTTCATAACTACCTGTGGATGCTCCTGAGGGGACTATCGAAGAACCAAGACTACCATCACTTAACTCCACATCAACAGACACCGTTGGAAATCCTCTGCTATCAAAAAATTGTCTTCCTTTAATTTTTTTGATGACTGCCATTATTATAAAATTTATTTTTTTATTATATTGTCTATTGATTTAATTTTTCTTAGTAACTTTTCTAATTGATTAATATGTATCATATTTGGACCATCCGATGGTGCTCTATTGGGATTATCATGAGTTTCAATGAAAATTCCTGCAACACCAACTGCTATTGCCGCTTTAGATAAGACCTCAACAAACTCTCTTTCACCGCCACTTGAAGATCCTTTGCCACCTGGTTGTTGCACTGAATGAGTTGCATCAAAAATAACTGGATAACCAGTCTTGGACATTATAGGTAAAGATCTAAAATCTGAGACTAGTCTATTATATCCAAAGCTACTACCTCGTTCGGTAATCATGATTTTATTATTTCCATTTTGTGAAATTTTTTTTACTACATTCTCCATATCCCAAGGAGCTAAAAACTGGCCTTTTTTTACATTAATTATTTTTTTGGTTTTTGCTGCAGCAATTAACAAATCTGTCTGCCTACATAAAAAAGCTGGAATTTGAAGAATATCTACATGATGAGATAGGACAGCACACTGTTCCGCAGTATGAACATCCGTAAGAATTGGTACATTAAATTTTTTTTTTATATCATCAAAAATTGACAATGACTTTTCTAATCCAATACCTCTTTTACCTTTCAAACTTGTTCTATTAGCTTTATCAAAAGAAGTTTTGTAAATAAAATTTATATTTAATTTTTTTGTAATCTTAAGAATAAGATCGACCATTTTAAAGGCATGCTGTTTACTTTCTAGCTGGCATGGACCAGCAATTAAAGTAAATGGTAAATTATTTGCAATAGAACACTTGGCGATTTTAATAATTTTATTTCTCATTTTTGATAGCAGCTTTAATAAAAGATGAGAATAAAGGATGGGGATTTAAAGGTCTAGATTTAAATTCAGGATGAAATTGAACGCCAATAAACCATGGGTGATTTTTAAGTTCAATAATTTCTGGCAATTCATTATCGGGCGACATGCCAGAAAAAATTAATCCTTTTTTTTCAAATTCATTTCTGTACTGCAAATTGACCTCATACCTATGTCTGTGTCTTTCATTAATAGAGTTAGATTTGTAAATAGATTTGACTAAAGAATTTATTTTAAGATTTGCCTTGTACGAGCCAAGTCTCATTGTTCCACCTATGTTTGTAGCGGTTCCTTTCATGAGGACACTTCCCCTTTTCCATTCATTCAATAAACCAACTACAGGGATACAATTTTTATCAAATTCAGTAGAACTTGCTTTTTTGATTTTTAGAACATTTCTAGCAAATTCAATCATGGATAATTGCATACCATAACAAATACCTAGAAATGGTATTTTGTTAGTTCGAGCATATTTAATAGCTTCTATTTTACCTTCAGTCCCTCTTTTTCCAAATCCACCTGGAATTAATATTCCATGAATATTTTTAAATAAATTTTTAATTTTATTTTTTTTTAAATGATCAGACTCAATTCTAACTAAATTAACTTTTGTATTATTATAGATTCCCCCATGAACTAAAGCTTCATCTAAAGATTTATAAGCATCTTTGAGATTTACATATTTTCCAATGATGGCAATATTTACATTTTTCTTAGGGTTAAATACTTTTTTTGTAATTTCCTTCCATGGATTTAAATTAACTTTTCTTTTTGGCTTAATTTTAAAATGTCTTAGTACTTGATGATCTAATTTCTCTTTGTGAAAACTAATAGGAGCTTCATAAATAGTATTTACATCAATAGTTTCAATAACATTTTCGATATCTACATTGCAAAATAAAGATATTTTCTTTCTTTGATCTAATGGAATGTTTTTCTCACACCTGCAAATAATAATATCTGGCTGAATACCAATTGTTCTTAGTTCTTTAACTGAATGTTGAGTTGGTTTTGTTTTTATTTCATCGGAAGCTTTCATGTAAGGAACTAAAGTTAGATGAATAAACAAAGAATTTTTTTTACCAATTTCTATTGAAAATTGTCTTATAGCCTCTAAAAAAGGTAGACTTTCAATGTCTCCAACCGTACCCCCTATTTCGCAAATTACGAAATCCTCTTTACTCAAATCATTTTTTATAAACTCTTTTATTCTATCAGTAACGTGAGGAATGACTTGCACTGTCTTGCCCAGATACAACCCTTTTCTTTCTTTTTTAATAATATCGCTATAAATTTTACCTGTTGTAATATTGTCTGATTGTTTAGCGGATACTCCTGTAAATCTTTCGTAATGACCTAAATCTAAATCAGTTTCCGCACCATCATCTGTTACAAACACTTCGCCGTGCTGAAATGGACTCATGGTTCCAGGATCTACATTTAAGTATGGATCTAATTTTCTCAGTCTAACTTTAAAACCTTGAGATTGTAACAAGTAAGCTAACGATGCAGAAGAAAGACCTTTTCCTAAAGATGAAACCACGCCGCCAGTAACGAAGATATAACGCGCCATGGAAGAATGTTATAGAATATTTATTCTTTTTTTTAAAGGTTTATTTATTTTGACTTTGGTATTTTTGGCGAATTGTCTTGTTTTTCAAGTTTTTCAATTTTATCGATGATTGAACCTGATGGATTAGTTTTCTTATGAATTATAGTTAATGAGATACTTGTAGCAATAAACAAAATTGCCATGATGGTTGTAAATTTAGTCAAAAAATTTCCTGCAGATCTAGAAGACATCAAGGAATCATTTCCTGCACCGATACCAAGAGCGCCACCCTCGGATCTTTGCAAAAGAACTGAACCAATTAATAATACAGCTATAACAACGTGAATTATTAAAATAATATTTTCCATAAACTGCTTAACTATAATAATTTTGTATAATATCAATAAAATTTTTTGATGTTAAAGATGCTCCGCCAATCAAATAGCCATTACAATTAGGTATCATTTTTAATGATTGAATGTTTTGAGCATTTACAGAGCCACCATATAGTAATTTAGGTGATTTAACTGAATAATGTCTGATTAAAATTTTTTTTAGTTCTGAAAAAACTTTAATTAAGTAACTTTGGCTTGGAATAATTCCTGTCCCAATTGACCACACTGGCTCATATGCAAACAAAATATTTTTGAAATTTAATCCCTTCTCAAGGGAAGCTAAAATTTGTTTTTTTAAAATTAATAAAGAATTTTTGTTTTTATTTTCTTTTAAACTTTCACCAATACAAAAAATTATTTTCAATTTATTTTGGTTTGCATTATTAATTTTTTGTTTGATTGTATTGTAATTATCTCCCGCCAACCTTTTTTCTGAATGACCTATAATTACATATTCAGCACCAGAATTTTTTAAAATATGTGAACTAACCTCGCCAGTGAAAGCTCCAAAAGCAAAATTATTATTTGAAACATCTTGAGAGCCAAATTTAATATTTTTTGATCTTATTTTTTTAGCAAAATAGGCAATCAAAGGCTGTGGAGGACAATAAACTATTAATTTATTGTGTTTTTTAAATCTATTTTTTATAAAAAAATCCAGGTTTTTAATTTGAATTAAGTCTTTTGGGCTTCCATTCATTTTCCAATTAGCAATAAAATATGTACTTTTCGAAGACATAATAGTTTTTTTAATCTATTAATCTCTTTTTTTAAACATATTTTATGGAAAACAAATTTGCCAAGGCATCCAAAAACATACTGATCAAAGTTCTAGTTATTATAATTATAGCTGTATTTGCATTGTGGGGCATTGGAGATCTCTTTAGTAGTGGGAAAAACAATGTTGTTGCAGAAATTGGCAATGAAAATATTTATACCCAAGATTTTAATCAAGAGCTAAGAAACGAATTAAGAAACCAAAATATAAGCAATATTCAAGAAGCAATTAAAAATAATTTTCACTATCAGGTTTTGAATAAACTTGTTTCTAGCAAAATTATCGAGATATATTCTAGAGAAAACAATATATTTGTTAGTGAAAAAACATTAGCAAATTTTATTAAACAAATTCCCGAATTTCAAACAAATAAAGAATTTTCTAGAATTAAATATGAAAAATATCTTTTAGAAAATGGGCTAACAGCAAATACATTTGAACAAAATTTTAAACAAAGTTTATTAAAAAAAATTATTATAGACAGCTTTACCGGTGGCTTAAAATCAACGAGTTATCATGAGAATGTTGTGCATAAATATGTAACGAAGGAGATTGGAATTCAATATCTAGAATTAAATCAAATAATAAAAAATATAAATTTTACTGAGTTAGAGATAAAAACATACTACGATGAAAATAAAAGCAACTTATTATCTGACGAGTACCGGGAATTTGAATTTTTAGTTTTAGATGTAAATAATTTAGGCGAAGGTAATAATGATTTGTTTTTTAAAAAAATATCAGAAATAGAAAATAATATTTTAGAAAATAAAAACTTCTTAGAAATTGCTGAAAAATATAACTTAAATAATAAAAACGCATTCACTATTAATAAATCAGGATATTTAATAAATTCAGAAAAATCTGCTGATCTAGATCAAAAAATTATAGAAAAATTATTTAATTTAAATGATAACTTTAAAACTGATTTAGTTGAAACTAAAGGAAAATTTTACTTACTAACATTAAAAAAAATTATACCTCCAAAGAGTCTATTGTTAAATGAAAAAACAAAAAAATTTATTATTAACGATATGAAATTAAAAAAATTAAGTGAAAAAATTAAAAGTATTAATAATGAAATCAAAGAAGCTAAAAAAGATTTATTTGAAGAAATCCAAAAAAAAGAAAATTTGACATTAAAAGAAATTTTTTTCAAATCAAGATTTGAAGCGAATAAATTATTTTCACAATCTAATATACAACAAATTTTTCAAAAAAAATTAAATGAAAACTTGTTGTTAGAAACAAATGGAGAGTTTTATTTAGTTAAAGTTAATAAAGAAAACTATTCTGCGGATACCATATCTGCTGAGAAAAAACAGCTTTATGAAAAGCAAGTTATTTCTGATTTTTCAAATCAAATATTATTTTTGTTTGATAAAATTTTAAATGAAAAATACAAGGTAAAAATTAATGAAAAAGTTTTAAATAGAATTATTAGCTCTATATAATTCAATGACTGAGTATATTTCCTATAAAAATTATCTAAAAAATGCCAAAAAAAACAAAATTGCTTTAAGTTATGCAATTCAAAAAAATATAAACAATAATGCTGTTTTAAACTTAATAAATAATGTTCTTAAAGAAAAAAATAGCTTTGTATTTGAATCGGTTGAAAAAGCTTTATACAGAGGTAGATATACTATTATTGGCTTAGATCCTGATAAAAAATGGGAAATCAAAGGTAATCATGTTTATATAAATAATAAGAAAACATTAAATAAAAAACCTTACTCTTTCTTAAAAAATTTAATTCAAAATTTTAATTATAAATTTCCAAAAAAACTTCCCTCTATGTCTCTAATGCTTATGGGTTATTTTGGATATGACACAATCAGATATATCGAAAAAATTCCCAATACCACGAAAGATGATTTAAAAATTCCTGATGTAAGACTTTCAAGACCGCAAAAAATCATAATTCACGACAATGTTTTAAAAAAAATATTTTATATAAGTTGTTTTTTTAAACCTAATGCTAAAAATTTAAAAAAAATATTTTTAAAACAAAAAATTATCTTGCAAAATTTGATTAAAAAAAATGAAGAATATTCATTAAATTATCAAAAACATAAATTATCTAAAAAAGCCAAGGTTAGAAGTAATATCTCTAAAAAAACTTTTGTAAGCAATGTGCTAAAAGCTAAGGAATACATAAAGAAAGGTGATATTTTTCAAGTAGTTTTAAGTCAAAGATTTGAAACAAATTTAACAAAAAATCCCTTAGATATTTATAAGAAAATTAGAATCACAAATCCGTCACCTTTTTTATATTTTATTAATTATGAAGATTTTCAAATTATTGGTAGTAGCCCAGAAATTTTAGTTAGAGTAAGAGATGACAAAGTAACTATTAGACCAATTGCTGGCACAAGACCGAGAGGTCAATCAAAAATTCAAGATAACCAGTACCAAAAAGACTTGCTGAATGACCCCAAGGAACTTGCAGAACATTTAATGCTTTTAGATTTGGGTAGAAATGATGTTGGGAAAGTATCTGAATTAAAATCTGTGAAAGTTGATAATCAATTTTCAATAGAAAAATATTCTCATGTCATGCACATTGTTTCAAATGTTACTGGAAAATTTAAAAAAAATATATCTCTTTTAGATGCTTTATTTGCTGGATTTCCTGCAGGAACTGTTTCCGGTGCTCCAAAAATTAGAGCTATGGAAATTATAGATGAACTAGAAAAAACAAATAGAAAATTATATGCAGGAGGAATTGGATATTTTTCAACTAATAATAATATGGACACATGCATAGCTTTAAGAACGGCTCTTATAAAAGGGAAAAAAGTTTTTATTCAATCTGGAGCTGGAATAGTAGCTGATAGCAAACCAAACCTGGAATATCAAGAAACAGTCAACAAAGCTAAAGCGCTTATTCAAGCTATAAATTGATGATAAAAGTTTGTTTAATAGATAATTACGATAGCTTTACTTACAATGTTTATCATTACTTATCTGAATTCAATTGCAGAGTAACAGTTTTGAGAAATGATAAATTTAAAATAAAAGACCTAAAAAATTTTGATAAAATTGTAATCTCACCAGGCCCAGGAAATCCAGACCAGGCAGGAATGTGTCTGGAAGTGGTTGATAAATATATAAGTGAAAAATCTATTTTAGGAATATGTCTTGGTCACCAAATTATTGCTCAAGCTTTGGGTGGTAAAATTATTAGAGCAAAAAAACTAATGCATGGAAAGTTAAGTAAAATACAAGTTTTTCAATCAAAAATTTTTAATAATTTTCCGAAATATATAATAGGAACTAGATATCATAGCTTAATTGTTGATAATAAAAAAATACCTAAAGATTTGATTATTACTGCCATTACAAAAGATAATATAATCATGGGGTTGTCTCATAAAGATTATGATGTACACGGTATTCAATTTCATCCTGAAAGCATTAAAACTAATATGGGAAAAAAAATTATCAAAAATTTTTTAACTTAAATAAAAAAATGAATACTTTGAATTTGTTAAATAAAATTAAACAATTTAATAACTTATCAATATCTGAAACTGAATTTTTATTTTCTCAAATAATGAACGGGGAGCTCAATGATGATTTAATTGAAGAAATCTTATTAGCTTTAGCAAAAAAAGGAGAATCTTCAGATGAAATAACTGGTGGAGCCCAAGTTCTAAGAAATAAAAGCTTAAGAGTTCATCTTAATCAAGATGCGATCGATACATGTGGTACTGGTGGAGATGGCAAGCACACTCTAAACATCTCAACGGCAAGCGCCCTAGTTTTAGCTAGTATGGGTCTCAAAGTTGCAAAACATGGAAATAAAAGCCTTACCTCCAAATGTGGATCTGCAGATGTATTAGAAAAATTAGGAATTAGTATTAACCAAAATCCTGAAGAAGTAAAAAAATCAATAGAACAAAAAAATTTTGGATTTATGTTTGCCCCAAACTATCATGCAGCGATGAAAAATGTTGCAAATGCAAGAAAAAAAATCAAAACAAGAACAATATTTAACTTACTTGGACCACTTGCTAATCCTGCCCTTGTTAAGAGACAATGCATTGGTGTTTTTTCAAATGAAATTCTTGAAAAATATTCAGATGTTTTAAAAAATTTACATATTGTAAAAGCCTGGGTTTTTCATAGTGAAGATGGATTGGATGAAATATCAATTTTTAGCAAAACAAATGTAATTGAAATAAATGGACAAGATAAAAAAAATTTTTCAATCAATCCAAGAGAGCTTGTATCAAAAACTTACCAATTTGAAGAGATTGTTGGAAATGATGCAGAACATAATGCAAAAAAAATAATAGAATTATTTAACGGTAAAGAAAGTGCTTTTCTTGAAATTGTCTCGTTAAATTGTGCTGCAGCATTAGTAGTTGCAGAAAAAGAATTATCCTTAAAAGACGCATTTGACTATTCAAGAAAATACATTTTATCAGGAATAGTAATAAAAAAAATTAATGAACTTAAACAATGAGTATTTTAAAAAAAATTATTGAAGATAAAATTAAAGAAGTTGAAAATGATAAAAAATTAATCTCCCTATCAAAGTTGAAAGAAAATTTAATAAAAAAAAATAATTATTTTCAAAAAAAATTAGAAGAATTTAAAAAAAACAATAAGACAGCTATCGTTGCTGAAGTAAAAAAAGCGAGTCCTTCTAAGGGAATATTGTTAAATAATTTTGACCATATAAAAATTGCTGAAGAATATGTAAGAGCAAATGCAGCATGTCTTTCTGTTTTGACGGAAAAGAAATATTTTTTAGGTAGTAAAAAATACTTATCAGATATAAAAAGTAAATTTAATATACCAATTCTTTGTAAGGATTTTTTTATAGACACATATCAAGTTTATGAAGCTGCACACATTGGTGCTGATTGTATATTAATATTACTAAACTCTGTTGATGATAACTTAATTAATGATTTATTGGAGGCTGCATCAATTTGTGGATTGGATGCTATATTGGAAATTCACAATGAAGATGAAATGGCAAGAGCATTAAATTTTAATAACGTAATTTTGGGAATTAATAATCGCAATCTTAACACTTTTGAAACTGATATAAAAACAACCGTGGAAATATTTAAAAAATTTGAACTTTCAAATTACACGGTAATTTGTGAGAGCGGAATTTATTCAAAAGAAGATATAAATTTTATCAAAACTGAAACTGGCATTAATAACTTTTTAATTGGTGAATCACTTATCAAATCAGATTCAATTTATAGTAAGCTAATAGAATTAAACTCTTAAAAAAATAAGTAAATTCAAGCTTTTTAAACGATTGCTTTCGTAAAAGAACTTTTATAGAACGTTTATGTTTAGGTTTTGTTCTATGCTTACTAAAAAACAAAAAAATTTACTGATTTATATCAACGAGAAGTTGAAAAGTGATGGTGTTTCTCCTTCATATGATGAAATGAGAATTTCACTAAATTTGAAGTCTAAATCTGGAATTCATAGGCTCATCTCAGCTTTGGAAGAAAGAGGTTTTATTAAAAGACTAGCACACAAAGCTAGAGCTCTAGAGGTTGTAAAACTTCCAGAAAATGCAAGTGCCAAAGATCTATTTAATAATTTCAAGCCAAGCCTAATTAAAGGAGGATTAGACGAAAGCAACGTCAATAATTCATATAAAAATAGTGACCAAAAATACATTCCACTTATAGGTAAAATTGCAGCTGGGTTGCCAATTGAAGCAATAGAGGATTTTGCTGAAGATATACCTGCTCCTCCAGGTACTAAAAATCCTAATGATTTTTTTGCACTAAGAGTTGAGGGAGATTCTATGATCAATGCGGGAATAAATGATGGAGATACAGTTATCATAAGAAAAACCAATATTGCCGAAAATGGAAAAATAGTTGTAGCTTTAATTGACGATCATGAAGCCACTTTAAAAAGATACAGAAAAAAATCTAATGCTATAGCTCTTGAAAGTGCTAACCCTTTATACGAAACAAGAATATTTAACCCTGATCGAATTAAAATTCAGGGTGTTTTATCATCTCTTTATAGAAACTTTTAAATACTTAGTGTAAACAACAGCACATGGATAAGACTGTTGTAAGATTTGCCCCCTCACCTACTGGAGCCTTGCATATTGGAGGTGCAAGAACTGCATTATTTAATTGGCTTTATGCAAGAAATAAAAATGGAAAATCGTTATTGAGAATTGAAGATACTGATAAAGAACGCTCTAAAAAAGAATTTGAAGATCAAATTATTAAAACATTAGAGTGGCTAGAAATTAGTCCTGATGAACCTCCTTTAAAACAAAGTCTAAACATCAATAAACATATTGAAGTAGCAAATTATCTATTAAAAAATGGACATGCTTACAAATGCTACTGCACACAAGAAGAATTGGAGCTTGAAAAGCAAGAATGTAGAAATAAAAATTTACCATATACTTATAGCCGAAAATGTAGAAATTTAACTAATGGTGAGGGACCATTTATTGTTAGATTTAAATCTAAAGATTCTGGTTTTTCTGTTCTAAATGATCTCGTTCAAGGTAATATTGAAATTCCCAACTCTACAATTGAGGACTTTGTTATCTTAAGAACTGACAGTACCCCAACTTATCAATTGTCAGCCTCTGTAGATGATCATTTAATGAATATTACTCATGTAATTCGAGGAGATGACCATAAAATAAATACATTTAAGCAAATACAAATTTTTGAAGCTATGAAATGGGCTATTCCAACATATGCACATATACCACTTATTCATTCAAAAGAAGGTAAGAAGCTTTCAAAAAGAGATGGGGCTATAACAGTAGCGGATTATCAAAAAATTGGTATTTTGCCAGAAAGTTTAAGAAATTATCTTCTCAAGTTAGGGTGGTCATATAAAGACAAGGAAATTTTCTCTTTAGAAGAAAGTATTCAGTTATTTAATCTTAATGGCATAGGTAAGTCACCTTCTAAACTTGATATGGAAAGAGTTTTATCTTTAAATGAAACCTATATTAAAAATATAAATGAAGATAAATTATTTGATTATTTTAAAAATTATACCAGTGAGTTCAAAAGTAAAATTGATGAAATTTTTCTAGATAAAATTAAAAAAAATTTATCAATTTTTAAAAACAAAGCAAAAACATTAGAAGACATTTTTAATAATTGTAATTTTGTATTTAATTTTCAAACAATTGATATTGAAAATACTTTAGATAAGAATGCAGTAAAATTAATTGATGAATTTTATCAAAGTATTATTAACCTAGATGATCAAAATTTTGATGCTTGCAAAGAAATAATAAATGATATTATTAATAAAAATAAAATTAAATTTAAAGATTTTGGCCAACCTATTCGATTGGTTTTAACTGGTAGCAAATTTGCTCCATCTATTAATGACATAATACAGTCTTTGGGTATTAATGAAGTTAAAAAAAGACTTAAACATTATCTTTAAATAGACTTTTTTTATCAAAACTGATAATAAATCTGCAATTTCATGTCAAAAAAAGCCAAATTAATCATAGATAATAAAGATTACGAATTTCCAATTTTGGGTGGATCAGTCGGTCCTGATGTGGTTGATATAAGTAAGTTGTACTCCTCAACGGGCAATTTTACTTTTGATCCTGGATTTACATCTACAGCAAGCTGCGAGTCTTCTATTACCTATATTGATGGTGAAAAAGGTGAATGTTTTTATCGTGGCTACCCAATGGATGAACTTGCTAACAAAAGCTCTTTTTTAGAAGTTGCTTATCTTTTATGGAACGGCGAATTACCCACTAAAGAGGAATGGTTTGAATATTCTGAAGCTATCAAAACTCACACGATGGTACATGAGCAAATGAAGAAATTTTTTGATGGGTTTAGAAGGGGTTCACATCCCATGGCTATTTTAACTTCAGTTGTTGCTGCATTGTCAGCATTTTATCCAGATTCTATTGATGTGAATGATTTACAGCAAAGACAAATCTCAGCTAGAAGAATGATAGCTAAAGTTCCTACATTGGCCGCAATGGCTTATAAATATTCTATCGGACAGCCTTTTATTTATCCTGACAACTCACTTGATTATACAGAAAATTTTTTACAGATGGTTTTTGCTGTTCCAGCTGAAAAATATAAAGTAAACAAAGTATTTGCTAAAGCATTAGATAAAATATTTATTTTACATGCGGATCATGAGCAAAATGCATCAACATCAACAGTTAGATTAGCTGCATCATCTGGAGTAAATCCGTTTGCATCAATATCTACAGGCTTTACCTCTTTATGGGGACCTTTGCATGGAGGGGCTAATGAAGCAGCACTAAACATGCTTTTAGAGATAGGCGATGTAAAAAAAATACCTGAATACATAAAAAGAGCGAAAGATAAAGATGATCCATTCAAGTTAATGGGTTTTGGTCATAGAGTTTATAAAAACTACGATCCTAGAGCTAAAGTAATGCAAAAAACATGTCATGAGGTTTTGGAGGAAGTAGGAAAAAAAGATGATAAAATTTTACAAGTAGCAATAGAATTAGAAAAGATAGCTCTACAAGACGAGTATTTTGTTGAAAAAAAATTGTATCCTAATATTGATTTTTATTCAGGCATCACTCTTAACGCAATGGGATTTCCTTCTACCATGTTTACCGCTCTTTTTGCTGTTGCAAGAACTGCCGGTTGGATTGCTCATTGGAAAGAAATGTATTTAGACACCAAAAACAGAATTGGAAGACCCAGACAATTATACATGGGAGAAAAACCAAGACCGTTTACAGAATTAAAAGACAGAAACTAGCAATAACCTTTAATTGTATTTGCAATAATTTTATTTGTATTACTCTTCTTAAAAGTATTTAAAACTTTAGAATAATTTTGAACATTTTCTATACGTATATTTTTATTTGTTAAAAACTTAGAGGCCATAAAAAAAATTTTCTCTACTGTACAATTGCTTTGTATTAATTCAGGAATTATCTCTTTATTAGCAGCAATATTAATAATATTACCAAATTTAACCTTTACTAAAGGTTTAATAAAAAAATAATTAAAATTAGAAGTTTTATAAATAGTTATTAAAGGACTTTTGTTTTTACATATATCTAAAGAAATAGTGCCTGATTTTGCAATAGATAATATTGAATTTTTTATATAAAAATTTTTCTGGTCTTCATCTACTGAAAAAATATTTTTAAATTTATTAGGAATATATTCCTTAATTACTGACAATCTATTTCGAGGAACTGGAAAATGAAAAATATACTGATCTTTAAAAATATTATTAATTTTATTAATTAAATTAATAAAAATAGGCATAAAAATTTTAATTTCAGCAATCCTACTACCAGGACAAAGAGTGATAATATTTTTATTTTTTGGTAAAAAAAATTTTTTATATTTAACCGCATTTTGTAAAAAAGGATGACCTACAAAGGTATTTTTAATTTTCCATTTATTAAATATAGAAGATTCGAAAGGAAAAAGTAGCAACAAATGATCAATAAAGTTTTTAAAAAATTTAGCTCTATTTTCTCTCCATGCCCAAATAGTTGGAGCAACTAAATGTACGACCTTAATATCTGGAAATTTTTTTTTTACTTCATTTTCAACGCGAAAAGCAAAATCAGGTGCATCAATAGAAAAAATAACATGCGGTTTAAAATCCATAATAGATTTGATTGTGAAATTTATTTTTTTTTTTAAATGGAAAATATTAAGAATAACATCTTTAATACCCATAAAGGCAATTGTAGAAGAATCAAAAAGTAGTTTAATTTTTTTATTTTTAAGTTTTTCTGAACCTATTGCTAGAATATTATATTCTGATTTACTAAAATATGGAACTATATCAGCTGCAAGCTTATCACCTGATGCCTCTCCAGTAATGATAAAAATTTTTTTTTTCAATTTATAACTTTTATAAAAAAATTATTTTTTGTAATTAAATTTTTTGATTTTTTTTGATCTAAAAAAATGTGTGCATTTTTTTTTAAAACAATTCCATTCAAGCCAAGATTAATACATTTTTGAACAGTCCTAAAACCAATTGTTGGTAAATCAACACGCAAATCCTGAATTTTTTTTGGAAATTTTAATAAAATTCCAGATTGCTTAACTCTATTAATTTTTTTTAAGATTTTAGTTGATTTTGACAACATTTCATCGGTTCCCTCGGCTGCCTCTATTGCAACCACATATCCATTACTAATTATGGCAGATTGGCCAACATCAAATTTTTGATTAAGAACATTTAATAATTTTTTTCCTTTTTCAATATCTTTTAAATCTTGAATAGTAATTTTCTTATCACTTAAATAATTATTCGCAAATAACTCCGGCAAATACTTAGTGCAAGAAACAACTTTTATTTTTTCTTTTTTTAAAATGTTTATTACTAAATCTAATAAAGATGAATCTCCCTTTTTTAAACTATCTAAAATTCTTGGAATAAGTGTAATTACTTTTTTATCAATTCTAAAATCAGAAAAATTCGGTCGAATAACTTTTCCAGCAAGAATAACTTCATTACAACAATTTTTTTTTAAAATATTTATAATTGAAGATATTTGGGTTATTGTAAAATTATAATAATTTTTTCTAATTATTTTTTTTTTAGATAAATTAATTAAAATATAATTAATTTTTTTTTCTTTAAATTTTTTTGCAATTAATTTTGGCAACATTCCTTCGCCAGCAATAACTCCGATCATTGAAATTTGGGAAAACAAATTGTTTTGTTATTATTTTTGTTTAAAAAATTTACTGCTTCATTAATTAGAACATTTTGATTATTGTTTATTTTCTTGCTTATTATATCGTTGCTTTCAATAAATTTTTTATATTCTGTTATTATTTTGTTATCAAAACCTTTTCTTTTTAATCCGATTAGATTTAAATTTTCATATTCACATCTGTTACCAGTAACCAATGTATAAGGTAAAATATTTTTATTTACACCTGTCATACCTCCAATCATTGCACCTTTACCGATATTACAAAATTGCTGAACAGCAGAATTTCCTCCAATAATAACATCATTTTCAATGATGCAGTGACCTGCAATAGGAACATTATTAGCAATAATTACATTATCACCAATTTGGCAGTCATGTGCAATATGAGAAGAAATCATCAATAAGCAATTATTTCCGATTGTTGTTAATCCGCCCCCATGTTCTGTTCCTGGATTAATAGTTACATATTCTCGAATTTTATTATTTGATCCTAATTATTAATTTAGTTTTTTCACCCTTGAATTTTAAATCCTGTGGATCTGTTCCAATACTGGCAAATGGATAAACAATATTATCTGATCCAATTGTAGTATCACCAGATATGTGAACATGTGACATGATCTTGCAATTATCACCAATCGTAACATTGGGACCGATAGAACAAAAATCATCTATAAAAACATTTTTTCCTATGATTGCACCACTAGATATATTCGAACTTTTACTTATCTTCATCTCTATCAGCAATAGTAGCCATCCATTCAGCATCGGCCATTTTTTTTCCATTAACCATAGCAACACCAGAATACTTCCAAATTTCTACCTTTTATCTTTTCAACTTTCACATTTAGCAATCAGATTCACATTCCGGAATAATAGGAACCCGGAATCTTGCCTTATCAATAGTCATTAAAAAAACTAATTTATTTTCAACTTCACTCGGATCTAAACTATATGCTGCTAATGCAGCTGCAGCCTGGCCAAAGGCCTCTACAATTAAAACTCCTGGAAAAACTGGAGCTCCAGGAAAGTGACCGTCAAAATAAAACTTATCCTTAGTAACTTTAATATGACCCGTCGCAGATATCATGGGAACAATATTCTGTTAATTTATCAATTAACAGCATTGGTTCTCGATGTGGTAATAAATTTTTAATTTCTTCTTTGTTTAATTCTGTCTTCATTTCATTAAATTTTTTCTTATAAAATCTCTAAATTCCATTGCTGGATAACCCATAACTGTTTTATTATCATCTATATTCTTAACAATACCGCTTTTACCACCAATTTTAACGTTATTACCAATTTTTAAGTGCCCAGCAATACCAGATTGACCTCCAATCGAAACATGATTTCCGATTATGGTGCTACCAGATATTCCAACTTGAGATGTGCCAACATACAATAATCTCCAATTTTAACATTATGAGCAATTTGTATTTGATTGTCTAAAAAAGTATATTTTCCAATTATAGTATCTGATACTGAACCCCTATCTATATTGCAGTTACTACCAATTTCAGCACCTTCATTTATGATGACTTTTCCAATATGAGGTATTCTTAATAGTTCATTATTAAAAAATTTAAAACCAAAACCTTTTTTTCCAATAACAGTACCATCGCATATGTTCACATTATTTTTGATTATTGAATTAGATATTATTACATTGGATCCAATATTTACATTGTCACCTATAATACAATTTTCTTTAATGACTACATTGTGACCAATATTAACATTTTTTCCAATTCTAACATTTTTTTCACATATAAAATTTTTACCAAAAAAAATTTTTTTAAATTTTTTTTTAATTTTACTTTTTGTTAAATAATTTTTTGAAATTTTATCAATAACATAATCGCTATAAAATAAATTACTAACTTTTATAAAATCTATTTGTGGATTTGCAGAAATTATTGGAAAACAATCTTTTGGAACATGATGTAAAAAATTTTTACTAATTAATACATGCTGATGCTTTGGTTTTTTTTAATAACTCTAAATATTTTGAACTTAAACATAAAGTAATGTCATTTTTTAATGCATTATCGATATTAGAAACATTTTTTATTACACAATCTTTTTTTAAATTTATTTTTAAATTTTAAAAAATTAATTATTTTCGATAATTTAATTTTTTTTGAAGGTAGATACATATAATTTTTTAAAAAGCTGAACCAATTTTAAAATTAAACTGCTCAACATCATCTGTGACTTTCTTTAGTAATTGGCTTCAGCATATGTTATACTTATTGGACCAAGAGGAGATATCCAAGACAATCCCAATCCAATCGAGGATCTTAATTTATTAGAGTCACTTGTACTATTATCATCAACACCCCAGACATTAGCAGTATCAAAAAATATATTTGTAATAGCATTCCATTTTTCAGGTAATCCATTAGGCAATGTAGATGAAAAAGATGTATAAAAAGAATAATTACCACCTATAAAATCATTATCAATTTTTGGACCGATACCTCTATCTGCAAATCCTCTTAAATTATTAGAATTGACTGACAATCTATCACTAAATTTAATATCTTTATTAAAACCATTGATACTTTCTACTTTATATTTAACAGATCCAATCACATTTTCTAAATATTCGTTGATAATATGAGCCAAATATTCTATTATTAATATAGGGAATATCTGATAACAAATGATAAATCCTTGACCAACTCCAAATGTATAACCCTCTGTTGGTTGCAAGTTCTCTATTTTTAGTATTTTTAGAAAAATTATAAAATAATTTTAGAAGTATAATAATCACCCTCTCTTCTTTTAATAGCATTCGAGGCATCTGAATTTGCTTTTAAAGAATCAAAATCAACAGAAACTCCAGGATTTAAAAAAAATTTATCAAATATTTCATAATCTAATGAAACAGAACTACCAATAATTTTATTTTCATAACTTGTATTGTCATAATTATTATTTTCAGCAAAAACTGATGACTTAAATGTATTTCCTGTATTATTATAATCAGGATTTAGATAAGAGACTCTACCAAATATTTTTTGAGTTCCAACATTTACTGTGGAATTAACATTCAAACCTCTGCCGAGAAAATTTTTTTCATTTAATGAACCAGATAAAGTTGCTCCATTTGTTCCTGCGCCAGCTCCCGCAGATATCTCACCTGTAGGTTGCTCCTCAACTTTAATTTGCAATTCTAGCTTATTATCATCAATTGGAATGGATATTTGTTTCAACATTTTTAAAATAACCTTTGCCTTTTAATTTATCAACAGAAGTATTTAATTTTGAAGAATTAAAAAAGTCTCCTTCGGAAAATATAAGATTATTTCTTATAACAAAATCATCAGTAATATTGTTTCCAATGATTGTGATTTTATCAATAATTTTTTTATTAGGTTGTTCAGATATAAAAAAACTTAATTCTATTTTTTTAGTATCAATTTTGGTAGTTTTAAATTGAATAATTAAATCATAATTAAATTTTGACAAATAATTTATTGAAAAATCAACTAATTGTCTGATACTAGATAAATTATAATTTTCTTTAACTAATTTGTTAAATTGTTTTTATTAAATACAGTATATTTTCATTTTTTAAAGATTTAGAATTATCAATAAATATTATATTTCTCAACAGTATATCTTTGACCAGCATCAATTGAATAAATAATATCTGCATCTAGAATTATCTAATAATTTTAATTGAGCTAGAATTAATCTGAACATCGTAAAAACCATTATCTAAATAAAATTTTTTAAGTCTTGAAATATCAAAATTAATTAAAGATTCACTTGGTGTTGTTGAATTTGAAAAAAATTTCCACCAACCATGCTCACTTGAATATACAACATCATCTTAATGTAGAGGATTTAAAAAATTTATTACCTATAAAAAAAATTCTATTAATTTTATATTTTTCATTAAGTTCAACTATTATAAAAAATATTAACTTTATTATTTTCTAATTTTTTTAATTTGATATGTTAATTTATTATTTAAATAACCAAGACTTTTTAAAAATTCAGAAATATTTTTTAATATCATCTTTAATCCAAAACGTTTGAAAAATTGTATTTTCTTTAATTTTAGACAAATCAAATAATTTATTTTTAACTTCATTATTTTTAACACCTTCTATAAAAAAAAAATTAATCAAAGGATTTTCAATAACATTAATAATTATTTTTTGATTTTGAATTTTTAAGTCAACTTTTTCAAAAAAACCTGTCTCAAATATTTTTTTCTGAAAGTCATTTAAAAGTTTTGTATCTAGACTGAGAATGTTATTTGGAGCTAAAGAATAAATTGTTTTTGAAGAAATATTCTTATTGCCCTTAATGACAATATTTTCATTTGCAAATAATTGCTGTGAAAAAAATATAAAAACAAAAAATAAAAAAAATAACTTAAATTTTATTAAAGAAATTTTTTGCATAAGAAATGGTTTGATAAATATCATTTATGTTTTTAATTTTTTTTCTAAAATATGGATGTTAATTTTTTATTATTCAATACAAAGTTTAATTTATCATATATTTGATAAAAAGAAAATTTTTTTATCTAAATATGCATGATACTAAATTATCATTTATAACATTGTAAAAAATACAAGCTCTTTGACCATAATTTAAAGCTTTATATGCTAATGATACCATTTTAAATTTTAATAATTTTTTTTCATCAAAAGAAAAAATAAAATTATTTTTTTGTAAAAAAAAATTATTTTTTTTTGTAATTTGATGAGACTGTAACAATGAATTTTCTATAGGTATAGACATTGATGTGTTATGAGCAACTAAAAAAACAATTCCATTTTTTAACACAACAGCAGCATGCACCTTGGATTGTTCATGAATTTTAATTTTAATTTTATTTGGATTTAAATTAAAAAGAATACATGCCTCAATAACTTCCAAGCCTTTATTTGCCATGGTGGCTGAATCGATTGATATTTTTTTTCCCATTTTCCACATCGGATGCTTTAAAGCTAATGACGGTTTAACTTTTGCTAATTTAGAATTCTTTGTATTTAAAAAAGGACCGCCGGAAGCAGTAAGATATACATTATCAATTAATTTATGATCAATATTTTTTAAAATATTCATTAAACAAAAATGCTCTGAATCTATTGGAATAATTTTACAATTATAATTTGAAGCTTTTTTTAAAAATAATTTACCACCACAAACTATCGTTTCTTTATTAGCCAATAATAATTCCTTTGAATATTTTATAAATGAAAAAGCATAATCCAATCCTTCAATACTTGAAATACCCAAAACTACTTTATCAAATTTAGTATTTATATTTTTTTCAAAGTCTTTTAAATTATTAAAAAATTTAATTTTTTTTTTAAATTTTTTTTTTTTAAAAAAATTATAATTTTTATCATTAGTTATTATTACAAACTTTGGTAAAAATTTTTTTATCTGTTTATCAATATTTGCTTTATTATTTTTACATGCAAGCAAGTCTACTTTAAAATATTTTGAGTTCTGATTGATTACTTTTAATGAAGTTCTTCCAATACTTCCTGTCGAACCCAATATGGCAACTGAAATTTTTTTATGTAACATTAAAATATCTAATAAAATAATAAATAATAACCACAAAGATCAATCCATCAATTCGGTCCAAAATACCTCCATGACCTGGGATTAGATTAGAATAATCTTTTATTTGATTTATTCTCTTTATATAAGAAAAAAATATATCCCCACAAACAGCAATAATACATAAAAAAAATTGCAATATAAATAATTTTAAAGTTAAATAATTGTAGTCTAAAAATAAATAAAGAATTAAAAAAGAAAACTGTGAAAATACAATTGAACCTAATAAGCCAGATATAGTTTTATTTGGACTGTAGTTAGTTAATTTTGGTCCTTTAAACATCTTGCCAAAAACATAACCACCAATATCAGAAGTCCAAACAATTGATATTAACCATACTAGAATGATATAATCGTTATTATTAGATCCTCTAATATTAAAAAGTGAAAAAATAAAAAATAAAATTAAAAAATATAAAGCAAAACTTAAAAAAAATTGTTTTACATTTTTAAATACTTCGTAAAAACTAGTCAATAATAATCAAAAATAACAAACTATAAAAAAAAAAGCCAACTTCATACAAGCCTACAAGAAATACAGGACCCATTACTAAAGAACTGCCCAATCTTAAGTAAAAATTTTTCATACACTTCCAAAATTTCTTTTAATATTTTTAAATTTTGAAATAATTTTAGATAAATCTTTTATCTTAAAATCTGGCCATAGTTTTTTTATAAAAAAAATCTCAGTATAAGACATTTGCCATAAAAGAAAATTGCTCAATCGAGAATGCGATCCAGTTCTTATTAAAATATCTGGATCCGGTGTATTAAGTGTATACAAATTATTACTTATAATTTTTTCAGTTATTTTTTTATATTTTTGATTTAAAATTTTATTAAAAGCATTTACTATTTCGTGCTTAGAACTGTAATTTAATGCAACAATAATAGTTAAATCTTTTTTTTCTTTTGTAATTTTCTCTATCTTTTTAAATAAAGTTAGAATTTTGCTAGGTAATTTTTTTCTTTCTCCTATAAATTTAATTTTTACATTTTTTTCAATTAAATAAGATAAATTTTTTTTTAAAAAATTCTCAAATAAGAAAAAAAGATATGAAATTTCTGACTTTGGCCTATTCCAATTATCTAAAGCAAATGCAAATAACGTTAAAAAAGGAATTTTTTTTTTAATAAAATAAGGTATTAAATTTTTAATATTTTCAGTACCTTTTAAATGACCATATTTTCTTGGTTTATTTTTTTTACTTGCCCACCTTCCATTGCCATCCATTATAATGGCAACGTGAGATAAAGTGTTCATACTTTTAATATTTCTTTTTCTTTATCTGATATTTTATTATCAACTTCTGCGATAAATTTGTCTGTTATTTTTTGTAATTGATCTGAAAGTTTTTTATTATCATCCTCACTTATATTTTTTTCTTTTAATAGTTTTTTTAAAAAATCCATTCCATCGCGTCTAATATTTCTAATAGATATTTTAATTTTTTCAGACTGAGCTTTAACAATTTTAATTAATTCTTTTCTTCTTTCCTCTGACAATTTAGGCACAGGCACTCTAATAAGCTGGCCATCAATAGTTGGGTTAATATTTAACTCAGATTCACGAATTGCTTTTTCTACAAATTTTGTATTACTTGCATCCCAAACTTGAACAGTTATCATTTGAGATTCTGGAACAGAAATTGTTCCTAGTTGATTTATGGGCATTTTTTGACCATATACTTCGACTTTTATTAAATCTAACATCGAAATATGTGCCCTTCCAGTTCGTATTGAAGAAAGATCAGAAGTTAAACTTCCAATTGTTGATGTCATTTTAGACTCAAACTCTTTTAATTTGATGTCAGTGCTCATTGTAAATTGATATTAAAACTATTTTGTCAAACTGGCAACTTCGTTGGCAAAATCATCTTTTTTAGCCTCCAAACCCTCGCCAACTTTAAATCGTATGAATTTTTTTATAGTAAAATTTTCACTACTATCTTGATTAAATTGCTCTATAGCTTTTTTGACACTTAAATCTGGGTTCATAACCCATTTTTGATTTAAAAGCGTATTTTCTTGTATCACCTTATTAATTTTTCCTAAAATAATTTTATCAATCATTTCAGTTTTTTTTCCCTCATTTAATAATTGATCTTTAATTATTTCTTTTTCTTTTTCTATAAAGTTTTTATCTATACCATCTTCATCAAGCGCAACTGGAGAGCTTGCTGCAATATGCATACAAATTTGGTTGGCAAAATTTTTACATTTTTCAAAGTTATTAGATTTAAAACTTAATAAAACTCCAAGGTTTCCAGAATGCTCTGTTTGCTTGTTGTGTATATAAGATGCATATTGATCGTTGTCAGAAATAACTTCAAGCCTTCTAATTTTTAAGTTTTCTCCAATTTTAGCAATTAAATTAGTTAAAAAATCTGAAACTTTGTTTTCTTCATCAAATTTTTTTTCTAATAGTTCATTTAAAGTTGAAACTTCAGTAGCTAAATTTGCTACTTTTTCACAAAATTGAATAAATTCGTTATTCTTTGACACAAAATCAGTTTCTGAATTAATTTCCACAATTGATGATTTGTTATTAGCGATGGCAATTGAAATTAATCCCTCTGTGGCTCCACGTGTCGATTTTTTAGCAGCTTTTGCAATACCTTTTTTTCTTAAAAACTCTATAGCTAAATCAATATCCTCATTATTTTCTGAAAGAGCCGTTTTGCAATCTTGAATTCCAGCGCCAGTTATATCTCTTAATTCTTTAACTTTTTCTAAAATACTCATTTTAAAATATTTTAATTTAATGTAGGATTCTCTTCTTTATTTGCATTCAGAGATAGCTTCATTTTCAATTTTATTTTCAACTTTTTTTTCTTGCTCTTGTTCATCTTTCTGATCCTTATCTAATGCAATATTAGATTGGGCATCTAAAATTGTTTTCTTAGCAAGTTCACAATATAAGTTAATTGATCTTCTTGCATCATCATTACCTGGAATTGGATAGTCAATAAATTCAGGATTTGAATTGCTATCTACAACGGCCACTATCGGAATCCCTAATTTTTTAGCTTCCAATACTGCTAGAGACTCAATGTTAGTATCAATAATAAAAATCATATCAGGAATTTTTTTCATGTTACTTATTCCACCTAGAGATCTTTCTAATTTATTTTTTTCCATGCTCATTTTAATTAGTTCTTTTTTTGTAAAACCAGTATCTTCTTTTTGTAAATCTTCAGTTAATTTCTTTAATCTTTTAATAGAATTATTAATGGTGTTCCAATTAGTTAACATTCCACCAAGCCATCTATGGTTAACAAAATAATTATTAGTTTCTTTTGCAACGTCAGCAATTAATTCTGAAGCTTGTTTTTTTGTAGAAACAAATAAAATCTTTCCTCTACTAGAAGTGCATTTGTGCATTTCTAGCAATGCTTTATTCAGCAATTCTAACGTTTGAGATAAATCAATTATATGTACTGAATTTTTTTCACCAAAAATAAATGGTTTCATTTTTGGATTCCATCTGAAAGTTTTGTGGCCTAGATGAACGCCAGCTTCTAATAGGTCTTTTATTGTAACACTTGGTATATTCATATTTTTTTCCGGTTAATCCACCGAAGAAACTACCTTTGCAGGACCGGGGGCTTGCGCCATTTTCTTCGTGCGAAATTTACGCTCTTATAAAAGAATGAAAAATTAAATCAAGACTATTAATTAATTATTTTTGCTAAAAAGTCATATTTTTCAAGGTTTTTTAGCGATTCATTATCAATTTTTCTCTTATTCTTTAGTTTAAAAATATACTTATTATTTTTTGACACATAATCTAAAATTACTGAGGTATTGCCCTCCTTTATAAGATTTAATTTTAATTCAGATAATTTAGCAATATTATCAACATTTATTGATACATCATTAATTTTTTTTTCTGAGATTTCCTCAATAGGAAAAATTCTAGAAACATTTGTTCGCTCTATGCCTGTTTTTAAAGTTTCACGCTTAACATTAATTAAAAAAGATTTTCCTGGTTTCAATTTATCTCTATTTGTTACTAATAATTCTGAAAAAATAAAAAATTCAAACATTCTACTTAAATCACTAAACTTAACTATTGCAAATGGCATGCCTTTAGCAGTTTTTTTTTCTTGAATAGCCATAACAGTACCCGACAACATGCATTCTTTCAAATCAACATCTTCTATAAAGCTTTGGTAATTTTTAACATTATAACTTTCTAGTGTTTGCCTAAAATTTTTAAGAGGATGATCACTTACAAAAAATCCTATTGACTCAAACTCTCTCTTAATTTTTTCAGATTGATCCCAATCATTTAATGAAGAAAAACTTATTTTAAATTCTTGATTTGTTGAAGTATCAAATAAATTAATTTGATTTAATTCATCAATTTCATCAAAATTTTTTGCTTGTTTAATAATTTCAGGAACATTTTCAAATAATTTTGCCCGATTTTTATCTAAACAATCAAAAGCTCCTGCTTTTACAAGACCTTCTAAGTTGTAATTTATTTATATCTTTACTGTTAACCCTTCTTATAAAATCTTCTAATGATAAAAATTTACCATTAGTTTCTCTTTCATTAATCACATTTGATATGGCTTCGTAACCAACTGCCTTGATAGCTGACAAAGCATAATAAATTGTATTTTCTTTTGGTAAAAAATCAGCAAATGAATTGTTTATACAAGGTGGGTAAATATTAATAGAAAGCCTTTTTAACTCCTCGTAATATTGATTTAGTTTATCAGTATTAGACATCTCCATACTCATAGAAGCAGCAAAAAAACTCAAAGGATAATGAGTTTTTAAATATGCAGTTTGATAAGCAATTAGAGCATATGCTGCAGCATGACTTTTATTAAATCCATACTGAGCAAATTTTTCAACAAGTTGAAATATATAAATAGCTTGATCTTTGGCTATGCCATTATTTACTGCACCCTCAATAAAATCTTTCTTCTGCTTTTCCATTTCTGCAGATTTTTTCTTACCCATGGCTTTTCTTAAAATATCAGCTTTTCCCGCTGAAAAACCTGACAAAACTTGAGCAATCTGCATCACTTGTTCTTGGTAAATTATAACTCCATAAGTTTCTTTTAAAATGTGTTCTATTTTAGGATGAAGATACTCTGGAGTTTCAATTCCATGTTTTCGGTTATTGTAAGTTGGAATATTTTGCATGGGACCAGGTCTATATAAAGCAACCAAGGCAATAATATCTTCAAATTTATTTGGTTTCATTTGTTTTAAAACCTCTCTCATACCAGTACTTTCTAATTGGAATATTCCCATAGTTTCACCGGTAGTTAAAAGCTCAAAAGTTTTTACGTCATCTAATGGAATTTTTTCTATTTCTAAATTTTCATTGTTTTTTTTAATTAACTCTATTGTTTTTTTAATGACCGTAAGAGTTTTAAGACCCAGAAAATCAAATTTAACTAATCCTGCTTCCTCAGACCATTTCATATCAAATTGTGTTACGGGAATTGGAATGTTAGAATCATGATCTTTATATAAAGGAACAATCTCAGTTAAATCTTTATCACCAATAACTATTCCTGCTGCGTGAGTTGCAATATTTCTATACAAACCCTCTAATTTAAGAGCAAGCTTAACCAATTTGTCTATTACCGGATCTTCTTTTTGTGCCTCTTGAATTCTCGGTTCCATTGCAACAGACTCAGCTAAAGACAAGGGTCTTGAAGGATCAAAAGGTATCATTTTTGAAAGTTGATCAACTCTACCGTACGGAAGACCTATTACTCTTCCAATATCACGTAATGCCATACGAGCTTGAAGTTTTCCGAAAGTAATAATTTGGGCAACTTTATTTACATATTTATCTTTCACATAATTTATAACTTGGTCTCTGTCTTCTTGACAAAAATCTATATCAAAATCTGGCATTGAAATTCTATCTGGATTTAAAAATCTTTCAAAAATTAAACCAAATTTAATAGGATCTAAATCTGTAATGGACAAACACCACGCAACTAGGGACCCTGCTCCAGACCCTCTACCCGGACCTACTGGAATATTATTGTTTTTAGCCCATTTAATGTAATCAGAAACTATTAAAAAATATCCAGAAAATTTCATTTTGGATATCATTAAAACTTCATAATTAAGTCTATCCTCATATTCTTTTGTAATTTTTTTTATCTTGATCATTCGTCAGCTAATATTTTTTAAAACAAAATCTTTTAGTTTTACCTTCAGTCCTTTTTCAGCCTCAGATTTTAACTCATCGTTTACATTTGATAATTCAGTGCTAAAATTTGGTAGCATGGGTTTGCTGCTTAAGGGTCTAAAATTACATCTTAATTTAAGATTATAATTATTTTCCAAGGCTTCTGGTAAATCAGCAAATAAGAGACTGCCATTTCCTCATGAGATTTTAAATAGTGCTGATCAGAATATTTAAGACGTTTTGGATCATTTACGTAGGTTTTTTGACCAACGCAAACATAAGCATCATGTGCTTCATGCATATCTTGAGTTAAGATAAAACACTTCATGAGTAGCAATTAAGGGTATTGTAAATTTTTGACTTAATTCTAATAATTTTAACTCTAAATTTTTCTCATGCTCTTCATTATGTCTTTGTATTTCAACGTAGGCATTAATTTTGAAAACATCTGCTATTTTTTTAAGTAAAAAATTAACCTCTAAAGAATTTCCACTTAAAATTAAAGAGGAAATTAATGATCTTGATCCACCAATTAAAATGATTAAACCATCAGAATATTGAAATAACTTTTCAATGCTGCAATGCGGATCCTCATTTTTTTCAATAGATAAGTAAGAGTTGGAAGAAAGTTTTAAAAGATTCTTATAACCAACAGAATTTTTTGCAATTAAAGAAATTTTTCCAATTTTTTCTAAATTATTATGAGAAAAAGAAAAATTAATTTGAGTTCCTATAATAGGCTGCGTTCCAGATTTTAGCTATTTCTTGGGAAAACTCTAAGGCACCACACAAATTTAAATGAATCTGATATACCTACTGCTGCAATTTTTTTTTCCTTACAAAATTCACTTAATTCACTAATTTTTAATGCACCTTCACAAATTGAATATTGAGTGTGAATTTTTATATGATTGAAGTTATTTTTTGGATTCATTAAGATTTATTGATAACATTACCGTCTAGATAAAGTTAATCTTAAATCTGTTTTTTGAGCTAAATCTCTATTGTGAGTTGCAATAATTATAAGTCTGTTATTTTTTTTTAATTTAAACAAATAATTTAAAATCATATTGTGTATTTTTATGATCTAAATTTCCAGTTGGCTCGTCGGCAAATAATAATTTTGGATCATTAATTATTGCTCGTGCAATAGCTACACGTTGCTGCTCTCCTCCTGACATTTGATAAGGATAATGATTCATTCTATTGGCTAAGCCAAATTCTTTTAATAGCTTTTCTGCTAATAAATAAGATTTATTTTTGTCTTTACTTTTATTTAAATAAGCTAAAGCAATATTTTCAATAGCACTTAAATCAGAAATTAAATTATTATTTTGATAAACTATAGCTATATCATTTTTTCTTAAAGTCTGTTTTTTCTTCATCGTTCAGATTTTACTAAATCTTTATTGTTAAAAATAATTTTACCAGAATCCGGATTATCTAATAATGCCAAGCAAATGAAGCAGTGTACTTTTTCCTGATCCTGATGGTCCTGTAAGACTAACAATTTTATTATCCTCAAAACTTAAATTTATATTTTTTAAAACTGAAATTTTTTCATTTCCATCTTTAAAACTCTTACTTAGTTTTTGGATGAGATAAAAAAGATTTATTCATATTTTAAAGATTCTATTGGATTAACTTTTGAGGCTTTAATTGAAGGAAAAATAGAAGCTAAAAAAGTGATAAGTAGAGAAACTAATGGATATTACAAATTATTGTAGGCCAATGTATCTCGGATGGCATTTGGCTTAAAAAATAAATTTCAGCTGGAAAAATTTCAATATTAAAAGCAGAACTTAAAAATAATCTTATATTTTCTATATAATAAGAAAAAAGAACTCCAAGCAAAACACCAAATATCAGTTCCGGCAGACTCCTATTGTGGAACCAGTAATAAAAAAAATTTTATTAATTGAATAGCTTGAAAAACCAAGAGTTTTTAAAATTGCCACTTCTTTAGTTTTATTTTTAACCAAAATAGTTAAACCGGAAATAATATTAAAGGATGCCACTATAATGATTAAAGTTAAAATTATAAACATAACATTTCTTTCAACTAACAAGGCATCATAGAAAGATTTATTATTATCAATCCAGGAGAAAACTTGGAAAGCTTGATTAGATAAAATATTTTTTACTTTCTCAGCCAGATCAGGATTTTCTAATCTTATTTCAATATTTTTATCTTTAGCATATCCTGAGAGAAAATCTTGTGAGGTAGAAACATCAAAAATTATATAATTATTATCAAACTCATAAATTCCACTTTTATAAACAGATCCTATTTTAAAAGTATATTGTTCTGGTAAGATTTCCAAGAGGTGTACTTTCTTTCTTGCTAGATAAGAATTGTAATTTCCTTATCAACCCAAACACCCAATTGCTCAGCTAAATTAGATCCAATTGAAATATAATTGTTTCCAAATTTGCTAATATTACCATCTATAATTTTTTTATTAATCAATTCGATCATTTAAAAAATCTTTTTTATTTAATCCTCTTAAAACAACTCCTTTATTAGCATTATTTGTAATAACCAAGCTTTGAATGGAATATGTTAAATTTACTTTTTTACTTTTAATATTTTGTATTTTTAAAAGTTCAGTAATTTTATCTTTGGTAAGGTCAAAATCTGAAAATTGATAAACAGAAATATGAGGTTGAAACAATAACAGCTTATTAATTAATTCTGATCGAAAACCATTCATTACTGACATTACAATAATTAAAGTAGCAACACCCAGTCCAATACCTAAAAATGAAAAAATAGAAATTACTTTTAAAACTACCCTCTTTTCTTTTAGGCTTAAGGTATCTTTTGATAATTAAAAACTCTGCTGGACTAATCAATTTATATATATTTTTTCTATTGTTTTTACCAAATCATCTAATGAAAGATTAATCTTGTCTCCTGTAATTTCTTTAAATTCATATTCATTGTCAGATTGTTTAGAGCCAATAATTACCTGATAAGGAATTCCTATCAAATCAAAATTCTTGAACTTGCTTGCTGGACTTTCGTCTGTATCATCGAGTAATACCTCAATTTTTTTTTCATTTAATAAATTATATAATTTTTCAGCTTTCTGCTTTGCATGACTTCATCATTTTTTTTACCTAAATTAATAATTGCTACTTGAAAAGGAGTTACTGACTTTGGCCATTTCATTACATTATTGTTATAATTTGCTTCAATGATTGCACCTACCAATCTAGATACACCTATACCGTAAGAACCCATTTGAACTGTGGTATTAGCTCCACTGCTAGAATTAACCATTGCATTCATAGGTTTAGAATATTTGTCTCCAAAATGAAAAATATGACCAACTTCTATACCTCTTGTAATTAATTGGTCTTCTTTTTTAACTTGTTTGTCAAATTCTGATTGATCAAATTTTTCGTCGGTTGCAGAATAAAAACTTGCATAGGTATCCACCATTGACTTTCAAGCTCTCTTTCTCATTTGTAAAATCACTAATTTTTAAATCTAATAATTTTTTATTGGTATAAATTTGACTTTCACCTGTTTCAGCCAAAATTATAAATTCATGAGAAAGATCTCCTCCAATAGGTCCAGTATCAGCTACCATGGGAAGTGCTTTTAACTCAAGTCTTTCAAACGTTCGTAAATAAGCATAAAACATTTTATTGTAAGAGTGATTGGAATCTTCCTTGGTCAAATCAAATGAGTAACTATCTTTCATCAAAAATTCTCTACATCTCATAATTCCAAATCTTGGTCTAATTTCATCTCTAAATTTCCATTGTATATGATAAAGAATTAATGGAAGTGATTTGTAAGATTTTATATTATCTCTAAAAATTTGAGTAATAAGTTCTTCATTAGTTGGTCCATATAATAACTCTCTATCTTGCCTGTCTTTAATACGTAAGCATTTCAAGACCATAGCCATCATATCTACCACTTTCTTTCCATAAATCTGCAGATTGAATTGTTGGCATCAAGCATCTCTTGTGCACCAGCAAAGTCCTGCTCTTCTCTAACAATTTGTTCTATTTTTTTTAACACTCTAAAACCCAATGGTAGCCAAGAATAAATTCCTGCTGCTGACTGCCTAATCATCCCAGATCGGATCATCAATTGATGTGACTTTATTTTTGCATCAGTAGGAATATCTTTTACTATTGGCAGGAATAATTCTGATAATTTCATAATTTTGAAAAGAATTCTCTTAAATTTATAATTTCAAAATATGACAAAAGATAAATAATCGCAAATATAAATACAGAGATGAGCAGTAGTAATAATAAATTTTCTATACATTTGAGGATTAGAAGGAGCCCCCGGATCCGTTCCTGGTGTAATAGATTGCTGCTCTAATTGACTTTTGATTTTTAATGGAAGAATCATAAAAAAAATAACCATCCATAAAATTACAAAAATTACCAAACTTCCCATTAAAGACATGCTTATTATACTCTTATTAATGTGATGTTTGTGTAAGGTCTTTTTCTGGTCTTGCTATAAATTATTTTTTTCAAATTAGACTTGAGAGCATCAATCAGATTTTTTTCATGTTTTTTATTATTTAAGGAGTAAGCTTTGCTAGTTTTTAAAATTTCGTCCTCCATCTCATAAAAACACTCATCTAATTCTTCGTCATTAAATGGCAGACCCTCTAATATTAATAATTGGATTTCTATCTAAATTACCTTTTTTAGATATGATTAAAGTTACATCCATCAAACCATTATGAGCAATATTTTTTCTGTCTTTTAAAAATCTAGACTGGTCATCAATAACTCTATTACCATCAACATATAATTTACCGTTATGAACTTTATCAATAACTTTTGGTTCACCGGGAGCAATTCTAATCATATCACCGTTTTCAATTAACATTGGCTGGGGAACACCTAAAGACGTTGCAAAGTCATAATGCTCTTTCATGTGTCTGATGCTCTCCGTGCACTGGTATTGAAATTTTGGGTTTAATCCAATCATACATATCCCTCATTTCATCTCTTCCAGGATGTCCTGAGACATGAATAAATGCATTCTCTTCTGATATAACATTGATATTATTTTTTACTAACTGGTTATGAATTTTAAAAAGTTTTTTTTCATTTCCTGGAATAATACGAGAAGAAAAAATAACCGTATCTCCTTCATCTAAGATAAACATCTGGATGTTCTTGATTTACTATCCTGTTCATTGCTCCCAAAGGCTCTCCTTGACTTCCCGTGCATAAATAAACAATTTTATCTCTTGGTATTTTTTTTGCATCTCTTGGATCAAGCGGTGGCTTAATATTTTGCAAATAACCACACTCTCTTGCAGTATTATAAATTCTATGCATTGACCTTCCAACTAACGAAAGATGTCTTCCAACTTTTTCTGCACATTTAAAAACAGTTTCCATTCTTGCTACATTAGATGCAAAAGTTGTAACAATAATTTTTTTTTTTATATTTTCAAAAACAGTAAGCATACTTTCACGAACATCTTTTTCTGAACCTGACCTACCTTCAGTAAAAATATTTGTAGAATCACAAATCATTGCTAACACGCCTTGCTTGCCAATCTCTTTAAGCTTAATCTCATCCATCTGTTTTCCAATTAATGGATCTGTGTCACATTTCCAATCACCTGTATGCAATAAGGTACCATGAGGAGTTTTTATCTGTAGAGCGTTTGGTTCTAAAATTGAATGTGTTAAGGTTACATAGTTGATATCAAAAGGACCAATTTTAACATTTCCATTTAATTCAATAATTTTTAAATGACTTCCAATATTAATTTTTTTTTCTCTAAATTTTTCTTTTATTAAAGTGGCAGTAAAAGGAGTTGCGTATATTGGGCATTCTAAGGATGGCCACAAAAGTGCAATTGCTCCAATGTGATCTTCATGGGCATGAGTAAGCAATATTCCAAGCAAATCATCTTTTCTTTGTAGAATAAAATCAGGATCGGGAACCATCAAATCTACTCCATGGAACAGAGTCATCAACAAATCCAACTCCAATATCGATAATTATCCACTGATGATTATTTTTTTCACCATAACCATATAGGTTCATATTCATACCAATTTCACCAGAACCACCTAATGGGCAAAAGATTAATTCGTTATTATTTTTCATTATTTAAATAAATGTTTATTAAAATTAATTAATTCCAACACACCCTGTAAGAGTTATATTTTTATTAATAGATGCTTTATGAACTAAAGAATTTGAAAAAATAGTAGATAATCCACCTGTGAGAATCACTTTATATTTTTTTTTAGTGGTTGATATGATTTTATTAATTATTTGATTAATCATACCAATATAACCCCAATAAATTCCAGAATTGATAGCTGAGATAGTATCTTTGCCTATAACTTGATTTGTTTTCTTTAAACTAATTAAAGGTAATTTTTCAGTAAATTGATTTAATGTTTTTAAAGTTAATTTTATTCCTGGCGTAATCAGGCCACCGAGATAAAAACCTTTTTTAGACAAAATATCAAAAGTAGTGGCAGTTCCAAAATCAACAATAATACAATTAGTTTTGTAAAGAGCGTATGCAGCTATTGAATTAGCAATTCTATCTGAACCTACCTGGTTTGGTTTTGTAACTTTTAACTTAATAGGTTTTTTAAAAACTTTATCTAGTATTTCATAACAACCGGATATTTTTTTTCTTTGCAAAAAAACTTTAAGTTTATTTGACACATTAGGAACAACTGAAGTTACAACTACATACTTAATATTTATGTTCTTAATATAAAATTTAATTAAATTTTTGATTTGTTAAAATATTGCTTAGTGTTAAAAGACTTGTAGTTTTTAATTTTTTTAGAATTTAAATTACATAATGTAAATTTAGAATGAGTATTCCCAAGGTCACCAATTAAAAACATTTAAATATAACTTTCATTTCTTTATAAATAATTTCAGAAAAATCAAAAAAATCAATTTTTTTTCCTATTTCTTTATAAATACTAGTGGTTTTGTAAGTTTTGAGACTAGGGTTTTTAATTAAGATTAATTCCAATGCCAAGGATAACATAAATTTTTTTTTTAAATTTAAAACTCTCTACGAGAATACCTGATATTTTTTTTTGTTTTATAAGAATATCATTTGGATATTTTATAACTAATTTATTTTTCATTAATATATTTTGAGAAAACATTAATGACTAATTTTAAAGCTTCAAACTGAATCTGTGAAACTTGAGAATAATTATTTACAGGAAAAAAAAATGAACTAAAAAAATTTCCTCTTTGAGAAATCCATTTATTTCCAAATCTACCCCTGCCTTTAGATTGATAATTTACTAACTACCAATCCATATTTAATATTTTGCTTCTTCAATTAATTTTTTTGCTTCATTATTAGTGCTATCTACTTCATTAAAATAAAAAATAGCTGGATGCATAAAACTTTATTTTATTGCAGCTGTAGCAATATTCGTAAAAAAAGTAAAAATTGAAGGATTTAAAAAATAAAATAATATTATTAAAGTTGAAAATGCTAATGAAAATTTAATTCCATTGCTACTTATTGGATCAAATTTTTCTTGGCTTGGATCAAAATATATAATTTTAATAATTCTCAAGTAATAAAATGCTGAAATAACAGAGGTAACCAATCCAATCACTGCTAAAGTATAAAATTCAACTTTAACTACGGCCATAAAAATATAAAATTTAGCAAAAAAGCCTGCTAGAGGAGGAATTCCTGCTAGTGAAAATAAAATTACCACAAAGGACAAGGCAACCAGTGGATGATTTTTAGATAGACCAGATAAATCTCGAATATTTTCTAAATAAATATTTTTTCTCTTCATTACTAAAATACAAACAAATGAGCCAATACTCATCACAACATAAATCAAAACATATAAAATTGTTGAAGCCACACCATCTTTTGTTCCAGTCACTAAACCGGCTAGCGCATATCCCATGTGGCTAATGCCGCTATAAGCCATAAGTCTTTTAATATTGCTTTGTCCAATTGCAGCGACAGCACCTAAAATCATAGATGCAACTGAAATAAAAATTAAAATTGTTTGCCATTCAATTATAATATTTCCAAAAGGAACATATAAAATTCTTATTATTGCAGCCATACCGGCAACTTTTGGCGCTAATGCAAAAAAAGCAGTTACAGAAGTTGGGGAACCCTCATATACATCTGGTGTCCACATATGGAAAGGTACTGCTGAAATTTTAAATGCCAGACCTACTAAAATAAAAACAAGTCCAAACAGAAGAGCTAAATTATTTGCATCAAAAGATTTAGCAATAATGTAGTAGTTGGTTGATCCTGTAAAACCATAAATTAAAGAACAGCCATACAATAACAGCCCAGAAGAAAGCGCTCCAAGCACAAAGTATTTCACACCTGCTTCCGTAGATTTGATAGAGTCTCTATTCAGAGAAGCAAGAACGTACAAAGATAAAGATTGCAATTCAATTCCCAAATATAATCCCATAAGATTATTAGAACTCACCATTACAAACATTCCTAAAATAGATGTTAAAACTAAAATAGGATACTCAAATTGGTTAATAGAACTATTTTTTATATATTCATTTGTAAAAAACAAAGCTATCGCGCTACTACCCAAAATAAGAATTTTCATAAATATAGAAAAAGAATCTACTAGATAATTTTGTGAAAATAATTCGTTACTTATGTCATTGTTAATATAAACAACAGGTATAAGTAATAATAGGCCTATGCTTGAAAATCTTATTATTAGATTAAAACTATTTTTCTTAAAAACACCCAGCATTAATAAACCTATAGTAAGTAGAGATAAAAAAATTTCAGGATAAATTAAATTTAAGTTTTCCATTTATTTAATAGAGGCCTGTTTTAAGATTAGTAATTTTTCATTATAGACAGAAATAACATTCTCCACACTGACTGAGATTGTATCTAAAATAATATTTGGAAAAACGCCAAGTAAAATAGTTAAAAAAACTAAAGGCAAAAGTGTCGCTAATTCAGTTTTGTTTATTTCTTTCAATAATTTTACATTATCATTTGCGACGGCACCAAATATTACTCTTCTATAAAGCCACAAACTATAGCATGCTGATAATACGACTCCTGTAGCAGCAAAAAAAGCAACTAAATAATTTGCTTTAAAAGCACCTATCAAAACCAAAAACTCTCCAACAAATCCACTTGTTCCGGGAAGACCTAAGCCTGCAAGAATAAATACTAAAAAAATAACTGAATATCTTGGCATCGTATTAACCACTCCACCATATTCTGAAATTTCTCTGGTATGCATTCGGTCGTAAACAACTCCTACGCATAAAAATAATGCTGCAGACACAATTCCATGGCTAATCATTTGGAATATACTTCCTTCTATTCCTTGTGAATTAAAAGCAAAAATACCAATAGTAACAAAACCCATATGAGCTACAGACGAATAAGCAATTAATTTTTTCATATCTTTTTGCATCAATGCAACTAAGGAAGTGTAAATTACGGCAACAATGCTCAAAGCAAAAATAAGAGGGGCAAAATAAGCTGATGCAATTGGAAAAAATCCTAATGAAAATCTAATAAAACCATATCCAGCCATTTTTAATAAAATTGCTGCAAGAATAACTGAACCAGAAGTTGGTGCTTCAACGTGTGCGTCTGGTAACCAAGTATGTACAGGCCACATGGGAGTTTTAACTGCAAAAGAAGCAAAAAAACCAAGCCATAACCAATATTGATATTTTTGATCAATATTAAAAGATAAAATTGTTTGAATATCAGTAGTGCCGGTTTCTAAATATATAAAAATAATTGCAACAAGCATAAACACAGAACCAAAAAGCGTGTACAAGAAAAACTTAAAGGCTGCATAAACTCTTCTTATACCACCCCAAATCCCAACGATTAAAAACATTGGAATTAAGCCTGCCTCAAAAAATAAATAAAAAATAAATAAATCTAAAGAACAAAAAACACCTAGCATCATTGTTTCCATGACCAGCAAAGCAATAAAAAAATCTTTTGTTCTATTTGTTACGCTATTGTAAGTGGCAACAATACAAATTGGAGTTATAAAAGCAGTTAAAACAACAAATAGAATTGAGATACCGTCGACACCGACCCTATAATTAATAAAGTCTACAATCCATTTTTTATTTTCAACAAATTGAAAATCTTTTGTTGTGTTATCAAATTGTAACCACAAAAAAAGTGACATTATAAAAACAAGCAATGATGTTAGTAGAGAAACTCTAAAGCTAGTTTTTTTAACTTTTATTTCATCTCCGCTATTCAATAAAATAAAAAGTACGCCTACCAATGGTAAAAAAATAATTATTGATAAAATCGGAAAATTCATAAATTAAAAAATAATGATGTATGTTAATAAAATAGATAAACCTATAAGTATTACAAAAGCATAGTGATATAAAAAACCACTTTGAAATTGTACTGCTCTATCAGAAACTAATTTAACTATCTTTGCAAATCCATTAGGACCAAAACCATCTATAATTAATATATCTCCTATATTCCAAAAAAATTTTCCAATTTTTTTTGCAGGATTAACAAAAATAAAATCATATAACTCATCAAAATACCATTTGTTCAATAAAAAATTATATAAAGGTTTATTTGTATCAATAAATTGCTTTAGGAAATTTTCATTTTTAACAAATAAATAATATGCAATAGGTATTGCGGCCAAGACTAAAGTTGGCGTAATTAATAAAAACCACAAAGGAGGATGATTCAATGTAAATTGCTTCATAAAGAAAATAGAATTATTCCAAAATTCCATGAAATAACTTCCAATAAAATAATCTTTAAAAACAAATCCTGAAAATATTGCACCAATGGATAAGCCTACCAATGGCAATAACATCACAAAAGGTGACTCATGAACTTTAGATAAATCGATATTTTTGTTTCTGAAATTTCCATGAAATGTTTTAAAAATTAATCTCCATGAATATAATGAAGTCATGAATGCAGTAAAAATACCAATAAATAAGGCATAATTTGCTAAAATTGATTTAGATTGAAATGCAACTTCAATAATTGCGTCTTTAGAATAAAAACCAGCAAGAAATGGAAATCCTGTTAATGCGAGAGTTCCAATGATCATTAAAGCATAAGTGTAAGGAATTTTTTTCCAAACGCCTCCCATGTTACGCATATCTTGTTCCTCGTGAAAAGCATGTATTACAGATCCCGCTCCTAAAAAAAGCAAAGCTTTAAAAAAAGCATGGGTAAATAAATGAAATATTGCAATATGATAAGCGCCCAATCCTGCTGCAAAAAACATGTAACCTAACTGGCTACAAGTAGAATAAGCAATAACTCTTTTGATATCATTTTGAACTAAACCGATTGTTGCTGCAAAAAAAGCAGTGGTTGCACCAATAAAAACAATTAGATTTAATGCAAATTGAGAATATTCAAAAATTGGAGAACATCTTACAACTAAAAAAACTCCAGCTGTAACCATTGTGGCAGCATGAATAAGGGCCGATACTGGAGTTGGTCCCTCCATGGCGTCTGGTAACCATGTGTGCAAAACTATTTGTGCAGACTTTCCCATTGCACCGATAAATAAAAAAACACAAATAAAAGTAATCAAAGAACCTTCCATACCTAACATGGATAATTTTTCATTTTGCAAAGAAGATATTTGTTGAAATACTTCAGAAAAATTTAGTGTACCAAGGTATTTAAAAAGAAGAAAAATTCCAATTGCTAAACCAAAATCTCCTACTCTATTAACTACAAATGCTTTTATTGCTGCAGCGTTTGCGGATGGTTTTTTAAACCAAAACCCTATTAATAAATAAGAGGCAAGACCAACTCCTTCCCAGCCAAAGAATAATTGTAAAAAATTATCTGATGTCACTAACATTAACATCATAAAAGTAAATAACGATAAGTAAGACATAAACCTTGGCTTGTCTGGATCATGACTCATGTATCCAATAGAATAAATATGAACCAATGCAGAAACACTAGTAACAACTACCAGCATCACTGAGGTCAAAGTATCAATATAAATTGACCAATTTAAAATTAATTTATCAGAACTTATCCAATTAATTATTTTATAGTTGTAAATTTGTTTTCCTAAGGCAACATCAAAAAAATAATAGATGGAGATTAAAGCCGATATAGTTACAGCTGAGCAAGTTATTAATTGGGACTTCTTATCACCGAGCGATCTACCAAAAAAACCGGCTACAAAAGAAGCTACTAACGGTAAAAAAATAAGTAAATAAGCCATAATTAACCCTTTAGAGAATTTATATCCTCAACGTGAATGCTTCCTTTGTTTCTAAAAAAAACAACTAATATAGCTAGGCCTATTGCCGCTTCTGCAGCGGCAACAGTTAAAACAAACATGGTAAATACCTGTCCTACTAAATCATTTAAATAAACTGAAAACGAAACTAAATTTATATTTACTGCTATTAATATAAGTTCAACTGACATTAAAATAACAATTACATTTTTTCGATTTAAAAAAATTCCTATAATTCCTATAGTAAAAACTACAGCTGATAAAAAAAGATAGTGAGCTAAAGTAATTTCAATCATTAATTTTAACACCTTTAAAATTTGGAACATCTCGCAATTCAACAGATTCGTCTCTTTCTCTGGAAACTTGAGTAGTTATATCCTGCCTTCTTAAAGAATCTTTCCTTCTAAATGTTAAAACGATTGCTCCAATCATTGCTACTAATAAAATCAAACCCGAAATTTGAAAAAATAAAATATAATCTGTGTAAATAATCATTCCAAGACTTTCAGTATTACTCACGAGTGGTTTGGCTATTTTTTTGGTAACAATAAATTCAGCTTTATATTTCCATGCACTTATCATCATTACTAATTCAATAAAAATGACAACTCCAATCAACATTCCAAATGGCAAATAATCTAAAAATCCAGTTTTTAGTTCTGAAAAATTAATATTAATCATCATAACAACGAACAAAAACAACACCGCAACTGCTCCAACATAAACAATTAAGGTTATCATTCCTAAAAATTCTGCTCCAAGCATTATAAAAAGACAAGCAACACTTACAAAATCTAATATTAAAAAGAAAACAGCATGCACTGTGTTTTTTGATGATATAACCATCACCGAAGAAGCTATTACTACAAAAGAAAAAAAGTAAAAAATAATTGCGTGCGCTAACATTGTTATCTATAGGATTTATCTGTTTTTATATTATGAGCTATTTCTTTCTCCCATCGATCACCGTTATCTAAAAGTTTTTCTTTATTGTAATATAATTCCTCTTTAGTTTCGGTTGAGAATTCGAAGTTTGGACCCTGAACAATTGCATCTACTGGGCAAGCCTCTTGACACAAACCACAGTAAATACATTTAACCATATCAATGTCATAACGAGTTGTTTTTCTTGAGCCATCTTCTTTAAGCTCTGCATCAATTGTAATTGCTTGGGCGGGGCAAATGGCTTCGCATAATTTGCAGGCTATACATCTCTCCTCTCCATTTGGATATCTTCTTAATGCATGTTCGCCTCTAAATCTTGGACTTAACGGTCCTTTTTCAAATGGATAGTTGACTGTAGCTTTAGGTTTAAACATATACTTAATTGCCAACAATAATCCTTTAACAAATTCTAATAAAAAGACTGTTTTAATAATTCGACTAAATTTCATAATTAATTAGGTAGAAGGTTAAAGTAAAATAACACAGATGAGGTTAATATTACCCATAATAACGAAATAGGTAAAAATACTTTCCATCCTAATCTCATTAATTGATCATATCTATATCGAGGTACTATTGCCTTAACCAATGCAAAAACAAAAAAAAGTAATAAAATTTTTAAAATTAACCATATCGGTGAAGGTATTAAATTAAAAGGTGAGATATCAAGTGGTGGTAACCACCCGCCTAAAAACAAAATTGAACCTAGGGCACACATAAGAAGAATATTTGCATATTCACCTAGCCAAAATAATGCATACATCATTCCTGAGTACTCAGTTTGATATCCAGAAACTAATTCCGCTTCCGCCTCTGGCAAATCAAATGGAGGTCTGTTTGTTTCTGCAAGTGCAGAAATAAAAAAAATTACAAACATTGGAAATAAAGGAATAGCAAACCATATTTTTTTTTGAGCAACCACAATATCCACTAAGTTTAATGAACCTACGCACAACAACACTGTAACAATAATAAAACCTATAGAAACTTCATATGAAACCATTTGTGCAGCTGATCTTAAGGCACCTAAAAAAGGATATTTAGAATTCGATGCCCAGCCAGCCATAATTATTCCATATACACCGAGAGATGAAACAGCGAATAAATATAGAATACCTACATTAATATTAGTTACATAAAGATTTTCACCAAAAGGTATTACCGCCCAAGCTAATAGAGCAAGTGACATTGTAACAACTGGAGCTAAAACAAAAATAACCTTATTTGCTCCAGCAGGAATAATAATTTCTTTAAAAATATATTTCAGTGCATCAGCTGCTGTTTGTAATAAACCAAAAGGACCAACTACATTTGGACCTTTTCTAAGTTGTACCAAACCCCAAACTCTTCGATCAACCCAAACGATTAATGCAACAGCAATTAACACTGGCATTAGTAAAGCTAAAATTTTTAAGCTATCAAAAAATATTATATTTAAATATTCACTAATCATCAGTTCCAGTTTTTTTTAATTTTTCTCTTGCAATTTTACATTCCATCATTGTAGCTGATGATCTAGCAATTTCATTGGATTGATAATAATCAAGATATTGGTAGTGAACTACAGAGTCTAAATCTAATTTTTTTTCACTAATATCTAAATTGGAATAATCTATAATCGGCAGTTCATCGATTTTTGATAATGAAGGAAAGGACTCGAATAATTTAATTCTGAGTTCCTCAATTGTATTAAATTTAAGGGTTTTGTTTAACGTTTCTGACAAAGCTCTTAATATTTTCCAATCCTCTTTTGCATTTCCTGGAGGATATGAGGCCCTATAAGCTGACTGAACCCTTCCTTCGAGATTTACATACAGGCCATCTTTTTCAGTAAAAGCTGCTCCTGGTAAAATTACATCAGCAATTTTTGCGTTTTTACTAGCATGTGATCCTTGATAAATAATAAACTTATTTTTTTTATCGATGTTAATTTCATCAGCTCCTAACAAATACAAAATTTCATTTTGAACAACATTTTCTATTAAATTATAAGCTCCTATCATTATAGCTCCAACTGATGAGGCAGATTGATGAAGAATATTTAAAGCATTGAGTTGATTATATTTTTTTAAAATTAATTTTGAAGTTTCAATTACAAATTGACCTTGAAGCGAATTTAAAACAGACTCACCAATAATAAACATTGGTTTTCTTGCTTTTGCTAACTTTTCAAAAAAAGAATTTTTTTCATTTAGAATATCCCTTAAGATACTTAAATTATCTCCCAAGAAATTAATTTTATAAGTTTGATCTTCAGGTAAGCCTATAGAAAAAATATCTAGTTTTTTTTGAGCATAATTTTTTCTAATTCTAGCATTAACCATAGTAGCTTCAATTCTAGGATTTGCGCCAATTAATAAAATCAAATCTGAATGATCAATTCCTTCAATTGAACTATTGAATAAATAATTTCCAGGATGCGATGGATTAAAATAAAAATCTTTTTGTCTAAAATCTATAGAATTTGAACCTGCCAAACTATTAATTAAAAGTTTAAAAGCATACATGCTCTCTAGATCAGCTGTAGATCCAATTATTCCACCTACTCGAACAGTTTTGTTAATTTGATTTGAAATTTCTACAAATGCGTCATCCCAAGAACACTCGATTAATTTTCCATTTTTTCGTACAAAAGGACTATCTATCCTATTATTTAACAGACCATCACAAGCATATCTTGTTTTATCTGAAATCCACTCTTCGTTAATTTCTTCATTTGTGCGAGGTAAAATTCTTTTCACCTCCCAGCCTTTAGTATCAACTCTAATATTGGACCCAACCGCATCCATCACATCAATGGTTTCAGTTTTTGTTAGCTCCCAAGGTCTTGCTTCAAATGCATAAGGTCTTGATGTTAATGCACCTACAGGACAGAGATCTATTACATTAGCTGACAACTCACTATTAATTGTTTTTTCAAGAAAAGTAGTAATCTCCATATTTTCACCTCGATTTATTGCACCTAAATCAGGTACACCAGCTAACTCCTCTGAAAAGCGAATACATCGAGTACAGTGAATACAACGGTTCATTTGGGTTTTAATTAAAGGACCCATATATTTTTCTTTTACTGATCTTTTATTTAATTCGTATCGAGAATTACCACCACCAAACTTCATTGATTGATCTTGTAAATCACACTCTCCGCCTTGATCGCATATTGGACAGTCAAGGGGGTGATTAATAAGTAAGAACTCCATTACCCCTTCTCTTGCTTTTTTTACCATTTGCGTATTCGTATAAATAACTTGCCCTTCTGCTACTGGCATTGCACATGATGCAACTGGCTTTGGTGATTTTTCCATTTCTACTAAACACATTCTACAATTTCCTGCTATGGATAATTTTTCATGATAACAAAATCTTGGAATTTCTTTTCCAGCTATTTCACAAGCTTGTAAAACCGTAGTTCCATTCTCAACTTCAATTTCTATTCCATCTACTTTAACTTTAGGCATTACACTTCTCTTCCATTTCTTTTCTAAAATGTCTTAATAAACCTTGCACTGGCCATGAAGAACCCTCACCAAAAGCACAAATTGTATGACCTTCAATTTGCTTAGTAACATCCATTAACATATCTATTTCTTCTATGTCAGCTTCTCCCCTTCCAATTCTCTCTAACATTCTCCACATCCACCCAGAACCTTCTCTACAAGGAGTGCACTGTCCACAACTTTCGTGTTTATAAAATCTTGCAATTCTAGAAATGCATTTAACAATATCTTGCGATTTATCAATGACAACAATGCCTGCGGTCCCAAGTCCACTCTTCGCTTCTATTAAAGAATCAAAATCCATTAATATTGTTTCACAAACTCTTTTTGGCAATAAAGGCATCGAAGATCCACCTGGAATAACAGCTTGAAGATTGTCCCAACCTCCTGTTACTCCGCCAGCATGTTTTTCAATTAAATCTTTTAGAGGTATGCTCATTTCCTCCTCAACATTGCAAGGGTTGTTTACATTTCCTGAAATACAAAAAATTTTTGTACCTCTATTTTTTGGTCTTCCAAAAGACGCAAACCAATCAGCTCCTCTTCTTAAAATAGTTGGAACAACTGCTACAGTTTCTACATTATTGACAATGGTTGGGCAGCCATAAAGCCCTACCAAAGCTGGGAATGGAGGTTTTAATCTAGGTTGGCCCTTGTTACCTTCTAAGCTTTCAAGTAAAGCAGTCTCTTCTCCACAAATATATGCTCCTGCTCCAAAATGGATATACATATCCAAATCCCATCCAGTGCCAGCAGCATTTTTTCCCAAATAACCTTTCTCATAGGCTTGATCAATCGCCTGCTGTAAAATTTTACCCTCATTTACATATTCTCCCCTTATGTAAACATAACAAGTGTTTGCACTAACTGCATATGAAGCAATCAAGCATCCTTCGATTAATTTTTGCGGTTCATAGCGAATAATATCTCTATCTTTACATGTGCCAGGTTCAGATTCATCTGCATTAATTACAAGATAGTGAGGTCTTCCTTCTTTAACTTCTTTAGGAGCAAAAGACCATTTAACACCTGTCGGGAAACCAGCGCCACCCCTTCCTCTTAATTCTGATTTTTTTATTTGATCTATAATCCAGTCTTTTCCTTTATTGGTAATTTCTTTTATATCTTTCCAATCACCACGCTTTATAGATGAATTTAGATCAAAACTATCGTCGCCATATAAATTTGTAAAAATTCTATCTTTATCTTTTAGCATCTAATTTTTTATTAAAGTTAAACGATCTCTTATGGGTTCAGAACCTTTTCTTCCTTTTTGAGATCCGATACTGGGTAAACTATCATCATTAAAACTTTGAAAAATTTTTTTAGCAGACTGCTCATCTAAATCTTCATAATAATCATCATTAATTTGTATCATGGGAGCATTTACACAGGCCCCCAAACACTCTACCTCAATCCAAGAGCTTTTTTTATCCTCGCTCAAATGACCTTCTTTTTCAGAAATATATTTCTTACACATATCTACAATTTTTCCAGATCCTCTAATCATACATGGAGTTGTAGTGCATACTTGAACAAAGTATTTTCCAACCGGAGCAAGATTGTACATGGTGTAAAACGTTGCAACTTCAAAAACTTTTATGTACGGCACTTCTAGTAGGTCAGCAATATACTGAATTCCTGCCAAAGGTATCCATCCATCATTTTGTTTTTGAGCTAAATACAATAAAGGCATAACTGCACTTTTTTTTCTTTGTTCAGGATATTTTTTTAAAATTTCATCTTTTTTTTTCAAATTAATTTCTGAAAAAATAAAGCTTTTAGGTTGTTCTTTTGCTATGTGTTTTCCACTCATCGATCCACTTCTCCGAATACAATGTCCATTGAGCCTAAAACTGCAGGTACATCAGCTAACATATGACCTTTAATCATATAATTCATTGCCTGAAGATGAACAAAACCCGGTGCTTTAATTTTGCATCTATACGGCTTATTAGAGCCATCTGAAATAAGATAAACTCCAAACTCTCCTTTAGGAGCCTCTACTGCTGCATAAACCTCTCCTGATGGAACGTGGTAACCTTCCGTATACAGTTTAAAATGATTTATCAAAGCTTCCATACTAGTCTTCATTGCTTGTCTTTTAGGAGGTCCAATTCTTGAGTCCGTAGTCATGATCGGTCCTTTAGGAAGTTTTTCTAATGCTTGCATTATTATATTTGTACTTTCTCTCATCTCTTCGATCCTGCATAAATATCTATCGTAACAATCTCCATTTTTTCCTACAGGAATTTTAAAATTAAACTCTTCATAACATTCATACGGATTTGATTTTCTTATATCCCAGGGAATACCTGAACCTCTTAACATTACACCTGAGAAACCATGATCTAAAACTTCTTGTTTAGAAATAATTCCTATATTTACGTTTCGCTGTTTAAAAATGCGATTATCCGTCAACAAAGTTTCTAAGTCGTCTATAACCTTTGGAAAATTTTTACAAAAATCATAAATGTCTTCTGCTAAACCGTGAGGCATATCTATATGAACACCTCCTGGTCTAAAATAATTAGCGTGCAATCTTGATCCTGAAACTCTTTCATAAAAAACCATAAGCTTTTCTCTTTCTTCAAATCCCCACAATGATGGAGTAAGAGCACCCACATCGAGAGCTTGAGTTGTAATATTAAGTATATGACTTAAAATTCTTCCTATTTCACAAAAAATCACTCTTATATGCTGAGCTCTCGAAGGCACTTCAATTTTAAGTAATTTTTCAACTGCCAGAGCAAATGCATGCTCTTGGTTCATTGGAGCTACATAATCTAATCGATCAAAGTAAGGAATAGCTTGGGTATAAGTTTTGTGCTCAATTAATTTTTCTGTTCCTCTATGAAGCAAACCAATATGAGGATCTGCTCTTTCAATTACCTCACCATCCAATTCTAAAATTAATCTCAAAACACCATGGGCAGCTGGATGCTGAGGTCCAAAATTTAGATTCATCGTTTTTGTATGCTTAGCCATTATTCTATTTTTCTTTTTCTATTTTTAATTGCTCTTTATTTATATATTCAGAACCTTCCCAAGGACTTTCAAAATCAAAATCTCTGAAGTCTTGAGCTAATTTAACAGGTTCATAAACTACTTTTTGTAACTCCGAATCGTACCTAACTTCTTTATGACCCGTAAGAGGAAAATCTTTTCTTAAAGGATATCCTTCAAACTCATAATCCGTTAATATTCTTCTTAAATCTGGGTGATTAGAAAATTTAATACCATACATGTCAAAAACTTCTCTTTCTTGCCAATTTGCCGAAGGAAAAATATCGGTCAGACTTGGAACTAAATCATTTTCACTAACACAAATTTTAATAGAAATTCTTAAATTTTTTTCATGGCTTAGTAATAAATAAATAATCTCAAAACGAATTTCTCTTTGAGGATAATCAACTCCAAGAATATCAACTAATTGTCTGAACTTAAAATCTGAACTTCTTTTTAAAAAATCAATATTAAATAATAAATCTTCTTTAGAGGATGATAATATTAAATTATCGTCATTTAGCTCTAAATTAGTTAATTTTATTTTTTGATTTTTTTCTATTAAACTCTTTAGATTATTATATTCTTCTTTCATTTTTATCTTTGCAAACTACCTTCGCGTCTAATTTTTTTTTGAAGTTGTAAAATACCATAGAGCAAAGCCTCTGCAGACGGAGGGCATCCTGGCACATAAATATCAACTGGTACAATTCGATCACAACCTCTAACTACTGAATAAGAATAATGATAATAACCACCTCCATTAGCACAGCTTCCCATTGATATTACATATCTTAACGGTAAAAAAATAAGTAAATAAGCCATAATTAACCCTTTAGAGAATTTATATCCTCAACGTGAATGCTTCCTTTGTTTCTAAAAAAAACAACTAATATAGCTAGGCCTATTGCTGCTTCTGCAGCGGCAACAGTTAAAACAAACATGGTAAATACCTGTCCTACTAAATCATTTAAATAAACTGAAAACGAAACTAAATTTATATTTACTGCTATTAATATAAGTTCAACTGACATTAAAATAACAATTACATTTTTTCGATTTAAAAAAATTCCTATAATTCCTATAGTAAAAACTACAGCTGATAAAAAAAGATAGTGAGCTAAAGTAATTTCAATCATTAATTTTAACACCTTTAAAATTTGGAACATCTCGCAATTCAACAGATTCGTCTCTTTCTCTGGAAACTTGAGTAGTTATATCCTGCCTTCTTAAAGAATCTTTCCTTCTAAATGTTAAAACGATTGCTCCAATCATTGCTACTAATAAAATCAAACCCGAAATTTGAAAAAATAAAATATAATCTGTGTAAATAATCATTCCAAGACTTTCAGTATTACTCACGAGTGGTTTGGCTATTTTTTTGGTAACAATAAATTCAGCTTTATATTTCCATGCACTTATCATCATTACTAATTCAATAAAAATGACAACTCCAATCAACATTCCAAATGGCAAATAATCTAAAAATCCAGTTTTTAGTTCTGAAAAATTAATATTAATCATCATAACAACGAACAAAAACAACACCGCAACTGCTCCAACATAAACAATTAAGGTTATCATTCCTAAAAATTCTGCTCCAAGCATTATAAAAAGACAAGCAACACTTACAAAATCTAATATTAAAAAGAAAACAGCATGCACTGTGTTTTTTGATGATATAACCATCACCGAAGAAGCTATTACTACAAAAGAAAAAAAGTAAAAAATAATTGCGTGCGCTAACATTGTTATCTATAGGATTTATCTGTTTTTATATTATGAGCTATTTCTTTCTCCCATCGATCACCGTTATCTAAAAGTTTTTCTTTATTGTAATATAATTCCTCTTTAGTTTCGGTTGAGAATTCGAAGTTTGGACCCTGAACAATTGCATCTACTGGGCAAGCCTCTTGACACAAACCACAGTAAATACATTTAACCATATCAATGTCATAACGAGTTGTTTTTCTTGAGCCATCTTCTTTAAGCTCTGCATCAATTGTAATTGCTTGGGCGGGGCAAATGGCTTCGCATAATTTGCAGGCTATACATCTCTCCTCTCCATTTGGATATCTTCTTAATGCATGTTCACCTCTAAATCTTGGACTTAACGGTCCTTTTTCAAATGGATAGTTGACTGTAGCTTTAGGTTTAAACATATACTTAATTGCCAACAATAATCCTTTAACAAATTCTAATAAAAAGACTGTTTTAACAATTCGACTAAATTTCATAATTAATTAGGTAGAAGGTTAAAGTAAAATAACACAGATGAGGTTAATATTACCCATAATAACGAAATAGGTAAAAATACTTTCCATCCTAATCTCATTAATTGATCATATCTATATCGAGGTACTATTGCCTTAACCAATGCAAAAACAAAAAAAAGTAATAAAATTTTTAAAATTAACCATATCGGTGAAGGTATTAAATTAAAAGGTGAGATATCAAGTGGTGGTAACCACCCGCCTAAAAACAAAATTGAACCTAGGGCACACATAAGAAGAATATTTGCATATTCACCTAGCCAAAATAATGCATACATCATTCCTGAGTACTCAGTTTGATATCCAGAAACTAATTCCGCTTCCGCCTCTGGCAAATCAAATGGAGGTCTGTTTGTTTCTGCAAGTGCAGAAATAAAAAAAATTACAAACATTGGAAATAAAGGAATAGCAAACCATATTTTTTTTTGAGCAACCACAATATCCACTAAGTTTAATGAACCTACGCACAACAACACAGTAACAATAATAAAACCTATAGAAACTTCATATGAAACCATTTGTGCAGCTGATCTTAAGGCACCTAAAAAAGGATATTTAGAATTCGATGCCCAGCCAGCCATAATTATTCCATATACACCGAGAGATGAAACAGCGAATAAATATAGAATACCTACATTAATATTAGTTACATAAAGATTTTCACCAAAAGGTATTACCGCCCAAGCCAATAGAGCAAGTGACATTGTAACGACTGGAGCTAAAACAAAAATAACCTTATTTGCTCCAGCAGGAATAATAATTTCTTTAAAAATATATTTCAGTGCATCAGCTGCTGTTTGTAATAAACCAAAAGGACCAACTACATTTGGACCTTTTCTAAGTTGTACCAAACCCCAAACTCTTCGATCAACCCAAACGATTAATGCAACAGCAATTAACACTGGCATTAGTAAAGCTAAAATTTTTAAGCTGTCAAAAAATATTATATTTAAATATTCACTAATCATCAGTTCCAGTTTTTTTTAATTTTTCTCTTGCAATTTTACATTCCATCATTGTAGCTGATGATCTAGCAATTTCATTGGATTGATAATAATCAAGATATTGGTAGTGAACTACAGAGTCTAAATCTAATTTTTTTTCACTAATATCTAAATTGGAATAATCTATAATCGGCAGTTCATCGATTTTTGATAATGAAGGAAAGGACTCGAATAATTTAATTCTGAGTTCCTCAATTGTATTAAATTTAAGGGTTTTGTTTAACGTTTCTGATAAAGCTCTTAATATTTTCCAATCCTCTTTTGCATTTCCTGGAGGATATGAGGCCCTATAAGCTGACTGAACCCTTCCTTCGAGATTTACATACAGTCCATCTTTTTCAGTAAAAGCTGCTCCTGGTAAAATTACATCAGCAATTTTTGCGTTTTTACTAGCATGTGATCCTTGATAAATAATAAACTTATTTTTTTTATCGATGTTAATTTCATCAGCTCCTAACAAATACAAAATTTCATTTTGAACAACATTTTCTATTAAATTATATGCTCCTATCATTATAGCTCCAACTGATGAGGCGGATTGATGAAGAATATTTAAAGCATTGAGTTGATTATATTTTTTTAAAATTAATTTTGAAGTTTCAATTACAAATTGACCTTGAAGCGAATTTAAAACAGACTCACCAATAATAAACATTGGTTTTCTTGCTTTTGCTAACTTTTCAAAAAAAGAATTTTTTTCATTTAGAATATCCCTTAAGATACTTAAATTATCTCCCAAGAAATTAATTTTATAAGTTTGATCTTCAGGTAAGCCTATAGAAAAAATATCTAGTTTTTTTTGAGCATAATTTTTTCTAATTCTAGCATTAACCATAGTAGCTTCAGTTCTAGGATTTGCGCCAATTAATAAAATCAAATCTGAATGATCAATTCCTTCAATTGAACTATTGAATAAATAATTTCCAGGATGCGATGGATTAAAATAAAAATCTTTTTGTCTAAAATCTATAGAATTTGAACCTGCCAAACTATTAATTAAAAGTTTAAAAGCATATATGCTCTCTAGATCAACTGTAGATCCAATTATTCCACCTACTCGAACAGTTTTGTTAATTTGATTTGAAATTTCTACAAATGCGTCATCCCAAGAACACTCGATTAATTTTCCATTTTTTCGTACAAAAGGACTATCTATCCTATTATTTAACAGACCATCACAAGCATATCTTGTTTTATCTGAAATCCACTCTTCGTTAATTTCTTCATTTGTGCGAGGTAAAATTCTTTTCACCTCCCAGCCTTTAGTATCAACTCTAATATTGGACCCAACCGCATCCATCACATCAATGGTTTCAGTTTTTGTTAGCTCCCAAGGTCTTGCTTCAAATGCATAAGGTCTTGATGTTAATGCACCTACAGGGCAGAGATCTATTACATTAGCTGACAACTCACTATTAATCGTTTTTTCAAGAAAAGTAGTAATCTCCATATTTTCACCTCGATTTATTGCACCTAAATCAGGTACGCCAGCTAACTCCTCTGAAAAGCGAATACATCGAGTACAGTGAATACAACGGTTCATTTGGGTTTTAATTAAAGGACCCATATATTTTTCTTTTACTGATCTTTTATTTAATTCGTATCGAGAATTACCACCACCAAACTTCATTGATTGATCTTGTAAATCACACTCTCCGCCTTGATCGCATATTGGACAGTCAAGGGGGTGATTAATAAGTAAGAACTCCATTACCCCTTCTCTTGCTTTTTTTACCATTTGTGTATTCGTATAAATAACTTGCCCTTCTGCTACTGGCATTGCACATGATGCAACTGGCTTTGGTGATTTTTCCATTTCTACTAAACACATTCTACAATTTCCTGCTATGGATAATTTTTCATGATAACAAAATCTTGGAATTTCTTTTCCAGCTATTTCACAAGCTTGTAAAACCGTGGTTCCATTCTCAACTTCAATTTCTATTCCATCTACTTTAACTTTAGGCATTACACTTCTCTTCCATTTCTTTTCTAAAATGTCTTAATAAACCTTGCACTGGCCATGAAGAACCCTCACCAAAAGCACAAATTGTATGACCTTCAATTTGCTTAGTAACATCCATTAACATATCTATTTCTTCTATGTCCGCTTCTCCCCTTCCAATTCTCTCTAACATTCTCCACATCCACCCAGAGCCTTCTCTACAAGGAGTGCACTGTCCACAACTTTCGTGTTTATAAAATCTTGCAATTCTAGAAATGCATTTAACAATATCTTGCGATTTATCAATGACAACAATGCCTGCGGTCCCAAGTCCACTCTTCGCTTCTATTAAAGAATCAAAATCCATTAATATTGTTTCACAAACTCTTTTTGGCAATAAAGGCATCGAAGATCCACCTGGAATAACAGCTTGAAGATTGTCCCAACCTCCTGTTACTCCGCCAGCATGTTTTTCAATTAAATCTTTTAGAGGTATGCTCATTTCCTCCTCAACATTGCAAGGGTTGTTTACATTTCCTGAAATACAAAAAATTTTTGTACCTCTATTTTTTGGTCTTCCAAAAGACGCAAACCAATCAGCTCCTCTTCTTAAAATAGTTGGAACAACTGCTACAGTTTCTACATTATTGACAATGGTTGGGCAGCCATAAAGCCCTACCAAAGCTGGGAATGGAGGTTTTAATCTAGGTTGGCCCTTGTTACCTTCTAAGCTTTCAAGTAAAGCAGTCTCTTCTCCACAAATATATGCTCCTGCTCCAAAATGGATATACATATCCAAATCCCATCCAGTGCCAGCAGCATTTTTTCCCAAATAACCTTTCTCATAGGCTTGATCAATCGCCTGCTGTAAAATTTTACCCTCATTTACATATTCTCCCCTTATGTAAACATAACAAGTGTTTGCACTAACTGCATATGAAGCAATCAAGCATCCTTCGATTAATTTTTGCGGTTCATAGCGAATAATATCTCTATCTTTACATGTGCCAGGTTCAGATTCATCTGCATTAATTACAAGATAGTGAGGTCTTCCTTCTTTAACTTCTTTAGGAGCAAAAGACCATTTAACACCTGTCGGGAAACCAGCGCCACCCCTTCCTCTTAATTCTGATTTTTTTATTTGATCTATAATCCAGTCTTTTCCTTTATTGGTAATTTCTTTTATATCTTTCCAATCACCACGCTTTATAGATGAATTTAGATCAAAACTATCGTCGCCATATAAATTTGTAAAAATTCTATCTTTATCTTTTAGCATCTAATTTTTTATTAAAGTTAAACGATCTCTTATGGGTTCAGAACCTTTTCTTCCTTTTTGAGATCCGATACTGGGTAAACTATCATCATTAAAACTTTGAAAAATTTTTTTAGCAGACTGCTCATCTAAATCTTCATAATAATCATCATTAATTTGTATCATGGGAGCATTTACACAAGCCCCCAAACACTCCACCTCAATCCAAGAGCTTTTTTTATCCTCGCTCAAATGACCTTCTTTTTCAGAAATATATTTCTTACACATATCTACAATTTTTCCAGATCCTCTAATCATACATGGAGTTGTAGTGCATACTTGAACAAAGTATTTTCCAACCGGAGCAAGATTGTACATGGTGTAAAACGTTGCAACTTCAAAAACTTTTATGTACGGCACTTCTAGTAGGTCAGCAATATACTGAATTCCTGCCAAAGGTATCCATCCATCATTTTGTTTTTGAGCTAAATACAATAAAGGCATAACTGCACTTTTTTTTCTTTGTTCAGGATATTTTTTTAAAATTTCATCTTTTTTTTTCAAATTAATTTCTGAAAAAATAAAGCTTTTAGGTTGTTCTTTTGCTATGTGTTTTCCACTCATCGATCCACTTCTCCGAATACAATGTCCATTGAGCCTAAAACTGCAGGTACATCAGCTAACATATGACCTTTAATCATATAATTCATTGCCTGAAGATGAACAAAACCCGGTGCTTTAATTTTGCATCTATACGGCTTATTAGAGCCATCTGAAATAAGATAAACTCCAAACTCTCCTTTAGGAGCCTCTACTGCTGCATAAACCTCTCCTGATGGAACGTGGTAACCTTCCGTATACAGTTTAAAATGATTTATCAAAGCTTCCATACTAGTCTTCATTGCTTGTCTTTTAGGAGGTCCAATTCTTGAGTCCGTAGTCATGATCGGTCCTTTAGGAAGTTTTTCTAATGCTTGCATTATTATATTTGTACTTTCTCTCATCTCTTCGATCCTGCATAAATATCTATCGTAACAATCTCCATTTTTTCCTACAGGAATTTTAAAATTAAACTCTTCATAACATTCATACGGATTTGATTTTCTTATATCCCAGGGAATACCTGAACCTCTTAACATTACACCTGAGAAACCATGATCTAAAACTTCTTGTTTAGAAATAATTCCTATATTTACGTTTCGCTGTTTAAAAATGCGATTATCCGTCAACAAAGTTTCTAAGTCGTCTATAACCTTTGGAAAATTTTTACAAAAATCATAAATGTCTTCTGCTAAACCGTGAGGCATATCTATATGAACACCTCCTGGTCTAAAATAATTAGCGTGCAATCTTGATCCTGAAACTCTTTCATAAAAAACCATAAGCTTTTCTCTTTCTTCAAATCCCCACAATGATGGAGTAAGAGCACCCACATCGAGAGCTTGAGTTGTAATATTAAGTATATGACTTAAAATTCTTCCTATTTCACAAAAAATCACTCTTATATGCTGAGCTCTCGAAGGCACTTCAATTTTAAGTAATTTTTCAACTGCCAGAGCAAATGCATGCTCTTGGTTCATTGGAGCTACATAATCTAATCGATCAAAGTAAGGAATAGCTTGGGTATAAGTTTTGTGCTCAATTAATTTTTCTGTTCCTCTATGAAGCAAACCAATATGAGGATCTGCTCTTTCAATTACCTCACCATCCAATTCTAAAATTAATCTCAAAACACCATGGGCAGCTGGATGCTGAGGTCCAAAATTTAGATTCATCGTTTTTGTATGCTTAGCCATTATTCTATTTTTCTTTTTCTATTTTTAATTGCTCTTTATTTATATATTCAGAACCTTCCCAAGGACTTTCAAAATCAAAATCTCTGAAGTCTTGAGCTAATTTAACAGGTTCATAAACTACTTTTTGTAACTCCGAATCGTACCTAACTTCTTTATGACCCGTAAGAGGAAAATCTTTTCTTAAAGGATATCCTTCAAACTCATAATCCGTTAATATTCTTCTTAAATCTGGGTGATTAGAAAATTTAATACCATACATGTCAAAAACTTCTCTTTCTTGCCAATTTGCCGAAGGAAAAATATCGGTCAGACTTGGAACTAAATCATTTTCACTAACACAAATTTTAATAGAAATTCTTAAATTTTTTTCATGGCTTAGTAATAAATAAATAATCTCAAAACGAATTTCTCTTTGAGGATAATCAACTCCAAGAATATCAACTAATTGTCTGAACTTAAAATCTGAACTTCTTTTTAAAAAATCAATATTAAATAATAAATCTTCTTTAGAGGATGATAATATTAAATTATCGTCATTTAGCTCTAAATTAGTTAATTTTATTTTTTGATTTTTTTCTATTAAACTCTTTAGATTATTATATTCTTCTTTCATTTTTATCTTTGCAAACTACCTTCGCGTCTAATTTTTTTTTGAAGTTGTAAAATACCATAGAGCAAAGCCTCTGCAGACGGAGGGCATCCTGGCACATAAATATCAACTGGTACAATTCGATCACAACCTCTAACTACTGAATAAGAATAATGATAATAACCACCTCCATTAGCACAGCTTCCCATTGATATTACATATCTAGGCTCTGGCATCTGGTCGTAAACTTTTCTTAGAGCTGGCGCCATTTTATTAGTGAGGGTTCCAGCAACTATCATTACATCAGATTGTCTTGGTGAAGCTCTTGGTGCAGCACCAAATCGCTCTAAATCATATCTAGGCATCGAAGTTTGCATCATTTCAACAGCGCAACATGCCAATCCAAAAGTCATCCAATGTAAAGATCCTGTTCTTGCCCAGTTGATTAATCGGTTACTTGCAATCGTTACAAAACCTTTTTCAGTAAACTCCTCGGCAACCTCTCTAAATTCTGAAGGTATTTTGTCCAGTTTGTTTGTTAATTCTATTCCCAATCTAGCGCTCCTTTTTTCCATTCATAAATAAACCCCACTGTTAAAACTGATAAAAAAATCATCATTGACCAAAAACCTAGGGCACCAATTTTTCCAAGAGAAACTGCCCAAGGAAATAAAAAAGCAACTTCTAGATCAAATATAATAAATAAGATTGCAACAAGATAAAAACGTACATCAAATTTCATTCTAGAATCAGAGAAAGCTTCAAAACCACATTCATATGCAGATAATTTTTCAGAGTCTGGGTTGCTAGGTGAAAAAAGAAAATTAATTACTATAAAACCAAATCCTAAAGAAACTGAAATAACAAGAAAGATTAAAATTGTAGCGTAATCTCTTAAAAAACTAATTTCCATGGCCCAAGTCTATACACTTAAATTATTAACTGATAAATAAGCCATTTTAGCAATTACCCACAAAAAAAGTCAGTAAAATCCTTATTAATTTGATATTTTTTTCCAGTTAATAATAAATTTTTGATTTTTAACAATGGCTGTAAATAAAAAATTTAACAAAGGTAATTTTTTGCTGCCAATTTCTCTAATTAGTATTGATCCAATTTTCAATATTAAATCAGATCCTTCAACTGTAATATTTCTCATTTGGGAAGAAATTATTTTTTTAAAATTAAATCCTTGGCCTAAAAAAAAACCTAACTTACTATTTCTACCGCCCAAGGCGCTTACATACAAATCTCCTGCTCCAGCTGGTCCCAATACAGTGTCTGGTTTGCCTTTGTATTTCTTAACAATGATAGTCATCTCTTTTAATGATTGTTCAAATAAAAAAGAGGCTGCATTGAAATAATTATTTTTTTTATCTTTAAATTTTAAGTATGAATTAGATTGACCCATAGCCGCACCTATTACGGTTGCATAAATGTTTTTAATAGCAGCACAAATTTCTGAACCTTTGTAGTCATTGCTAATCACAGGATGATAAAAATTATTTTTAAGAATATTTTTAACAAAATTAGCTACTTTAATACTTGTAGATGAAAGCAATGTACGTGTATGAGTTCTTTTAATTAACTCGCCAGCCAAACATGGTCCTGTAGCAGAAACAATATGTTTAATTTTTGTTTTAGATTTAAAATAATCACTAATAGTTTGAATTTTATTATTAAAAACACAAAGTCCTTTTGTTAGAAGCAAAATTGGACAATTTAAATTAATTAGGTTTATTTGATTTATAGCCCACTCTAAGCCGTTTGTATTTACTCCCACAACAACTAAAGAAAACTTGATACTTTCTAATTTTTTTATATTTGAAAAAAATTGAACATTATTAGAAAAATTAACTCGAAAAATAGGATCTATTTTTTTTTTATTTTTATTAATCTTGATAATTTTTTTTTTATCTAGGGGCGTTCCTAAAATAAAAATTTTATTTTTATTATAATCTAATAAGGATGCATAAGCTGTACTCGCAACGCCAAAACCAATAATTAAAATATTGTTCATTTTACAAGTTGATACTAACAAAATTATTATACATATGAATAATAAAATTATCTGATTAATAGAGTAAGAATGGTGCCCCTTGCCCGATTCGAACAGGCCACCTACTGATTACAAATCAGTTGCTCTACCTAATGAGCTAAAGGGGCAATTGACGTGTTTTTTACATAATTAATCAAATAGAAACAATATAAAAGAATTGTTGATATTAAATAACAAGTTTATTTTTTTGATTAATGATCAAAATGGATCCTAGTATTAAAATAGGTAAACCAATAATTAAACTTTGAGACCATTCTAAATTTTCAAAATAAGTAGATATCAAAAGTGCAAGAACAGGCATAAAAACTCCAACGTATCCGGCTCTACCTGCGCCAATATTGTTAACTAAATTTAAATATAAATAAAATGCAAAAACAGTGCCAAAAACAGATAAGAACAATAAAGCAGAAATATAAGGTAGCGAAATTTCAAATAAAATCTCAGCACCCCTAACTTTAGCAACGCACAATGTAAAAATGCATCCGTATAGCATTCCATAAGCTATAGTAGAAAAGAAAGGCATTTTATTTTTTGAATTCCTAACATGTATCATGTTTCCACATGACCAAAAAAAAGTAGCAATAAAAGACAAAACTATTCCAATATGTGTTGAGTTATTTAAATTAAAATTCAAAATTTCTTTATTAAAAATTATAAAAATTCCGATTGCACCTAAAACACCTGCTATCCAAGTTTGATAAGTAGCATTAGTTTTATAAATAATTTTTTCACCAATAATATTTAAAATAAGATTAGCTGAAAATGCAATGCAAACAACACCGCTAATAAGATAAGTATTGGCTAAATAAAAAAAAATATAATTTGAAGAAAATAAGACAAAGGCCAAGTGCCAAAAACCATACGTGATCAGTACAATTTAAATTTTAATTTCTGATTAGTAAGAAATAAAACTGCAAATATAATAATACAGGCAAGACCAATTCTATAAAAAACCGATATTAAAGGATCCACGTAACCTAATTGAAATTTTATAATATACCATGTGGGAGACCAACAAAGTAAAGTAGATACAAATAATAAAGCATTTTTAAACATGTAAAACTCTGTATCTACTTATTTTTGAAATATGTAAAATTATATTTATTTGCAAAAAATGGTATAATTATCTAGGAATCTATGAAAAATAAATTTACAATCGACGAAATATTAGAATCGGTAAATGAAATTTACCCTGAAAACAAAAGTTTAAAAAAATTTGATAACAAAGAAATTTTAGAATCTATTAATCAAATTGAGTTATTAGTCTGCTAAAAAGAGAAGTTAGAAAATTCTAATATTTTGGAATATCAACAAGTATTCAAATTGAAGAAGATTAGATAAAAAAGAAGTTGTAAAAAAAACTAATTAAAGAAGCAAAAATTTTATGATAAACCTCTTTTATTAAATAAAATTATCAAGTATCAGCCAGTTAATAATAAATATTTATTTTTAAACAAATTACATAATTCTAAATTGCAGATAATTACAATGAAAACACCAAGGATGAATAAATGATTATAAGTTGCAAGTGTGGAAAATATCAATTTACTATAAAAAAATCAGACATGCCAAATAATGGTAGAGAAGTTCAATGTGGAATATGCAATGAAATATGGTTTCACGGCTCAGGGATCACAAAACAATAAACTTTCAATCAATAAAAGTTTTAAAAATCCATTTTTATATCAATTAATTATTTATATTATTATAATTTTATCAATTATTGGAATTGTAGATATGTTGAGAAGAATTTTTTATTTCTTTAAATACTCAATTTCAAGAACTACTATGTTGCCAAAGAACAGCTGATTCAAAAAATTTTAACAATTATAAAAAAATAAAGTTTCAATAAATATTCATAAAGCATTTATTATGAAAGAAGCGATACAAATAGCTGCAAATACAAAATGTTATGGATTGACTAATAAAGCCAATTATCATGGTAAACTTAAAAATAAAAACTGTGGTGATGAGATACAAATTGAATTTAATATTAAAAAAAATTGCATTACCAATTTTAGATATGAAGGTGAAATGTGCATATATTGTCAGGCATCTGCATCTATTATTGCAAATACCAAAATAAATTTACATCAGCAGAACTTAAAAAAAATTCAAAAGCAAATCTATGATTTTTTTAATAACAAAATTAAATTTAAAATTTTTATGTAATTAAAAAATTTTCACTAATCGTTAAAAAAAAAAACTACCCAAGAAAAGAATGTATTACCTTGCCAATAAATGCTATTTTAAAAATTATTTCAAAAAATGATAATTAAAAAAATTATAGCAAAGAGGAGAGGAAATTTCAATTCTGGAAGGGACTGATAGACTGCAATATTTGATAGATATCGCAAAAGATGCAGAACCATTAGAGGCGAATACATAAAATTGAACAAAATAAAATAATTGGTTGTGCTTCTAATCTTGTGGGTGGTGGGTATGAAAAATCAAAATGGTAATATGAAATATATTTTTGATGCTGATGCTTTCATAACCAAAGGGACTGCTAAATTAGTTATAGATATTTTAAATAATGAATCTGCAGATAGAAATTTCCAAATTAAAAAAAGAAGATTTTAAAAGTCTGGGAATTTTAGAACTTCTAACTCCCCAAAGACAAAGCGGTTTATCAAACTTAATTGATACTTTGATACAACCTATCTAAATAGAAGTTATTTTAAGAAAATTGACTGATGTTAATTCATGCAATCTACTCAAAGTTCTTTTAAATGGTTTTGTAAGTTTATTAGCATGAACCTATATTGATGAATTGAATATTCGGAAGTCGCAATTAATAATATTTTTTTTTCATACAAAATATCTATTAGAGTGATAAACCTGTATGCTGTTCATCCAAATTATCATCACTAAAACTGGGTATGTTTTCTAATAACAATACAATTACACTGTTCTGCAATTTTAATATAATCTTCCGCCCGCAAGGTTTTTTTTACACAGATCATCAAAATCAAATTTTGCAACACCCTCGAAATAATCATCAATAACAAACTCTCTACTTTTTATTACTATCCTTCTTTTTGGTTTATTGGTTTTATTTTTGGTCAATTCTCTGAAGAGCTTATTTTTTTTGAAATTATTTTCCTCATTAATAGGATAAAAAAAACGATCTAAATTATTAATTGTTGATTTTCGATAATCTTCACCAATATTTAGCTCTTTTTCTATACAAAATTTTTTAAAAATTTTAATAAATGGAATAAATTGCTCTCTTTGCAACCCATCTTGATAGAGATCATCAATTTTTGTATTTGATGTAACTATAACTTTTATATGTTCATTAAATAATGAGGAAAATAATTTTCCTAAAATCATTGCATCAACAATATTAGTAACTTGAAATTCATCAAAATAAATATATTCATAATTTTTTCTTAATTTTTTTGCATACAAATCTAGTAAATTTTCTGATTTTGATTTGTCTTTATTAATGTGTAGGAAATTATGAACTTCAATCATGAATTCATTAAAATGAAGTCTAACTTTTTTTCTCAATTCAACGAATTCATAAAAAAAATTTAACAACATTGTTTTTCCAACACCCACATCGCCATATAAATAAAATCCAAGCTTAGCCTGATTATTGCCTCAGTAATTTTTTAAGCAAAGATGTTGAGGTTTTCCATTACTATGATAAAAAAGTGACAAATCTTCAATAATTTCAATCTGAAATTTGTTTTGTTTGTATTTTTTTTCAATACAAAAATTTAGAAAATTTTCTTTCAAATTTTTTATATGCATTTTTTTAGATAAATTATGCTATGCTTTAATATCATATGAACAATTTAAAAATTTGCCTTATTACAGATAATACAAGTAAAGCGATTTTAGCTAAAAAACAAATTTTAAAATTTTATAACAATTCTCCCGTAAATAAATGTGATGCTATTGTCGTTATTGGTGGTGATGGGTTCATGCTGCAATCCTTAAAAAAATATTATAAATTTAATAAACCCTTTTATGGAATGAACAAAGGCAATCATGGATTTTTACTAAATCCATTTTCAATAAAAGATTTATCTAATAAAATAAAAAAAACTAATCAATTAATTTTACATCCACTTGAAATGACTGTTGTTTCAAAAGACAAAACTATAAAAAAACAGATAGCAATCAATGAAGTGTCAATCTATAGAAAAACTAAACAAGCAGCGAAATTAGAAATAGCTGTAGATGGAAAAATTAGAATTAAAGAATTAACTGGCGACGGTAGCTTTGGTTGCAACACCTGCCGGTAGCACCGCATACAATCTTTCAGCTACAAGGTCCTATATTAAACCTAGATAGTCAACATTTAACCATTACACCTATTAGCCCATTCAGACCAAGAGGCTGGAGAGGCGCAATTGTTTCAAACAAATCTACAATAGTAATAAAAAATTTAGACTCAAAAAAAAGACCTGTAAGTGCAGTTGCAGATAATAACGAAATAAAAAATGCACTAATAGTTAAAATTTCCGTAAATTGGAAAATTCAATTTAAACTATTATATAATAAAAAATTTGGATTGCAGGAAAGAAATCTTAGCAGAACAATTTAAATTTTAAAAGACTCCCCACAGCCGCAACGCTCTGTTTCATTTGGATTGTTAAATACAAAAGAAGAAGAAAATTTTTCTTTTTTATAATCCATAGTTGTTCCCAATAAATACATTATTGCCTTTAGGATCAATATAAACCTCAACACCTTTATCTTTAATCACTTCATCACCTACCTTTTTTTCTTTTAAATAATGCATCTCATAAGTCATACCGGCGCATCCTCCTGTAACAACTGAAACTCTCACTCCAGCAACATTAGATTCTTGTGCTTTACTTAAAATTTCCTTAATTCTTTCTGCGGCAGCATCTGTAATTGTAATAATTGCATTACTCATAAATTATAAATTTAATTCTAATTTTGCCGATTCTGACATTTTTGTTTTATCCCAAGGTGGGTCCCAAACAATTTTAACTTCAACTTCTTCAATTTCAGGTATTTCTTCCACAGATCTTTTTACTTCCATTGGCAATGACTCTGCAACAGGACAGTGCGGACTAGTTAATGTCATATCCATTGAAACTTTTTTTTCATTAATTCTCACATCATAAATCAAACCCAATTCATAAATATCCACTGGTATTTCTGGATCGTAAACACTTTTAAGTTTTTCAACAATTTTATCCATTAACAAAGAATCTTCTGGTTTCATGATTTATACTTTATCTATATTAATTTCTTTTTTATTTTCAAATAGTAATGAATTCAAGCCAAGCCAGGGTAATGTAGCACATTTAATGCGCATTGGAAAATCACTAACACTAGAAAAAGAATTGATTTTTAACAGATTCTTCTTTGCTAATTTTGGGTAGGTTTGGAAGTATCTATTTTATCTAATTTTTTTTAGAAAAAAATCAATTAAGTGCTTTGTTTCGTTAATCATTTTTTTTTATTACTAATTCAGTCATTACTAGATGAAGCAGCCAATGCAAATAGCACAACCGTTACCTCGAAAAGAAATATCTTTAATTAGTATCTCTCTTCAAGTAATGCGAAAATTTCTATTTTGTCACCACATAATGGATTGTGAGCAACAATACTATCACATAGGTTTGTCTAAACTTTTAAAATTTCTTGGATTTTTTCCATGATCTAGAATTAAATCTTGATATAAGAGATTTTAATTCCATTTAATTTGAAAATATTTTTTGACATTTTTTTATACCGTCAAAAAGACAGTCAATATCTTCTTCATTGTTATAAACGCCAAAAGAAACTCTAACAGAAGAATTAACATTCATTACTTCATGCAAAACTTGACAACAATGATGTCCACCTCTGACCGCTATTCCCTCCTGATCTAAAATTGTAGATACATCATGAGAATGAATTTTATCTATATTAAAGGAGAAATACACCGCCTTGATTTTTAGGAAGAGCAATAATCTTTACTGAATTATTCAATCTTAATTTATCAATTGCTATTTTTGTTAATTTTTCTTCATGTTTAAAAATTTCTTTTTTGCTTAAATTATTGATAAAATTTACTGATTCATTAAGTGCTATTATTTCAGCTGTAGGCATAGTTCCAGCTTCCATTTTCCAAACTCCCCTAGCATAAGCAATGTCCTTTTTGCTAACATAATCAATCATTCCTCCACCGCCGATGAAAGGATCAAATGACTTCTAGCCATTTATACTTAATCGATAGTAAACCAACACCAGTTGGGCCATACATTTTGTGTCCTGAAAAAGCATAAAAATCACATTCTAGGTCGTTAATGCTAAATTCAAGATGTCCGGCTCCTTGCGTTCCATCTACACAGACAGGAATATTTTTATTTTTTGCTATTTCAATAATTTCTCTTAAGTGGATTAATAGCTCCAGTAACATTCGACATATGTGTTACAGAAATAATTTTAGTTTTAGATGTGATTAATGATGGAAGTTTATCCAATTGTAAGTTTCCATCCTTGTCAATTGGAATGAATTTAATAACTGGCACCTTTCTTTTTTCTTAAAAAATGCCACGGAACATAGTTGGCATGATGCTCCATATCAGTTAAAATAATTTCATCTCCTTTATTGATAAATTTTTCTCCAAAACAGCTAGCAACTAAATTTAAAGACTCGGTTGCATTTTTAGTAAAAATTAGTTCATAATCTTTTCCAGATCCTATAAATTTTTTAATACTACTTCTTGTTTTTTCATAATCTTCTGATGCATTGACAGCTAAAGTATAAATTCCCCTACCTACATTTGAAAATCGATTAGTATAAAAATCACTGATTGAATCAATTACGGTTTGTGGTTTTTGTGAAGAATTTGCACTATCTAAGATACGATTAATTTTTTTCCTTTGATTTTATTGTTAAAAATTGGAAATTGATCCTTAATATTTTTAGATATCATTACTTATAATGTCCTAACTGTTGATAGAATTTTGTTCTGAAAGTTGTTGTCAGTGATTTTATCAATTACCTCAGCTAAAAAACCTTTAATCATCATATCTTTAGCATCTTTTTCATCAATACCTCTAGAACGTAGATAAAATATGGATTCATTATCAATATTACCTGAAGAGGAACCGTGACTACATTTTACATCATCTGCATATATCTCCAATTCTGGTTTGGAAAAAAATTTTGCATTATCTGATAATAGTAGAGCTCGTGATAACTGATAACCGTCTGTTTTTTGTGCTTTAGAATCTACAAAAATTTTTCCCTGAAAACTTGAGTATTGACTGGTCATATAAAGCTGTTTTTACAAATTGAGAGCTTTTAGTATTTTCCTCATTGTGGTTCATTAATAGCTTAATTTCATGGTTACATTTTTCATGTAGTAATTGGATTGCATTGACGGAAGCAAAACTGTTTTTTCCATTTAAATTGACAATTGTTTCATCTCTTCTTGAATTGATATTTTTAGAAAAATTAAACAATTCAAAATACGAGTCTTCATCTAAATTACATTTAAGAAAATTATAAATAGTAGAATTTTTATTTGAAATATTATTATCAAATTTTTTTAAAATTGAATTTTTAGATAAAAAAATTTCTGTATTGCTGGTTGTCAGATATTCACTATCATTTTCATAAATAGGTTTTTCGTAGATAGTTATAGAAGAATTCTCATTAACTAAGATAAAATTTTTATAACCAAAATAATTTGAATTAAAATGATTAGAATAATAATAATAAATGACAACTGGCTTATTGATCTTGGCGTTTTTTTCTACTTCTATTAAATAACCATTTTCAGCAAAGGCATTATTTAAATTTAAGACTGGGTTCTCTCCTTCTTTTTTAATTGATTTTAAATAATTGCTATTTTTTTCAATTTTTAATCCTTCAATTAAAATACTTTTGCTAACCAAGTTACCGTCATAAAAAACAATACTATAATGGTCAAATGCTTCATTGTGTGAAACGGGTAAATCATTTGATAAAGATTTTGAAATATTAAAATTGTTAAATTTCGGAAGGTCTTTAGTTAATGGAGAGTACTTCCAATCTTCATTTTTAATACCTGGATAACCATTTTCTAAAAAATGATTAATTGATCTTTTTCTAAACTCTAGATCTGTATCATTGCTTTGAAAACTTTTTATAAATGCATCAAAACAGTTTTTTATATTAGAATAATTTTCCATTTATCAAATAAATTTTGCATATCCCTCATTTTCTAACTCTAAAGCCAATTTCCAATCCCCCGTTTTAACAATTTGTCCGTCCGACAAAATATGTACAAAATCAGGTTTTATATAATTTAATAGTCTTTGGTAATGAGTGATAATTAAAAAAGATCTATCTGGATCTCTTAAGGCGTTCACACCATTAGAAACAATTTTTAATGCATCGATATCTAAACCTGAATCAGTTTCATCCATAATAACAAAACTTGGTTCCAGCAGTGCCATTTGTAAAATCTCATTTCTTTTTTTTTCACCACCTGAAAATCCTACATTTAAAGGCCTAGATAACATTTCTTGTTCAATCTTAAGTTCTTGAGATTTTTCTTTTACTAATTTTAAAAATTCGATTGCATTAATTTCTTTTTCGCCTTTAGATTTTTTGATTGAGTTAATAGAAGTTCTTAAAAAATTATTAGTAAAAACACCTGGTATTTCTATGGGGTATTGAAAAGCTAAAAAAACTCCTTCTCTGGCTCTTTCCTCGGTATTTAACTCAAGTAAATTTTTTTTATTAAAACTAACTTCACCAGTAACATTGTATCCTTCTTTGCCAGACAAAACGTAAGATAAGGTACTTTTTCCTGATCCATTGGGGCCCATAATTGCATGAACCTCTCCCTTTCCAATAGTTAAATTAAGACCTTTTAAAATCTCTTTATTATCAACGCTTGCTTTTAAATTTTTAATATTAATCATCAACCAACACTGCCTTCTAAGCTAATTCCAACTAACTTTTGAGCCTCTACAGCAAATTCCATTGGTAAGCTGCTGCAAAACTTCTTTGCAGAAACCATTTACAATTAAGCTCACTGCTTCTTCTTGATTAAGACCACGTTGTCTGCAATAAAATAACTGGTCGTCGCTTATTTTTGAAGTAGTTGCCTCATGCTCAACTTCAGATGAGGAATTTTTATTTTCTATGTATGGAACAGTGTGTGCTCCACACTTATTACCAACTAATAATGAGTCACATTGAGTAAAGTTTTTTGCTCCTGTTGCTTTAGGGTGGATACTTACTAGGCCTCGGTAAGTATTATCAGCATGACCTGCTGATATTCCTTTTGAGATAATTTTACTTTTTGTATTTTTTCCTAAATGTATCATTTTAGTGCCAGTATCAGCTTTTTGATAATTGTTCGTAATTGCAACTGAATAAAATTCTCCTTGAGAGTTATCACCCTGAAGAATACAGCTAGGATATTTCCAGGTTATTGCAGAACCAGTCTCGACTTGCGTCCATGAAATTTTTGAATTTCTTCCTCTGCAAGCTCCCCTTTTAGTTACAAAATTATAAATTCCTCCATTTCCATTTTTATCGCCTGGATACCAATTTTGAACTGTTGAATATTTAATTTCTGCATCGTCTAAAGCAATCAGCTCTACATTTGCAGCATGTAATTGATTTTCATCTCGCATTGGAGCTGTACAACCCTCTAAATAACTTACGTAACTTCCTTTATCTGCAATTATTAACGTTCTTTCAAACTGTCCTGTATTTTCTGCATTAATTCTAAAGTACGTTGAAAGTTCCATTGGACATCTTACTCCTGGTGGAATGTATACGAAGGATCCATCGGTAAAAACTGCAGAGTTTAATGTCGCAAAAAAATGATCTGACATAGGTATTACAGAACCTAAATATTTCTGGACAAGCTCAGGATGATTTCTAGTTGCCTCAGAAATAGAACAAAAAATTACTCCAATGTCTTTTAATTTTTCTTTAAAAGTTGTTGCAACTGATACAGAGTCAAAAACAGCATCAACCGCAACTCCAGCCAATCTTTTTTGCTCCAAAAGAGGGATGCCGAGTTTTTCATAGGTTTTTCTAATTTCAGGATCAATATCATCTAAAGATTTTGGTTGATCCTTCATGCTTTTCGGAGCTGAATAGTAATAAAGATCTTGATAATTAATTTTTGGATATTTTGGTTTTTGCCAATTTGGTTCTTTCATGCTTTGTAATCTAGAATAGGCTTTGAGACGCCAGTCTAGCATCCACTTTGGTTCTTTTTTTTGATCAGATATGAATTTAATCGTATCTTCATTTAAACCTTTAGGAACATCAATGGTCTCAATATCAGTTACAAAACCATGACTGTACTCAGAGTTTTGATTATAATTTGTTATTATTTCCTGGCTATCGCTCATAATGATGTCATTATTTAAAGGCTTTAATAATTAAAAATACAATAAAATGTAAATTATTTTACCTTATTATTATTTAGTTATGATATAAGCCATTTTCAAAATAATTCAATTAACCTTTATGAAGCACAACAACGCAGAAATTTTTATTAACGGTCCTGATGGAAAACTTGAAGCTAAATATATTCAAAGTAAAAAAGATAATGCTCCAGTAGTGCTTATTCTTCATCCTCATCCTGAATATGGTGGCACTATGAACAATAGGGTAGTTTACAATGCTTACCATACTTTTTTACAAAATGAATTTTCTGTTTGCAGATTCAACTTCAGAGGGGTTGGGAAAAGTGAGGGAAAATTTGATAACGGTCTAGGAGAGCTATCCGACGCAGCAGCCGCATTAGATTTTATTCAAAGAAACAATCCAAATTCTAATGAAAGTTGGGTAGTTGGTTTTTCATTTGGTGCTTTGATATGTATGCAGTTATTAATGAGAAGACCAGAAATTTTTAGATTTGTGTCAATTTCTCCCCAACCAAATATTTTTGATTTTAATTTTTTAGCACCCTGTCCTACTTCAGGTCTTGTAATTCATGGAAATCAAGATCAATTAGTTACTGAAGATTCTATCAAAGGATTAAAAAATAAACTTACAAGTCAAAAAAATATTACAGTGGACTTTCAAGAAATAAAAAATGCAAATCACTTTTTTTTGAATAAAGATAAAGAGTTTATCAAAATACTAGATAATTATATTAAAAAAGAATCTCGATTATTTTAGTCTTAATAAATAATACCACCCGATATTTTTTTCTTTACACCGGTTGTGGAAGGGAAAGTAATAGGTAAGTTTTTAACACACCTAGTAGCCAGGTAAGCAAAAGCCTGCGATTCTATAAAATCACCATTAATATTTTTTGCATCAATTAAATTAATTTTTTGTACACAATTCTCCTGTATTGATTTAATAATAGATAAATTTTTTCTACCACCGCCAGCAATGTAAACATCGGCAACTTTATTTTTATAATTTAATTCATTAATAGCATTGGCAATAATTTTTCCCGTAAGAAAAGCTAGGGTGGCAGCCCCATCAAATAAATCAAGACCTCTAAATTCAGACAAAGAAAAGTCCGATGTATCAAAAGAAATTTTCTTTTTTTTTAAATAATCCAATTTATCAATAAAGGAATTGACCATTGAAATATTAACTTTTCCTTTTTTTGAAATAGAGCCATTTAAATCATTTTTGCTATATCTATCAAAATAATCAATCCAAGAATCCAAAAGACAATTACCTGGACCAATATCAAAGGCATGAATTTTTTTATTAAATATATAGGTTAAATTTGAAATACCACCAATGTTAATAAAAAAAAATGGCTTATCACTTTTAAATTTTTTGCATAGAGCCTGATGATATACTGGCGTTAAAGGAGCGCCCTCGCCTCCATTAAGCAAATCATTATCTCTAAAATTGAAGACGACTTTGCAATTAAATTTTTTTTTAATTAACTGAGGTTCGCCTAGTTGCAATGTAAATTTTTTTTGTGGTTTGTGTAAAACAGTTATTCCATGAAATCCAATAACATCAATTTTTTTTTTAAAAGTTAATAAAATTTTTTTAACGGCGCTAATGTGGTACGCTGTACATTCATGGCTTAATTCTTTAAATTCCTTGCTGCTCTTGACGTTTTTTTTATTATTCAAAAAATTTATTTTTTCTTTAAATTTTTTTAATTTAATTTGAAAATTTTTATTAAAAGGAAAATAAAATTCTTGATATATTTTATAAACATTTACACCATCTGTACTAATAATAGAAACGTCAATTCCATCAAATGATGTTCCGCTCATCAGGCCAATTGCATTAAATTTAATAGACATATTTGATATTTTACAATTGTTTAATAATGTATATTAATTTATTTATTATCTGCATTTCAAAATGAATACTAATATTTTAACAGAATTTAAAAACCGCGGTTATTTTTTTCAATGTACAAATGAAAAATACTTAGAAAAATTACTTTCAAGTAAAAAAATAGCTTTTTATATTGGCTTTGATTGCACAGCGCCTAGTTTGCACGTTGGTAGCTTAATTCAAATAATGTGTTTACGCCTATTTCAGAAACATGGGCACACACCTATTGTTTTACTTGGTGGTGGTACAACTTTAGTTGGCGATCCATCTGGCAAAGAAGAGTCTAGAAAAATTTTATCCGAAAAAGAGATTAATAATAATATAAAATCTATTAAAAAAGTATTTTCAAAATTTCTTGATCATAAAGGAAAGAATAAGGTTGTTTATGTTAATAATAAGAAATGGCTTTCGCAATTAAATTATATTAATTTTTTACGTGATTACGGAAAACATTTTACTATTAATAAAATGTTATCATTTGACAGTGTTAAATTGAGATTAGATAGAGAGCAATCTCTAAGTTTTTTAGAATTTAATTATATGATTCTTCAAGCTTATGATTATTTACATTTATTCAAAAAAAATAATTGCTGTTTGCAAATTGGAGGTTCCGATCAGTGGGGAAATATAGTTAATGGTGTTGAGTTGGTTAGGCGCGAGGTTCAAGAAGAAGCTATAGGCTTAACAACTCCTCTCATTACCACATCTCAAGGTACTAAAATGGGCAAAACAGAAAAGGGAGCGGTATGGCTTGATGAAAAAAAATTAAGTAGTTTTGATTATTGGCAGTTTTGGCGAAATACTGATGATAGAGATGTAATCAGATATTTGCAATTATTTACCGAATTAAGTGAGAAAGAAATTGAATCTTATAAAAATTTAAGTGGAGATGAAATAAACAAGGCAAAAATTAAATTAGCTAATGAAGCCACCAAGCTTCTACATGGAGCAACAGCTGCTACAAAAGCAGAAGCAACATCTCATCAGACATTTGTGAACAAATCAACTGGCGGTGAACTTCCAACTAAAAAAGTAAGCAAAACTGAAATTGAAGATGGATTGAATTTTAAACAGATTTTATTGGAAATTAATTTTGCCTCTTCAGGAGGCGATTTTAAAAGAAATCTAAGCAATAACGCTTATAGAATAAATAACATCATAGAAAATAATGAAAATAAAATCATTAATTCACATGATATTATTAATAATGAAATTAAAATTTCATTTGGAAAAAAAAAACATTTTGTCTTAAAAATTAATTAGGACTTCTAAAAATATCAATAAATCTTTGGATAAATCTAGGTGTTAAAGTTCTGATTGGATTTACAGTAGTTTTTAATGAATCTGGCTGACCTTTAATTTTAAAACTTGCTCCAAAAATTCCATCGCCCTTTTTGCCAGTTAAAACTTTTCCAACTAACGGAATTTGCCTAATAATATTGTTAAGCATGTATGCGGGCACTAAATTTCCACTTAAACTTACAAAGCCATCAGGATTTATGACACCTTCCAAAGTATAACCAAGCGAATCTCCAGTGCCGTACGCTTCTTTAATTTCCAATTGTTTATTAATAACTTCAAACTCGAGGTAAGATTTATCAAAAAAAACACCCTTACCTTCGAGAGTATCAATAATTCCAGTGAAAGATGTCAAGGATAGTAAATTTGCTAATATTGGCATTTTTTTTACATAATATTTAGATAAAGTTATCTTTGAATAAGATTTATCGTCATTAAATTTTTCACTTACAAAATTTAATTTCCCATTCGAAAAATCTTTAGCAAAATTTAAACCAATTAAAAAAGGCTTAGATTTGTCAGAAGTTAAAATTGTTTCTAAATTATTATTATTATTTTTTTTGATTTGAACCTGAGCTGTTTCTGTGTTTGAGAATGCACCAAAGCCATTTAAATTTATTATTTTTCCTCCTTGTAACTTTGCAGACATTTTTACATCTTTTAGAAAGTCATCAGCAATAATAACTTGCTTAAAATTCACATTAAATTCAGAATTAAAATTTTTAGAATAAAGTGATCTTTTCGTATCTCTAGAAGTTAAAGATTTAATATAGTTTGTTAAGTTAATTTTTTCTCCACTAATTAAAAACTGTTTTTTTTGTTTGGTGATTGAAAAATTGTTATCTTTAGTATTTATTTTTAGTATTCTTAAATCATTAACATAAAAATCTTTATTTAAATTTAGATCATCAAAATAAATTGAATCTTGATTGGCAGAATAATTAAAGTCAGTTATTAAATAAAAGTTTGTTTCTGGTGTAATTTTAAATTTTAACTGAGAAGCTATTTCTTTATTTTTTTTATAATTGATCGTATCAATTTTAAATTCCGCTTGATCTAAATTTAAATTTACATCAATTAATAAATTTTTATTTTTTATAAAATTAACTTTTAAACCAACTAGTCCTGAAATAAATTTATTTTGAATTATATTATTCAAAACCTTTGTATCTACTTTTCCTTGAATATTGCTCTCAAATTTATCTGAGTCTAAATTTTGATTAAAACCAAAGCTAAAAATGTTTTTTTCAAATAATACAGAACCATCAATTGTAATTTTTTTATCTATCAAAGCAGCTTTGACAGCTAAATCTGATAGTTTAAAAATATGATTTTTTTTTGAATCTTTATTTAAAATTGTATATTCGGCGCTACCATTTAGTAATTTAATCTGACTATTGCTGTTGTAGTTTTTTAAAGAAAAATCTTTATTTAAAGCTCCATCTATAAGTATGTCTGCTTCTATTCTTCCGTTTAAATTATCCAGTCCTTTTGGCAGTTGAATTTTATAAATATTATTTTTTTCATTTAGTTTTAGAATATTATTAATTTGACCATCTACTAAAATTCTTGTTTTAAAAATTTTTGTTAGCGAATCTTTGATATCTATTTCAAAAATACTATCCTTAATCTTTAATTCGTCAAAAGTACCTTTATTGATGTTAATATCTAATTTAGATTTTTTAAAATTAAAATTTGCGTTAATTGAACTGAATAAGGGTAATTTATTATTAATTTCAAAACCTAAATTTTTTATCAAACCTCCGGCAGATATATCATCAAAGTTATCTAAGTTTATGGAAAAAACTCCCTCTACTTCACCTGATTTAACTTTTTTCAAATAATCTAATAAATTATCTATCTTAAATGTTTCTATGATTGGTAAAAAATCATTTATTTGTGTTCGATTTAAATCTAAATATACTTTTTTTAACTTATTTTCTTTTTGAATAATTGACAACAAGCTTGTCGTAACCTCGATTTTTTTAATATTAATTATTTTTTTATTATAAGATAAATTAGGGTTATTAATTTTTAGTTTAATATCTAAATTTTTTAATTCTAGTGATGCAGTGATTGTATCGAATTGTAGTTTAGAAAGTGGAAACTTTTCACTAATTTTTTTTTGAATTGTTGAATTAAAATAAGAAGTGCTTATTCCATTTATTAATACAAGAAATAATAAAAAAAATATTACAAAAATAACTGAAAAAAATTTAATAAATGTATTCATTTTATTTTAATTTATATAACGCACTTTCCAAGAATGAGTCTATGTCACCATCAAGTATTTTTTCTGGATCGGATCTTTCATATCCAGTTCTATTATCTTTTACCAATTGATATGGCTGAAGTACATATGATCTTATTTGATGACCCCATCCAATATCAGTTTTATTTGACTCTATAGTTTTATTCTCTTCTTCTTTTTTTTTAATTTCTAATTCGTGCAATCTAGCTTTTAGCATATTCATAGCTGTTTCTTTGTTTTTATGTTGAGATCTTTCATTTTGACATTGAACCACTATATTGGATGGTATGTGGGTTATTCTAACTGCGCTATCCGTCGTATTAACATGCTGCCCACCAGCTCCACTAGACCTATAAGTATCAATCCTTAAATCTTTATCATTAATTTCTATATCAATATTTTCATCAACGACTGGGTAGACCCAAACACTGGAAAAACTTGTATGTCTTCTTTTGTTTGAGTCAAATGGAGAAATACGAACCAGTCTATGTACACCAGACTCGTATTTCAAAAATCCATAACAATATTTTCCATTTATTCTTATGGTTGAAGATTTAAAACCAGCCTCCTCGCCCTTTGTTTCGCTTATAAGTGAATAATTATAAGATTTTTTTTCTGCCCATCTAATATACATTCTTCTTAACATTTCTGCCCAATCCTGACTTTCTGTTCCACCGGCGCCAGCATGTATTTCTAAATAAACATCACGCTCATCATTTTTTCCAGACAAGAAACAAAATAACTCTATTTGTTTTATTTTTTTTTCTAATGAAACTAAGTTACTTTCAATTTCAGAAATAAACTTACTATCAGAATCTTTCTCTGAAAGAGTGATTAGTTCTTTTATATCTTGCAGTTCGGTATTGTATGATTTTGTGTCTTCTATTATTTTTTCTAGAAAATTTTTTTCCTTAAGAATGATTTGAGCATTTTTATTATCATTCCAAAATTCGGGTAAGTTTATTTTTTTTTCAAGTTCTTGTAATTTTTCCTTTGACTGAATCTTGTCAAAGATAACTCCATATATTAGAAATTGATTTTTCTAAATTTTCTATAATTTTTTTTTGTTCAAACATTTAATATATAGTAGAGATTTTAATATTATTATTATAAATATATTTATTAGGTATATAATCATATTTAAAACTTTCTAAAACATTATTATTTTTTTTATCCAAATTTAACGATCCTGTATTTATATCAGCATAAAAAAAATTGATAGTTTCTGGTATTTTAAAAAAAGAGGCATTATATTTATCTGGTAAATTTTCAACTATATCTTGAAATATGGGTAAAGCAGCCCTGGCTCCTGTTTCGTATTTACCTAAAGTTTGCGGCTCATCAAATCCAACATATACACCTATTGCTAATTTAGGATTAAATCCAACAAACCAGGCGTCGAAATTATTATTTGTTGTTCCGGTTTTGCCTGCAAGACGAATATTTAAATTTTTTAATTTTTTTCCAGTACCTCTTTCAACAACTCCCTCTAAAATTGACGAAATTTGAAAAGCAGTTTCTTCAGAAATTATTTTTTTATTTTTACTATCAATTTTTGGTAACTGAATAGTTTCACTTGAGATTTTATTACAATCTGTACAATCATATGATTTTTTTTTATAAATAGTTTTTCCATCTTGATTTTGTATAAAATCAATCATTGTCGGATCGACTATAAATCCACCATTTGGAAATATCGAATAAGCTGCTGTTAATTTTAATAAGGTAGTTTCATCTGACCCTAGTGAAAATGATAGAATATTTGATGGTTTTTTATAAATATTTAAATTTTCAGAAAAATCTAAAATTTTCTTATTCCCTATTAATTGTGCAAGACGAACTGTCATTAAATTTCGAGATTGCTCTACTCCATTACGCAAAGTATTTAATCCATAAAATTTATTTCCGTAATTGTTTGGCTTCCACTTTGTCTCTTCCCCTCGATTTTTGCTAACAAATGGAGCGTCTAGTAAAATTGTAGTTGGTTTAAATTTATTTTCTAATGCCAGGGCATATACAAATGGTTTAAACGCCGATCCAGGCTGTCTATTGGCCTGATTAGTTCTATTAAATTTACTTAAATCAAAACTATATCCTCCAACATTACTATAAATATTTCCATTCCAAGGGTTTAAAACTATAACGGATCCATTAACTTTTGGTATTTGTTTTAATTCCCAGGATTTTGATGAATCGTTATAATTAACATAGATAATATCGTTTTTTTTAAGAACTAAATTTACATCATCTATCTTAGGACCAAGCGAGTCCGCTGAAATATAAGACCTTGCCCAAGCTATATTCTTAAGAAAAATTTTTCCAACAACATCGCTTTGAGTTGTGATTGATGCATAATTTTTATCAACCTCATTTACGATTGCTAAATCCCAGTTATTAAAATTATCTAATTGTATTTTTTCTAAATATTTTTTCCAATTATTTTTGTTTTCAATATTTATTAATGGACCCCTCCAGCCATGCCTTCTATCGTATTGCTCCAACCCTTTTCTTAATGCGTCAGAGGCTATTTTTTGCAATTGTTCATCGAGGGAAGTTTTAACATATAGCCCATTTTTGTATAAAACATCATTTCCATAAAGAGAAAATAATTTTCTTCTAACCTCTTCTGTATAAAAAGAGTTTTCTTTTTTTAAATTAATTAATTTTTTTTTTAAAACTATTTTTCTATTTACTTCAAAACTATATAGATCTTTATCTATAAAATTATTTTCTAACATTCGTTCCAAAACCCAATTTTTTCTTTTTAAAGTTGAGGAAAAGTTTCGGTAGGGATTGTATGTACTGGGAGCTTTTGGCAAAGTTGCCAATAATGCAGATTCAGCAATCGATAATTCTTGGAGAGGCTTGTCAAAATAGGTCATACTAGCAGCAGCTACACCATAAGATCTTTCTCCTAGATATATTTCATTTAAATAAAGTTCTAAAATTCTTTTTTTTGTTAAATGTTTTTCAATTCGAAAAGCTAAAATTGCTTCTTTAATCTTTCTTGAAAATGAAATATCAGAAGTTAATAAAAAATTTTTTGCCACTTGCTGAGTGATAGTAGACGCACCTTCGAGCCTTTGGTTTAAAATAAAGTTTTTAATATTTTTAAATACAGCTCTAGTTATGCCTTTGGCATCAATACCAGGATGAGCAAAAAAATTTTTATCTTCAGCTGACAAAAAGGCATTAATTACATTCTTGGGAATACTATCGATTGATACAAAGGTTCTATTTTCAGTAGAAAAATTAGCTATTAAATTACCACTTGCGCTATAAACTTTTGTAGATACGGGTGGCTTATAATTTTCTAAAAATCTGTAATTTGGCAGGTCTAATGCAAAAAACCATAAAATTAATAATACAGAAAAAAAGGATAAAAAACTTAGTGAAAATATAATGATTACAAAAGACTTTAGGCTTCTAAACATATTCATATTTATCCATAAAAAATTGTCTTTTTTTTGATATTTTGCTCCAATTGCATTTTAACACTTTCATTAAGAATGTTATTGAAATAGTATTGTTTATTAAGCTTTAAAACTTTTTATGAAAATTACATCAAAAATAACTAACTGGATATTAAACAAATGGAAAAAGAGATTCTTATTGATGCTTCTCAAGAGAAGCAAACTCGTATCGCTATCAAATCTGACAATGGTGTTGAAGCATATGAATATGAAAATGAACAAAAAAAACAACTTAAGGGCAATATATACTTAGGTAAAATAAGTAGAATAGAACCATCATTACAAGCTGCTTTTGTAGACTTTGGAAACGAACGTCATGGCTTCTTGGCTTTTAACGACATACAAACTCAATATTATCAAATCCCTATTGCAGATAAAGAGTCAATTCTAAAAGAAGAAGAAGAAATAAGAAAACAACTTGTTGAAGAAACTAAAGATCTAAATGTTGATATCACAAGTTGAAAATCATGAAAACTTTGAAAATCCAAGTGATGAAGAGGATGAAAAAGAAGTAGAAGCAACTAATGAAGAATTAGATTCTCATCATGAGGAAGTTGTTGAATGATGTTCAAAAAACAGAGGATGAAAATGAATATGAAACTACCAGATAATAACTCTGAAAATTCTGAATATGAAAAAAAAATAAACGATATTCGATCAAGAAGAAAATTTAAAAGATATAGAATTCAAGAAGTAATAAAACCAGGTCAAGTTATTTTGATTCAAATTGTTAAAGAAGAAAGAGGAAAAAAAGGAGCAGCGCTTACAACTTTTTTATCTTTAGCCGGAAAATATATTGTCTTGATGCCTAACACTGCTAAGGGCGGTGGGATTTCCAGAAAAATATTTAACTCTCAAGATAGAAAACATGTGCGTGGGATAATTAATGAACTTAATATTCCTGATACTATGGGATTAATAGTAAGAACCGCAGGTGCAAAAAAAACTCAAAATGAAATTAAAAACGACTTAGATGTATTAATTCAAATTTGGGAGGAGATTAAACAAAAAACACTTAGTTCAAATGCTCCTAGCCTAATTCATGAAGAGGGAGATGTAATTTATCGAAGTATTAGAGATTTTTTTAGTAGCGAAGTAAAAGAAGTTATTATTGATGGCGCTGATGGTTATGAAAAAGCTAAAAAATATGCAGAAATAATTGCTAAAGAACAAGTTAAAAAAATAAAAAAATACAAAGGAAAAGTTCCTCTATTCCATTCAAAAGGAATTGAAAAATATTTAAATGAAATTTTTGAACCAAGAATAAATTTAAAATCGGGTGGATATTTAATAATTAACCCTACAGAGGCATTAGTTTCAATTGATATTAATTCTGGAAAATCTACTAAAGAAAGAAATATCGAAAAAACTGCTTTAGCAACTAATGTTGAAGCGGCCCAAGAAATAGCAAGGCAGGCAAAACTAAGAGATTTGGCAGGATTAATTGTTATCGATTTTATTGATATGGAAAACTATTCCAACAGAAGACTTGTAGAGAAAAAATTAAAAGAAGCTCTTACGACATGATAAAGCTAGAGTTCAAGTAGGTAAAATAAGTAACTTTGGATTACTTGAAATGACAAGACAAAGACTAAGAGAAAGCTCTATTCAATGGAAAACAATTTTATCCATTGATTCTTTTTCACAAAAAATATTAAAAATTATAGAAGAAAAAATATTTACTTTATCAAGAATTAAAATCGTAAAAGTAGAATTATCAAAAAAAATTATTGATTACTTAGAAACTTATCAAAAAGAAGAAATTAATTATTTTGAAAAAAAGTATAAATTTAAAATTAAATTTGAAAAAAATGAAGATCTTTTATCTTACGAATATAAAATATCATTTAAAGATAATAAAAATAAAGAAATAGAAACAGTTAATTATATTGAGGAATTAATCATTCAAGAAAATATTTCTGTAGATTCAGGCACAGAAAATAGCTCTGAAGATAACAAGAATAAAAAGTTTTATAAAAAAAAGAAATTTTTTAAAAAAAAGTTTTTTAAAAAAAGAAGCAACTTTCATGAAAAACAAAACGAAGATACTTCTAAAAAAGATGTTGCTTAGTTATTAATTTTTCCCTCTACTGGCGATGATGGATTCGCTAATATTTTTTTTTCCATTCTTCCAGATAGGAATGATTGCCTACCAGCAATAACTGCATTTTTCATGGCCTTCTGCCATAAGAATTGGGTTATTTGCTTTTGCAATAGCAGAATTAACTAATACACCATCACATCCTAATTCCATTGCAATAACAGCATCTGAAGCAGTGCCGATGCCTGCATCTACAATGACGGGAATTTTTGATTGTTGTTTAATAATTTGTATATTTATTTTATTTGGTATTCCTTGGCCTGATCCAATTAAAGAACCTAGAGGCATAATTGCTACTACGCCAATTTTTTCTAATTCTTTACATGCTATAGGATCATCTGCGCAATAGACCATCACCTCAAATCCTTCATCCACTAATACTTTTGCAGCTTTTAAAGTTTCTTGCATATTTGGATATAATGTTTGCTCATCACCTAATACCTCTAGCTTTACTAAGTTCCATCCTCCACTTGCTTTTGCTAAACGTAATGTTCGCAAAGCATCTTCAGCAGAATAACAACCTGCAGTGTTTGGTAAATAAGTTATTTTTTTTGGATCTATGTAATCCATCAACATTGGCTCTTTGGGATCGGTTATATTTACTCTTCTTACTGCAACAGTAACAATATCAGCTCCTGATGCGCTTACGGCATCTGAAGTTTGTTTAAGATCTTTATATTTTCCAGTTCCTACAATTAAGCCTTGAATTAAATACTCTTTTTCCAATTTTAAATTCATCCATATTTTAACCACCACCTATAAAAGTAACAATTTCAACTTGATCATTATTTTTCAAAACTGTTTTCGTATAATTTTCTTTATGAAGCACTTTTCTATTTAGTTCAATTGCTACTTTACCTTTAGGAATGGATAATTCTTCAAGCAAAGAATCTATATTAACACCCTCGCTCAAACTTATGTGGTTTTCCATTTAATTGTATTTCAATCATTTTTAATATATTTACGATTGTATCTTTATGAATATAAAAATTCAAATAATCAATGGACCAAATCTAAATCTACTTGGAAAAAGAGAGCCTGAGATTTATGGTCATTTAACAATGGAACAAATTGAAACAAAGACTAAAGAACATTCATCAAAAAAAAATATTGATGTAGATTTTTATCAATCAAATATAGAAGGAGAAATTGTTAACAAAGATACAGGATGTTAGTGAAAAAGTTGAGCGGTTTAATTATTAATGCTGCAGCTTTCACTCATACATCTGTTGCAATATTAGATGCGCTAAACACTTTAACAATCCCAAAAATAGAGATCCATTTATCAAATATTTATGCAAGAGAAGAATTTAGACACAAATCTATGATTAGCAAATCTGTAAATGGAGTTATTTGCGGATTTGGTTTAAATAGTTATATATTAGCTAGTAGATGCAATTGAAAATATTTTAAAAAAATGAAGATAGACAAAGATTTAATTAAACAACTTTCAGACTCTCTTAATGAATTTCATTTGACAGAATTAGAATACTCAGACGGAAAAACAACTATAAAAGTAGGAAAAGGATCCAAAGCTATAACAGCAACATCACCCACAACCGAATCCTCAGTAAAAACACAAGCTCAAAAAGAAGATACTTCTTCAAACATTGTTCGTAGTCCGATGGTTGGTACAGCTTATCTTTCTCCAGAACCTGGTGCAAAACCATTTGTGTCGGTTGGAAATAAAGTAAAAAAAGGAGATACGATCTTGATTATCGAAGCCATGAAAACAATGAATCACATTCAATCTACTGTTGATGGAGAAGTAATAGAAATTTTAATCAATGATGGTGAAGCTGTAGAATTTGAGCAAGCTCTAGCTAAAATAAAATAAATAATGATAAAAAAAATATTAATTGCCAATAGAGGTGAGGTGGCAGTTAGAATTATTAGAGCTTGTAAAGAATTAGATATTAAATCTGTTGCAGTTCATTCTAATGTTGATCATGAATCAATGCATGTTCAACTTGCAGATGAAAGTATTTGCATCGGTCCTCACAAAGCTCAGGATAGTTATTTAAACATACCGTCACTAATTTCAGCTTTTGAAATATCTGGAGCCGACGCAATTCATCCAGGATATGGATTTTTATCCGAAAATTACGAATTTGCTAAAATTTTAAAAGAGCACGAAATTAAATTTATAGGTCCATCTCCAGAATTGATAAAAAAAATGGGTGATAAAATTGAGGCTAAACGTATAGCAAAAGATCTAGGTTTGCCTACAATAGAAGGATCTGAAAAAGGTATATCAAAGATTGAAGATGCGATCGAAATATCTAATAAGATTGGCTATCCAGTATTGATTAAAGCTGCTGGAGGTGGTGGCGGCAAAGGAATGAGAATAGTAGATAAAGAATCAGACCTTCTCGAAAATCTACAAATGGCTAAAAATGAAGCAAAAAAATTTTTTGGTAATGACGAGGTATTTATTGAAAAGTATTTTAAAAATCCAAGACACATAGAAGTGCAAATACTATCTGATGGAAAAGATAATACTGTCCATCTTGGAGAAAGAGATTGCACCATTCAGAGAAGGCATCAAAAAGTAATTGAGGAGACTCCAAGCCCCGTACTTAGTGAAGACCAAAGAAATGAATTATTAAATACATGCGTTAAAGCTATTTCAAAGCTTGGTTATGAAGGTGCTGGAACTCTAGAATTTATCTACGAAGATGGAAAATTTTATTTTCTAGAAATGAATACAAGATTGCAAGTTGAGCATCCTGTTACAGAGGTAGTTACTGGTGTAGATATTGTTAAAAGACAAATAGAGATAGCTTCAACTGGAGAGTTAAGTTTAAAACAAGAAAATATAAAATTTAATGGTCATGCTATTGAATGTAGAATTAATGCTGAAGATTATTTAAAAAATTTTCAACCAAGCTCAGGCATTGTTCAAATTTATCACCAACCTTCAGGTCCGGGAACTAGAGTTGATGGCTGCTTATTCCAAGGTGTAAAAGTTCAACCTTACTACGATAGTTTGATAGCTAAATTAATTTGCTATGGAAAAGATAGAGATTCAGCAGTGACTAGACTCAAAAGAGCACTTGATGAATTTGTTATTAATGGAATTGAAAGCACTATAAATCTGCATAAAAAAATATTAAGACATGAAGATTTTTTACAATCTCGTTACGATGTTAATTGGCTAGCAAATTCAAAAATTCTTGATCAATAGCAATTTTCAATCCACAAATCATAGTTAGCGTGCTCAAAAGGATTTACGGAAGGATATTTGTTAATCATCCAACCATTATAAATATAGACTATATCTTTATTTGCTTTTGTTTGATCTTGTACTTGTAAAAAAGCATAGATATCAGAGGATCCAGTTTTATTATCAATTACGCATTTTGTTATTTTAATCCTCAAGTCATTTATTATTTTAATTTTTCCAATATTTAAAGAATGATTTGTTTTTTTGGAGGTTATTTTGTCTAAAATTATAATTTGAGCTTGATTATTTGATTTATCATAAACTAAAATATTATCATCTGTTAAAGCTGACAATGGAATTATAAAGAAAAATAAAACCAGAAATATTAATCTGGAAGCCATTTTTTATAATTTTCTTTTTTTTCTTTAGTAATTTTCTTCGGATGATAAGCGTGATCAGATCCTGTTAAATTTTCATGATGCGGTTTTATCCAGGGGTAATCAACTAGATTTGTTTTATCAGGTGTTGAAATAACTGTCTTATGTATCCACATGTGCCATTCGGGTGGAATTTTAGACGCTTCTATTTCATTTTTATAAATAACCCATCTTTTAGTATCTTTTAGATTTTTGTAATATTCATTTCCAAACTGATCTTCGCCAACTTTTTTTCCATAGAACAAAGTGAATAAAAAAGTTCCAACGGTTTGATTGTTCCACCACGTAAAAATAGATTTTAAAAAATTTGTTAACATGTTCGTGCTTAGGTTGTTAAATTTTTGTTAGACTTATCTCATATTGTAAAATAGAAGACAATATAAATCCAATTATTGATTCTTATTAAAAATTATGAGCAAATATTTAGCAGAAAGTTTTTACACTTGTTTATTTAAAATTACCCATCAGTTAGAAGAAGTAACAAACGAAAGTCTTAAAAATTTAGAAAATCGAAAAGACGGAAAATTTGATTTAATCGATATTAAATTCAACAAAAGAAAAACAAGATCATTAAGCGATATTCCTAATACTCAAAGCAAAACTACCGATATTTCTGATAAAGAAAACTCTCTTCAAGAAATGTTACAAACTTCACAAAAATTATCAGAGAATTTTTCAGAAAATAAAAATCTAAACAAATTAGAAACAAAACTTGCTGCAGGTAGACGAAAAATGCCAGACAGAAGAAAAGGATATATTCAAAAAGCAACCGTTGGAGACCACAAAGTATATCTTCATATCGGAGAATATGATGATGGTAAAGTTGGAGAAATTTTCATTGATACAAATAAAGAAGGAGAGCTTGTAAAAGCTCTAATGAATAACTTCGCAATAGCTATTTCATTAGGTTTGCAATACGGGGTTCCTTTAGAGGAGTTTGTTGATGCATTCATTGATACTAAATTTGAACCATCAGGAAAAATTCAAGGTAATGACCGAATTTTAAGTGCCACTTCTATTCTTGACTATATTTTTAGAGAGCTTGCAATATCTTATTTAAATAGAGAGGATCTTGCTCACACCCCATCGATTAAAAAAATTGAAACTACAGCTGGAGAAGAAAATCTAGAAGAAAGTAAATTCCTTGATGTCTTAAAAAATATTACAAGTAAGGGATTTGTTAGAAACCAATACAAAGAAAAATTGGTTGATCTTAGCAATGTAAGATTAAATATAAAAAGTAAAAAAGCTTAACTTTTTATTATTTTAGTAATTTTAAATTAAGTTCTTTTAACTGATTGTCACTAACTTCACTTGGTGCATTCATCATTAGATCTTGAGCGCTTTGGTTCATTGGAAACATGGTAACTTCTCTAATGTTTTTTTCATCGGCTAGCAGCATTACAATTCTATCAAGACCAGGAGCTATACCTCCATGTGGAGGAGCGCCATAAGATAAAGCATTTATCATTCCAATAAATTTTTTATCAACATCTTCTTTTGAATAACCAGCTATATTGAACAGTTTATACATCAATTCAGGTATGTGATTTCTAATTGCTCCAGAAGAAAGTTCTATCCCATTACAGACGATGTCATACTGGTAGGCTTTAATATCAAGAGGATTATCAAAATCTAGTTTACTAATATCACCTTGTGGCATTGAAAAAGGGTTGTGACTAAATTCAATTTTTTTAGTAGTTGGGTCTATTTCAAACATTGGGTAATCAACTATCCAACAAAAAGCAAAAGTATTTTCATCAATCAAATTTAAATCTCTTCCGACTTTGTCTCTTGCCAATGACATGATTTTTTCAACTTCAGATTTATTTCCACAAGCAAAAAATATACTATCTCCTACTTCTGCCTCACATAATTTCATTAAATTTTTAATTGCATTTTCAGAAAAAAGTTTACCAACTGGTCCTTTTGCTGAAAGCGCATTATTTTCTTTTTCAATAGTTAAATATGCTAAGCCCGAAGCACCCTGCTCTTTAGCCCACTTATCAATTCCATCAAAAAAACTTCTGGGCTTATCAAATGTTTTGGGTGTTTTTAAAGCTCTAACAACCGATCCACTTTTTACAAGTTTTTTAAAAATTTCAAATTTTACATCATCTTCTAAAAACAATTTAGTTGTATCAAAAATAATTAAAGGATTTCTTAAATCAGGTTTATCAGACCCATATTTTAAAAGTGCATCTTCATAAGTAATTTGTGGAAAATTTTCTTGTAATATTTTCTTAGTTGAAAATTCTTTGAAGACATCAACAATCAATTGCTGAACTACTTGAAACACATCTTTTTGTTCAACAAAAGACATTTCAATATCTAATTGATAAAATTCACCAGGACTTCTATCTGCTCTAGCATCTTCATCACGAAAACATGGAGCAATTTGAAAATACCTATCAAAGCCAGCTACCATTATTAATTGTTTAAATTGTTGAGGTGCTTGTGGTAATGCATAAAATTTTCCAGGATTCAAACGACTTGGAACTAAAAAATCTCTTGCCCCTTCTGGACTGGAGGCTGTTAATATTGGAGTTTGAAATTCTAAAAATCCTAATTCTTTCATTTTTTTTCTAATAAAAGAAATTACATTTGAACGAAGAATAATGTTTTGATGAAGTTTTTTTCTTCGCAAATCTAAAAATCTATACTTCAATCTAATGTCTTCAGCATAATCTTGGTCACTAAACACAGGCATTGGTAACTCTTTGCAATAAGACAAGATTTCAAAATTACTAACTTTGATTTCAATTTCACCTGTAAGCAAATCTTTATTGATAGTCTCTACTGATCTTTTGCTAGCTACACCCGATACTCTAACAACAGTTTCTAGTGACGTTTTTTCAATTAAATTAAAATTAGGATTATCATTTTGAATTACACATTGGGTAATTCCGTAATGATCTCTTAAATCTAAAAATAATAGGTTTCCATGATCTCTTTTTTTGTGTATCCAACCTGAAAGAATAACTTCTTCGCCATCATTTTTAGCGTTAAGTTGATAACAATTATGTGTTCGATAAATATTCACTACAAAGCTCCGAAAATTAAATACATTTAATAACTAAAAAAAACAATGATTATTGAAACAAACCAATCTTTAGAATCTTATTGCAAAGAGCTCTCTAAAAAAAAAATTGTATTCATGGACACCGAATTTGACAGAAGAAGCACATATTTTTCAAAATTATCATTCATAACTATATCGGACGGCAAAAAAACTAATATTATAGACTGCTTACAGAAAAAACTATCGTTAAATCCATTAGAGAAAATTATTAGTAATAAAAAAATTACAAAAGTGTTTCATGGATCGCAACAAGATTTAGAGATTTTTAGAAATATGAAAATACAAATACACTCCATATTTGATACTCAAATAGCAGCACAATTTTGTGGTTATAAAAATGCTCCTTCGTATGCAAATTTAGCTAGTGATATTTGCAAAATAAATATCGATAAAACTTTGCAAAACAGTGATTGGCTTAAGCGACCAGTAAATAAAAAAATGATTTCATATTTAGAATCAGATGTAAAATATTTGAACAAAATCTATAAATTTTTTAATAGAAAACTAAAAAAAAATAAAAATTTAGAATTTTTTAATGAAGAAATGAATAATATTAATGTTATTTCTAATTTAATTTCTAGTAGTGCTATAAGAAAAAAAATAAATCATCAAAATATTAAACTAAAACAATTTCAAGATTTATTAAAATTTAGAGAAAAAATAGCAAAACAAAAAAATATACCTAAAAATTGGGTTTTTAAAGATGAAGATATCAATAACATTATTGAAAATAAAAATTATCTAAACTTAAAAAAAAATAAAAATTTAAACATAAATGAAAGAAAAAAAATAATAAGTTTGTTTCAAAAAATAAAATTAAAAAAAATAAAAATAAATTTTAATAGTAATATTGAAAAACTAGTTAATATATTAAAATCAGAAATTTCAAAAAAATATATAATTGCAGAACAGTTAATAGCTACAAAAAATGAAATTAAATTATTTTTAGATAATGATATTATAGTTCAATCAAAATGGAGAAATAAGATATTTTATAAACCAATTGAAAAATTAATTAAAAAAGGAATAAATATAAAAATAAATAATAATAAAATTATTTTTTAATTTTTTTCAAGGATTGAATTAATTACCCTTTTTGTAATTTTTTTTTTATCAACCAAGTTCTTCCTATCTATCAACTTAACAAAAGTGTTTATAGCTAGATAAGATCTTTCGATTTTACTTAAAATAAAATCAATCATTTTTGGCTCTAGGGCAATTTGTCTGTCAGAAAAACTTTTTAACAAAATAGAGTAAAGTAAATTGTCTGAAGGATTGTGTATTTCAATATTAAAAATTGATTTAAATCTTGAGCTCAAATCATTTAAAGCAAAATGAAGTTTTGCGGTATCATGCAAGGAAGAAAATATTAAAAAATTACCATTTGATTTAAAATGATTATAAATCAAAAATAACAATTCATTGTCAATTTCATTGGTAATATCTTCTATAATTATTTTTTTTTGTTTTAAAACATTGTCAATATTGCTTTTATTAATTTCTTTTTTTGAAATTTTTACAAAAGAATTTTTTTTTGCAAAAATTGATAATAAAAAAGTTTTGCCTGATTTTTCTGGACCAAAAATATTTACTATATTTTCATCCCAATTTGGCCAAGTATTTAAAAAATGATAAACTTCCTCGTTACTTTTTGAGACACAAAAATCATCTTCTAAAAAGAAATTTTCTTCCGTAAAATTAAATACCTGCTGCTCATTCATTAGTTAACAATCTCCAAGAATTAAAATTTTCTTTCAAAATAAAATTTATTTCCTCTAAGTTTTTATTAAGATCATTAATTGTGCCTGAATAATAAATCTTTCCCCTATAAGCTTTAGAAGATACTTCAATATCCTTAATTTGCTTAATGTTGTTTAGTTTTTGTAATTTTGATCTAATAATATTTAATTGTCTAATATTTTGAATATTGGTTGTGAATTCAAGGGATGTAACCAAACTAGAAAAAATTGTATTTTTCTTTTTCCATATCTTTTCTGTTTCAATTTTAATTGTATTAATTAGTTTAGATAACTGCAAATCACTTATTGTATGTGAAAAAACTTTATAATAATTAGTTTTGTTCAAAGTTAATTTATACTGAATATTATCTAAATCTTTATCAAAATTAATAAATAAAATTAATGAATTTTTTAAACCATATTTTTTTAAAAAATAGGAACTATCATAATAATTAATATCAAACGAATTTAGATCTATATTTTTTTGATCCTCCAAATCTCCAGTTGGAATTAAATATTTGACTAACTTAGTTTTATCTTCATCCAGATTCCAATTAGAAAGAAAAAAATTATCTTCCCATAACTTAATAGTATTATTATATTTAAGTATAGGTATTACCAAAACTGGTGAACTTACTGTATCTGTGTAAATAATATTTCTACTATTTAATAAATTTTGTATTTTTTTTTTGTGAAAAGTTATTGATGTTTTAAAAATAAAATTTTTTTTATTTTTTTCTTCTGCCAGAATATTAAATTTTACTATTGATTCATTTATATTGTTAAAATCAATATTTTTAATCTTCCAGTACTCGTCCTCCACCAAAACTCTTTTTGCAAAAGTATCAAAAGAACTATTTATTGCTTCTATTATAGCTTCATTTCTACTATATTTTTCTTTGCTATAGTCTGTTTTAAGAATAGTGTTTTCAACTTTAAAGATATCACTATAAGATTTGTTAGATAAAATTATTAATATTAATAAAATTAAAAATAGTTTATAAATTACTTCATATTTTTTTAAAAAATTAAATTCTAAAATATTCATTTGTGCAAAAAAAATTTACCTATAAACAAAGTGGTGTTGATATTAATAATACAACAAGACTTGTAAAATATATTTCAAATTTATCAAATAAAACAAAGATCAAAGGTTCTTCAATAAGAAATTTTAAAAATATTGGCGGCTTTGGTTCTTTATTTGATCTATCTCAATATAATATTAAAAATCCAGTATTGGTTAGTTCTACTGATGGTGTGGGCACTAAGCTTGAAATCGCTAATGAAATGAAAAAATTTGATACAATTGGCATTGATTTGGTTGCAATGTGCGTGAATGACCTAATTGTCCAGGGAGCAAAACCTTTGTACTTTCTAGACTATATTGCAATAGGAAGAGTAATTGCAAAAAAATATAAAGATATTCTCAAGGGAATTGCAAAAGGATGTAAGATTTCAAATTGTTATTTAGCAGGTGGAGAGACTGCTGAAATGCCAGGAGTCTACACCGGAAATAAATTTGATTTAGCCGGTTTTTCTGTTGGTGCGATAGATAAAAAAAAAATTATAAGTGGAAATAAAATTAAAAATAACGATATAATTTTAGCAATTCCATCATCAGGTATTCATTCTAATGGGTATTCATTAATTAGAAAAATTTTAAAAGATAAAAAAATTAAATATACAAAAGAAAATAAAAAACTTTTTCATGATTTGTTAACTCCTACAAAAATTTATGTGAATGAAATAACAAAACTAGTAAATCTAAATTTAATTAATGGTTCTTGTAATATTACCGGCGGTGGACTTTTGGAAAATATTCCTCGAGTTTTAAAAAAAGGAATTTGCGCTCATATAAATTTAGACAATATAAAAGTACAAAATATATTTCGTTGGATAAATAAACAGGGTGTTGAAGAAAAAGAAATGCTCAAAACATTTAATTGTGGTGTTGGTTTTGTTTTATTTGCAAAAAAAAATAATGTTAAAAAAATTCAATCTTTTTTTTCAAAACAATTTAAACCATATATTTTAGGATCTATAAAAAAAGATAAAAATACAAAAATAAAATTTAATGGAAAAATTAAATTTTAAAAAAAAAATTTGTGTTTTTATTTCTGGAAAAGGCTCAAATTTACAATCACTGTACAAATATTCTCTATTAAAAAAATCTAATTATAAAATTCATTTAGTAGTTTCAAATAAAAAAAAGGCAAAAGGATTAACTTTTTCTAAAAATAAAAAAATTAAATCAATTGTTATTAATGACAATAAAGAAACTTTTGAAAAAAAAATTTTTCAAATAATTAAAAAAGAAAAAATTGATATTTTGTGCTTAGCTGGTTTTATGAAAATTCTTAGTTCTAATTTTATTACAAAATTAAAAATTCCAATTATTAATATACATCCTTCGTTGTTGCCAAAATATAAAGGATTAAATACTCACCAACGAGCTATAGACAATAATGAAAAATTCTCTGGTTGCACAGTTCATTATGTAACTGAAAAATTAGATAGTGGAAAAATAATCTCCCAAAAAAAAGTTAAAATTTTAAAAAAAGATAATGCGATAAGTTTAGCAGAAAAAAATTCTTCAATTAGAACATAAACTCTTTCCTGAAACTTTAGATAAAATTTGTAAAAATTAACTAAAAAATAGTTCTATTTCTCTTTTTGCACTTTCTGCTGAATCTGAGCCATGAACTGAATTTTTATCAATAGATATTGCAAACATTTTTCTGATAGTACCCTCTTTTGCTTCGCTTGGATTGGTAGCTCCCATTAATTCTCTATTTTTTTGAATAGCGTTTTCACCCTCTAAAACCATAGCAACCAAAGGACCTGAGCTAATATAATTACAAAGATCGTTAAAAAATGGTCTTTCTTTATGCATTTCATAAAATTTTTCTGCAAATTGTCGGTCTACATGTATTTTTTTCATATGACCAATTTTAAGATTATTGTCCTCAAAAACGTTTATAATTTTTCCTATTAGATTTCTTTCTACTGCATCTGGTTTAATTAAAGATAATGTTTGTTCCATATTATTTCTCGTAATGCTCCCTTACTAGTCTGTTTAATAATTTTACTCCATACCCAGTTGCTCCTTCTGGAGTTACTTCTGTATTTTTTTTTGTCCAAGCCATACCTGCAATATCTAAATGCGCCCATGGAGTTTTGTTTCTTATAAATCTTTGAAGAAACTGAGCTGCAGTTATTGATCCTGCTCCACCTGAATAATTTATATTTTGCATATCTGCAATTTTTGAGTCCATCAGTTTGTCAAAATTTTCATTGAGAGGTAATCTCCATGCTTTTTCATTATCTTTTAAACTTACTTCTTGAATTTGATTAGCTAATTTATCATCATTAGAAAATAACCCAGCATACTCATTGCCAAGCGCTACTACAATTGCTCCAGTTAACGTAGCTAAATTTATTATAAATTTTGGTTTAAACTTATCTTCTGTGTAAGCAATTGCATCAGCTAGTACTAACCTACCTTCGGCATCAGTGTTTAAAATTTCAATGGATTGTCCTGAATAACTTTTAACAACATCGCCTGGTCTCTGAGCATTTCCATCAGCCATATTCTCAACTAATCCAACAACACCTACGGCATTAACTTTTGCTTTACGCAAAGCTAAAGTTTTCATTAATCCAGTAACTGTTCCTGCTCCACCCATATCATACTTCATGTCTTCCATAAATTTTGCTGGCTTAAGTGAAATACCACCGGTATCAAAACAAACACCCTTGCCCACAAATGCCAAAGGTTTTTCTTTTGAAGATTTATTTCCATTCCACTTCATGATTGCCATATAAGAATCATTTGAACTTCCCTGCCCCACTCCAAGTAAAGCATTCATGCCTAATGATTTCATTTTTTTTTCGTTTAAAATTTCTACTTGCAAACCAATTTTTTTTAACCGTAAAATTTCATCAACAAATTTTTTTGGATTTAAAATATTCGCAGGTTGAGTAACTAAATTTCTTGTTTCCTCAATACCTAAATATATATTTAAAGATTCTTTTATTAAACTTTTGAACACTTTTTTCATTTACAGTGATAATGTGGATATTATTTAATTTATTTTTATTTTCTTTTTTATATTTAAAATCAGAAAAATGGTAACTTTTTGAAAACAAACCTAAAAAAAAGTTACTAATAAAAATATTGAAATTTTTTTTAACTAATTCTGAACTATCTAAAAATAAATTAACTTTCTCAAATTTAGATATTCTATCAAATACAGTTCCTCCTAATTTTTGATAATCATAATCAAGCGTAGTTGATGTAATTTTAAAAATAAAAATTTGATGCTTTGTTCTATTTTCAACAATTTCAATTAAAACGTTTTCAGAATTTTTAAAATCTTCTTTATATAAATTAATAATATTAATGTTTTTTTTTAGTATATTGCTTGAATTGCTTAAAAAATTGAAATTTTCATCAGCAAAAAAAATGTGAGTATTAATTTTTTTATTTAATTTGTAAGAAATATTAATCATATGTAAATATAAACGAGATCACTAAATACATAAATTATGTTTAAAAACAAGCTAAACAATTACATTGTCTCAGAAATTTTAAAATCATATGCGCTTGTTTTAATTTCGTTTTCATTACTAATTTGGATTGCGCAAGCTGCCAAAAATTTAAATTTAATTACAGAATCTGGCCTATCTATTAAAACCTATTGTTATTTTATATTATTAATATTTCCAAAAATTATATCACAACTAATGATTATAAGCTTTTTAATTGGAGCTTTTTTAACAATACTTAAACTACTAGATACTAAAGAAATTGAAATATATTGGCTTGCAGGAATTAGCAAACTAAATATTGCTTTTACAATTTTCAAAATTTCTTTTTTACCAACTAATCTTAGCTCTATTTTTTTATGTATATTTAGTTCCATCACACAAATTTTAAATCAAGAGAGATATTGGCTAATTCAGAATTTTCTATGATAAATTCTTTAGTAAAAAAAAATAATTTTAACTCTCCTTTAAAAAAATTAACTATTTTTGTTAATAAAAATGACAACAAAGGAAACTTGGAAAAAATTTATATATTTGAAGAGTTCAAAACTATCATTGCAAAAAAAGGCAGAGTTGTAAATATTAATGATAATAATTATTTAGAGTTAATTGATGGATTTATTCATGAAAAAAATCAACAGCAAAATATTACAGTTGTAAAATTTGAAAAAACAATTTTTGATTTTACAAAATACCAAACAGAAATAACAAAATATACAAAATTAGCAGAACGAAGTACTTTATGGCTTTTTAAAAATTATAAATTAAGAAAAAATAATAAAGATATACTTGGAAGAAATACATAAAAGAATTGTTAAACCACTATTTATTCCATTCGTAGCTTTTCTTTGTTGTTTTTTACTATACACAAATAATGAAAAAATAAATTTAACAAAATTAAAAATATTTATTTTTTCTTTATCAACATTACTAATTATATTTATTGAAATTTTAATAGGTCTTAGTGCGAAAAATTATTTACTACAAAGTTTTTTTTATATGCTTCCACTTATTGGGAACTGCCTTAACTTTTTTTTTACTAAAAAACTTTTTAAAGAAAGAGCCGATATATAAATGAAAAAATATTTACCAAAAACGCTAATTAAATATTTATCTTATGAATTTACCAAGTGTTTTTTAATAGTATTACTTGTTTTTTTATCTATTTCATTATTAACAAATTTTGTAGAAGAATTAATTTTTTTTAAAGATAAACAAATAGAAAATTTTTTATTAAGTTTGATAATTTTAACAACCTTAAAAACAATCAACACTTTAATAGAAACCTCTATCTTTATTTTTTTATTTACCGGGATATTTTTCTTTGTAAAATTTTTAAAAAATAATGAACTTAATTCAATAAAACTATCGGGAATTTCTAACTTATTATCAATTTTGACTCCTGCCTTGTTATCTTTTGGTATTGGATTATTTATTATTTTCGCAATAACACCTATTTCTGCTGAGGGTATAAAATTTTACGAAAAATATAAAAGAAATTATTCTCAGAACGATAATTTAATTGTCATTAATGACTCTGGACTTTGGTTTATGGAAAAAAATGAACAAAATTATAAAATAATTAGAGCTGATAAAATTGTCGATAATGATTTTTCTAAATTTTACAATTCAACAATATATACTCTAGATACAGATTTTAATTTTATTAATAGATATGATAGTAAGTTAGTTTTCATTAATAAAAAAGAGTGGATATTAGAAAATACGAAACTTTTATCTGGAAATGATAATGCACAAAAAAAAGAAGAAAAGGATTACACCTTAAATTCATCTATAGACATAAATGAACTTAAAAATTTATTTACCAATGCTAACACAATTTCTTTTTGGGAGATTTTAAACAGTATAAAAAAGCTTAATGACAGAGGTTATTCTGGTGATGAATTAAAAATAAAGTTTCATAAATATTTATCTCTACCAATTTATTTATTTTCAATGATAATTTTAGCCACTGTTTTTACAATTAATATAAAAAAAAATTATAGTAATTTTATTTATGTTTTTTTTGGAATAATTTTGGGAATTGTCATTTATTTTTTAAATGATTTATCTATTGCACTTGGTATTGCTGGAAAAATGCCACTAGCGATATCTGTATGGATACCAATATTTTTAATACTTGTTATAAGTGCTATAAATTTAATTAAAATTAATGAAAATTAAAAATAAAATATCTATATTTATTTGTACAATTTTAATTTTTAATTTAACAATTAAAAATTTACATGCGGAAAGACCTCTGTACATTCTTAATGCTATCAAACTAACTTATAAAGATAATAATAAAATTATAATAGCTGAGGGCGAGGCTAGTGCAAAAGATCAATTTGGAAAAGAAATTTATTCTGACTTCATTATTTATGATAAGGCAAACAACTTAATCAAAACGAAATCAAATTCAAAGTACAAAGATACACAAGGTAATGAAATAGATGCTGATGATTTTTTTTATGATTTAAATATAAAAAAAATTAAAGCAATTAATAATGTAAAATATAAAGAAAAAGCAGGGAAATATTTTTTTATTTTCTGAATTTGAATATTTTGAAAATTCAAGCAAAGGTTTTGGTAAAAATGTAAAAGGATTATTGACTGACAAAAGCTCATTTGAAAGTAGATTTGCTGAAATTGATAATAATACTGATACCATAACTATAAAAACAGATACAAAAAAAGTAAATTTATTTAATAAACTTAAATCATTATTTAATAATGAAAATAGATACACAACTTGTGAAAATTTTGAGGGTAAAAAAAATATCAAAGAACAGTGTCCAGACTGGAGCCTTTCTACCTATCAAACAACACAAGATTCTAAAAAAAAGATGGTCTACCATGAACATGCAGTTTTAAAAATTAGAAATATACCAGTATTTTATACCCCATATTTTTCCCATCCAGATCCTACTGTTTCTAGAAAAAGTGGATTTTTACCAGTATCAACAAAAAATTTTTCTAATTTAGGAAGAACCTATAAAACACCCTATTTTTGGGCGATTGATGATAATAGCGATTTAACATTTTCGCCAATTTTTTATGATAAATGAAAATGATATTTACTTAACAGAATATAGAAAACAAAATCAAAATAGTTCGCTTTACATAGATACCAGTTATTCATCAGGATACAGAGACTTAAATAAAACTACTGATGACGGACAGTCTCTAAATAGAACTAGTGGTTCAAGAAATCATTTTTTTCTAAATTTTTCTGGTCAGTATAATAATAATATTTTGTTTGGAAATAATGACTTATCTTTACAAATACAAAGAATTTCTCAAAAAAATTATCTTAACGTAAATGAAATTAATACTGAATTAGTAAAACAAGATGTTAATCAATTAACAAATCAAGTTATAATTAATTCTTATAAAAATAATGAAAAATTAAAAATTTCTTCAGCAATTTATGAAAATTTATCGAATGACGATCCAAATACTAAATACCAATATAAAATACCATCCTTAGAGTATAATAATTTTTTCAATAAATTTAATCAAAATATAACTTTATCAAATTTATTTGAAGCTAATAATTACAATGGAGATACAAAACAAATAATTCAAAGAAATGTTGTACATGCAGATAGTGAACAAAAAATTATAAAAAAAATTGGAGCTTCAAATACAATTAAATTAAAAGTATCTAACTTAAACTATTTATAATGAAAAAGTAACTGGAGCAAAGTCAAACTTAAATAATGAACTATATTCAACTATTGGATTAGAAACCTCTATTCCATTAATAAGATTAACAAAAACTACCGAAGAAACACTATCACCTAAAATTTTTACAAAATTTACAACTGGATCAATGAATAATGCAAGTAGCACCAATAAAATTTTAAATTACGCAGATATATATTCAATGGATAGATTAAATAATATTGATAATCCAGAAACTGGAGGTAGTTTAGGATATGGCTTTGACTATGAATTAAATAAAAAAAATTCTGAAAATTTAAATATTTTAAAAACTAATTTTTCTATTGGCCAAGTTTTATCTGATGTAAGAAATTCAAAAATGCCAACAAAATCATCTTTAAATGAAAAAACTTCAAACATAGTTGGAAATTTTAATTTTTTTTTAGATCAATCTATTTTTAAAAGTGAAGCTAAAAATGAAGAAATAAAGAAGAATTTTGCATTGAGTCAAATATCACCTGGTTTTAATTTGAACTATAATTTTAATGTATCTAATGATTTAGATAAAATACTCAAAAATGAGGCTACCATGTCTTATGGCGATGGTAGACATAGCATAACTACTAAATACTATGAACTTCATGATATTGGAAATCAGCAATATATCGAAGCTAATATACAAAAATCTTTTAAAAATAATTTGAATTTTTTAATTGGAGCAAGAAAAAATCTTGAATTAGAGTATACCGAAAATAACTACATAGAAGCAAATTATGAAAGCGATTGCTTTAAAATTGGCTTAAATTTATCAAAAAAATTCTATGAAAGTGATGATGTCAAAAAAAGTAATAACTTAACTCTATTTTTTACATTAAAACCATTTGGGCAACCTATCGCACCTAATTTGAGCGAGTCTAATTAAAGACTAAGATGGTAAAAAAATTTTTTTTTTTTTATATTATCATAAATTTATTTAATTATTTATATGCTAGCCCATATAAAATTATAGTAACAGTTAATAATGATCCAATAACTCAAATAGACTTAGATTATGAAATGAAAATATTATCTATTTTAAATAATAGAGATATTTCAAAACAACAAGTTAATATTGCTTTAAATAATTTAATTGAAGAAAGTATAAAAAAAAAAGAAATTATAAATGAAAAATTAAAAATAGATAATAGTTTAATAAATAATCATTTCCTTCAAATATCTAAAAATTTAAATTTAAATCTAAACAATATAGATCAAAATTTAATTTTTCTTATCAAAGAAAAAATAAAAATTGATAAACTATGGAATGATTTGATAATTAAAAAATATGGATGGAAAATAAGTATAAATATGAAAGAAATTGATCAAAAACTAAAAGAAAAATATAAAGAAAATTATTCAAATCAAATTAAAGATAATTTAATTTTAGAAGAAAAAAATAAAAAGTTAGGTGTTTTTTCAAGATATCATTTAAATAAATTAAAAGAACAATCCTTAATAAAATTTTATAAATGAAAAAAACTATCGCTATAATAACTTCAGATCCAAATAGTATAAATTATGAAATAATAAAAAAATCTCTTTTTTTTTTTAAAAAAAAAATAAAAATAATTATTTATTTATAGGATCTAAAAAACTACTGTTAAAAAACTCTATTAATACAAATATTTTAAATATAAAAAATATAGAATGGAATAAGCATAAAAAAAAAGAATACTTAATAAAAAGTTTTGAAGAATTTATTAATCTATATAAAGAAAAAAAAGTACATGGGTTAATTAATCTTCCATTAAATAAAAAAGATTTTTTAGACAATTCTTTTCCTGGAGTAACGGAATACATTTCAAATAAATTTCAATGTTCAGGAAAAGAAACAATGCTACTATATAATCATAATTTTTCTGTATCACCTTTAACAACTCACCTAAAAGTTAAAGATATTTCAAAAAATTTAACTAGTAAAAAAATTATAAATAATTTTATAAATATATTAACTTTTTATCAAAATATTATTAAAAAAAAAAATCCTACAATTGGTATTTTAGGATTCAATCCACATAACGCTATAGATTTTTTTTCTAATTCAGAAGAAACAAAAATTATAATCCCAACATTAAAAAAATTAAAAAAAAAATATAAAAAAAATATAATTGGACCAATTAGTCCCGATATTAGCTTTGTCAAAAGAAAAAAGAATAACATTAATTCTTTAATTGGCATGTATCATGATCAAGTTTTAACAACATTTAAATATATTAATCAATTTTCTGCTATCAATATAACATTGGGTCTTCCTTTTATTAGAGTCTCTCCTGATCATGGTACAGCAACTGATATTATTGGAAAAAACAAAGCTGATCCAAAAAGTTTTTTATATTGTTTAAATTTTTTTGAAAAATTTCATAAAACAATATGAAAAAAAAATATGGGCAAAACTTTTTAATAAATAAATCTATCGTTAAAGAAATCATTGAAGCCGCAGATATTAAAACTAGCGACGAAATATTAGAAATAGGTCCTGGAGATGGAATTCTTACAAAAGAAATAATTAATAAAAAACCAAAAAAATTTATTACTATTGAAATAGATAAGTCACTTAAAGAAAATCTAGATAGTTTATTTTACAAAAAAACTAATCATGAATATGAAATACTATTTAAGGATGCGCTTCAATTTGATGAAACATCAAAATTTAATAATGATTTTAAAATTATTAGCAATCTTCCCTATAATGTATCTTTGCCATTGCTAATAAAATGGATTAACCAACTTAATAAATATCCAGTTGCTAAAAAAATGATTTTAATGTTTCAAAAAGAAGTTGCAGAGAGAATCTTGGCAAAAATAAATTCTAAAAAATATGGCCGAATAAGTATATTAAGCTCTGTTTTTTACGATATAAAAAAAATTATAGATGTTGATAAAAAAAATTTTTTTCCAATACCAAAAGTAAACTCATCAGTACTAGTATTTGATCTTTTAAAAAAACCAATGCTTGATATTTCTAATATTGAAAATTTACAAAAAATTACCTTGGAATTATTTAATAATAGAAGAAAAAAATTAAAAAAAAAATTACAAACAATATTTTCAAATGAAATGATAAATAAAAATTTTCTTGAACAACTATTTGATTTAAGGGCAGAAAATATAACGCCACAAATGTATTGTAAATTAGCTTTGCTATTAAAAAAAAATTAAAAACCTAAATATTTTGGCTGTTTATCTATCGAGTGTAAAATTTTTTTTATTTCATTTACACATTTGTTTAAATTGTCGTTTACCACTACATAATCATACTCTTTCCAATGAGTAATTTCTTTTTTTGCTTTTGACATTCTTAATTTTATAAACTCTTTACTACTCTCTCTTTTTGTTAATCTTTTTTTTAGTTCTTTAAGAGATGGTGGTAATATAAATATTGTAGTTGTTGATTTGGGTAATTGTTTTTTAATTTGCCTAGCTCCCTGCCAATCAATATCTAAAATAATTTTTTTATTTTGTCTGATTTTTCTATTAATATTTTTTTTTAGTGTTCCGTAATAATTTCCAAAAACTTTAGCGTATTCTAAAAAAGATTTTTTTTTTATTAATTTTTGGAAAGTTTCTTTATTAACAAAAGTATAATCTTTATTTGCAACTTCGTTTGGTCTTGGCTTTCTGGTGGTTATTGAAACTGATAATTCAATATTTTTTTTTTTAGATACTAGTTTCTTAGTGATGGTTGTTTTTCCAGCCCCGGATGGGGATGATATAACTATTAATCTTCCTCTATTATTTTTTTTTAACAAAAAAATTATTTTGATGAATGACTTTCAACAAATCTGATAGCATCACCTACTGTTAATATTTTTTCTGCTTCACTATCTGATATTTCAGCACCAAATTCTTCTTCAAATGCCATAACTAATTCCACAGTATCTAAACTGTCAGCACCAAGATCATCTATAAAACTTGCTTCCTCAGTAACTTTGGCAGCATCAACTCCCAAATGATCTACAATAATTTTTTTTATTTTATCACCTACATCACTCATAATTTTTCCTTTTTTTGTTAAGTTTAAAGATAAATTTCTTTAGATTAATAATCTGAATTAATCAAGACATATACATACCGCCGTTTATATGTATTGTTTCTCCAGTTATATAACTTGAAAAATCTGAAGCTAAAAAACTTACTGTGTTAGCAATATCCTCTGAATGCCCCATTCTACCCATGGGAATTTGATCTAGTAGCATTTTTTTGTGCTCATCCTTCAACACACTTGTCATGTCTGTTTCAATAAAACCAGGTGATATACAGTTTACTCTAATATTTTTTTTAGCATATTCTCTAGCTAATGTTTTCGACATCGCAACTAGTCCAGCTTTTGAACTTGAGTAATTAACTTGTCCAGCATTGCCAGTGTGACCAACAACCGAGGATATATTAATTATAGACCCTTTTTTATTTTTAATCATAAACTTGATTGCTTGCTGAGATAATAAAAAACTTGATGTAAGATTAACATTTATAACCTGATTCCACTCTTCTAAATTCATTCTTATAGCTAGATTGTCTTTTGTGATACCTGCATTATTAACGAGAATATCTAATCCACCTAACTTTTCGATGTATCCAGAAAAATTTTCAGTAATTTTTTTATGATCCTCTAAATTTAGTTGTTCTATTAATATATTTGGATATTTTTCTTTAGTAGTTAATAAATTTTTATTATTCGAACCAATAACTAAAACTTTAGATTCAAAAGCGTAAAGCTTATCTAAAATTGACAAACCAATTCCTCTAGATCCTCCAGTAAGAATAATTTTTTTATCTTTTAAATTTTCCCCAATATTCATTATAATAATTTGCTTAGTTTATTTACTTCTTCCATAGAATTATAATTTTGCAAAACTATATCTGCATTAAATCTTTTAATCATCGCTGAGAGAGATTTTCCTGGCCCTAGTTCATAAATTTCGCTAACTTTATTTTTAATCATAAATTCAACAATTTCTCTCCATCTAACTTTACTATAAATTTGCTCTATAAGTAAATTTTTTATATTTTCTTTATCAGTTTCTTCCTTCGCTGTAACATTTGATATAATAGGAATTTCTGGTTCTTGAAAATCAGAATTTAAAATTAAGTTTTTCATTTGCTCCGCTGCAGGTTTCATTAACTTACAATGGAATGGAGCGCTAACTGGAAGAATAATGCTTTTTTTGGACAACTCTTCTTTTATTTTTATACAACAAGCATCAACTTCATTTTTTTTTCCACTTATGACTACTTGTCCAGGGCAGTTATCATTAGAAATTTCAACAGTAGAAAAATTGTTTTTTTTTATTAATTCATTTACCTCATTTATTTCTGAACCTAGCACTGCTGCCATAGCACCCTCGCCTATTTTAACTGCATTTTGCATTGCCATTCCTCTTGCGCGAAGCATTATAGCTGCATCTGTTAGCTTCAAAGAACCGCTGCATACTAATGCAGTATACTCTCCTAAGGAATGACCAGCACAATAATCAAAATGATTTATTTTTAATCCAAATTCCTTTTCGAGAACTCTAAAAATAGCAACTCCAACCGTCATAATAGATGGTTGAGTATTAACTGTGTGATTTAAAGTTCCATCCTCATCAGCAAAAATAATATCACTTAGTCTAATTTTTAAGGTATCATTAACTTCTTGAAATACCTCTTTGGCTACTGCAAAATTATCATATATATCTTTGCCCATTCCTACTTTTTGAGAGCCTTGACCTGGAAATATTATAGATTTTTTCAATTTATTAAGTCTTTATATAGCTTGATAAGCAATTAATAATATTATACTTAACAACTTTTTTAAACATTAAAATATTTAAATGGCATTATACGAGCATACATTTATAGCAACTCCAGAACTAAGTGCTAATGAATTAGATTCTTTAAATGAAAAAATAGCATCTATTTTAGAAAAAAATGGATCAAAAATTATTAAAAAAGAAGACTGGGGTATTAGAACTTTAGCTTACCCAATTAAGAAAAATACAAAGGGAAATTATAATAACCTTTATATAGATGGTAATAATAAGATAATAAAAGAACTTGAGCAGTTTGAAAGATATGATGAAAGAATTATAAAATTTTTATCAATTAAAATTAAAAAAGTTCCTGAAGAGAATTCTGAATTAGTAAAAAATAGTTAACAAATGAAAAGAAAAAAAGATAAAAAAAAATCAAAAAGTGGCAATTCTCTTTTTGGAAAAAGTAATACTGGATACAATAAGACCTGTCCTTTAAGTGGCAAGAACGCACCTGAAATAAACTATAAAAATCTAAAATTATTAAAAAAATATGTGTCTGAAACTGCAAAAATATTACCAAGCAGAATAACAAACGTATCTCTTGGTAAACAAAAAAAATTAGCACTAGAAATCAAAAAAGCTAGAGCCTTAGCTCTGCTTCCTTACGTTGGTAATTAAATGCAAGTTATTCTTTTAGAAAATATAAAAAAACTTGGAAGTATTGGACAAAAAGTTAATGTAAAAGATGGTTATGCTAGAAACTATCTTTTAAAAAATAAAAAAGCTTTATTAGCTAATAAAAAAAATCTAGAATTTTTTGAAAAGCAAAAAGAAGAAATTAATAAAAAAAATGAAATTGAAATATCTAAAGCCAAAGAAATTTTAAAAGTAATTAATAATATTCAAATTGAATGTAAAAAAGAAGCTATGGAAAACGGTCAATTATATGGATCAGTGACCGTTAAAGAAATCAAAAGTTTAATACAGCAGCAAAAATCGATAGAAATTCCTGCCGATCAAATAGAAATTAAAGGACAAATTAAAGCTGTTGGATTATTTAAGGTTTACATAAATTTACACGCAAACGTTGAAGCAATCATAAATTTGAATATTCAACCAATCTCTGAGTAAAGTATAAACTTTTCCACAATATCTAAAAAAAACTCAAGTTACCAAAAACTTTTTTTAATTGTAGGTAGTAACCATGAGTGCATCAAAAAATATTGAAATTTTATCAAATCTAAATGATGATCCACAAAACTTAGAAGCTGAGCAAACAGTCTTGGGATCCATTCTTTTAAACAATGAAATATTTGATGAAATTTCAGATGTAAAAGATGACTACTTTTACAATCCAGTAAATAAAAAAATATTTAAAATCATTAATGATTTATTGTCAAAAGGGTTATTAGCTAATCCAATTACTTTAAAAAACTATTTTACAAATGAAAATGAGCTTACTGAAATTGGTGGTGCTGAATATTTAGTTAAATTAACAAAATTTTCTACTTCAAAAATTCAAATTAAATATTATGCAGATTTACTCCATGATTTAAAAATCAGAAGAAATCTAATCCAAATTTCAAGAGAAACATTAGATGAAACTTTAAATAAAAATTCAGAAGTTAACGCTGAACAGATAATAGAAAGTGCTGAAAAGAAACTTTTTGATATTGCCGAAAGAGGAAGATTTAACAAATCCTATGTAGAATTTAAGGATGCTCTTTTAGAAACAATAGCTATGGCTTCTTCAGCATACAAAAATGAAGAAGGCATTGTTGGTGTACCTACAGGACTAAAAGATCTTAGATGATAGACTTGGAGGATTACATAAACAAGATTTGTTAATTATAGCTGGTAGACCGTCCATGGGTAAGACAGCATTAGCAACTAATATTGCATTTAATGCTGCAAAAAAATTACTAGATAAAGAAAAAAAATCATCCATAGTTTTTTTTTCTTTAGAAATGTCATCGGAACAATTATCTACAAGAATTTTATCAGAACAATCTAGAATTAAATCAAATGATATAAGAAGAGGAAAAATTAATCAGGATGAATTTGAAAAGTTTATAGAAACATCAAAAAATTTAGAAAACCTTCCATTATTTATTGATGACACTCCTGCAATTACTATTTCTACTTTAAGTAACCGAGCAAGAAGAATTAAAAGAATGCATGGATTAGATCTTGTGGTAGTTGATTATATTCAGTTAATGAAATCTGGTAATTACAAAAATGAAGGAAGAGTTCAAGAAATCGGAGAAATTACGCAAGGATTAAAAGCTCTTGCTAAGGAACTAGATGTACCTGTTTTAGCTTTATCTCAACTATCTAGAGCCGTTGAGCAAAGAGATGATAAGAAACCGCAGCTTGCAGATTTAAGAGAATCTGGTTCCATTGAACAAGATGCAGATGTAGTCATGTTTGTTTATAGGGAAGAATATTATTTAGAAAAATTAGAGCCGAAAGTTGGTACTGCTGAGCATGTAGAGTGGCAAGAAAAAATGAGTTTAGTTCACAATCTTGCTGAACTTATCATTGGTAAACAAAGACATGGGCCAACTGGTATAATTAGACTTGAGTTTGAAAGTGCATTTACCAAGTTTAAGGATGCGCAATCTATAAATAACTAATTACATATTTATCAAAATCTTCTATACAGAAGTAGATTGCCGAATGAAATTTTCTACTGCTAAAATACAAATTAATCTTAAATCGATTAAAAATAATTATTTATTTTTAAAACAATATTGCAAAAAATCTGAAGTTGCAGCTATGGTTAAAGCTAGCAGTTATGGTCTTGGAGGAAAAAATAAGATTGTACATCTTTTAAGATCATTAAAATGTAATAATTTTTTTGTAGCAAATCTTAATGAAGCAATAACAATAAGAAAAAAATTTAATGATATAAATATTTATGTCTTAAATGGTCTTAATAAAAATGAAGAAAATATTTTTTTTAAAAACAATATTATACCAGTTCTCAACACTTATGATCAATTATGTATTTGGATTAAGTATTTAAAAAACAATTATAATAAAAAATTAGTTATTCATGTTGATACTGGTATGAATAGATTAGGGTTTCAAGATTATGACGTTAAAAAACTAATTAAAAACAAAAAAATTTTATCTAAATTCAAAAATATTCTTTTTATGAGCCACCTAGCTTGTTCCGAAGATAAAAAAAATCAATATAATAAAATACAAAAACAAAAATTTGATGCATTAAAAAAAGAATTTCCAAATTACAAATATAGTTTAGCTGCATCCGGAGGAATATTTTTAGGTAAAGAATATCATTACGATATGGTCAGACCTGGAATTGCACTTTATGGAGGTAAACTTCAGTTTCATAAAAAACTTAAACACGTAGTTTCACTAAAAGCGCCAATTATTCAAATTAGTGAGGTGCCTAAAAACTCATATTTTGGATATTCAAATCTGTATAAAGCAAAAAAAAATATCACAAGCGCCACTATTTGTGTCGGGTATGCTGATGGAATTGGAATTAGACTCACAAATAAAGGATTTGCTATGTTTAGAAATGCAAAACTACCTATGATTGGAAGAATTTCTATGGATTTAATTATTTTAGATGTCACAAAAATAAAAAAGAAAATAAAAGTTGGAGATTTTGTAGAAATTTTTAATAATGATTTAACAATTGATAAATTTGCTAAAATTTCTGATACAATTCCATATAGAATCATAACTTCCACGTCTCAAAGATTTGAAAAAATATATTTGAAATAAACAAGATTATGTACAAAAAAATACTTACATATCCAAAATTACTAATTATTTTTTTATTATTCCTTTTATCTATAGCTACTTATTTTTCTAAAGAATTTAAATTAGATGCATCTGCTGATACTTTGTTATTAGAAAATGATCCAGATTTAAAATATTTGAGAGAAATAAATCAAAAATATGGTTCAGAAGAATTTTTTATTTTAACCTATGAGCCTAAAGGTAAAATAAATATACAATCAATTAACGAATTAGAAAAATTTGTAAATAAAATAAATAATTTACAATGGGTAAGCAAAACAATCAGTATTATCAATGCTCCATTATTACAAAGTTCAGATGAACCATTAATGGATAGAATAAAAAACCTTAAATATATTACCAATCCAGAAATTAAATTTGACGTTGCTCTAAATGAACTTGTTAAAAGTCCTGTTTATAAAAATTTAATTATAAGCGAAGATGCTAAAACATTAGGAATAGTAGTCTATCTAAAAGATAACCAAGAATATTTAAAACAAATATCAGACAAAAGTATGATGCTCACAGTTCAAAATGAGCGACAACTCAATAATGAAGAAAATAATAAATTAAAAAAAATTAATACAGAAATTGAAAGGTTAAAAAAAAGACAAGGAGACTTAATCTCCACATATAACCAGACAATTAAAGATTTGATTAAAAATCAAAGTCAATTTGCAGATATTAGATTAAGTGGCATACCCATGATCGCTGATGACATGATAACATTTATAAAAAATGATATTGTGATATTTGGCATCGGAGTATTTGCATTTATTATTTTTATTCTCTGGATCGTATTTAAAAATCTAAAATGGGTTTCCTTTCCATTAATTAATTGTTTTGCATCCATTTTGATTATGGTTGGATTTTTAGGAGGCCTTAATTGGAAAGTAACCGTCATTTCGTCTAATTTTATTGCTCTAATGCTTATATTAACAATTTCAATGAATATTCATTATTTAGTTAGATATATACAATTACAAAATGAATTTCCTAAATTAAAATTATTAGACCTTGTTATAAAAACATCCTCAAATATTTTTTACCCAATTCTATACGCGGTATTAACTACTATTTGCGCTTTCATGTCATTAGTATTTAGTGACATAAAGCCTGTCATAGATTTTGGCTGGATGATGACTTATGGTCTGCTAGTATCTTTTTCACTTTCTTTTCTACTATTGCCATCATTAATTCTAATATTTAATCCGTCTACTTCAATTACATTTAAAGAAAAAAAATCAAAATTTGCAGATTTACTAGCAAAAATTTCAATCAACTTTCCAATTAGTATTTATCTTTCAGCTTTATTTCTCATTTGTTTTTCTATTTATGGAATTAGCAATCTAAAAGTAGAAAATAGCTTCATAAACTATTTTAGTAGCAAAACTGAAATACATAAGGGGATGAAAAATATAGATCAAAAATTAGGTGGAACAACACCCTTGGAGATAATTCTAAAATTTAAAAAACCAGTCGCCACAGAAACCAAAGAGGAAGATAGTTTTCTAGGTGCAAGCGATAAAAAAGATGATTTTTTGGGAGAGGATAATGAAAAAAAGCTGAACGATAAATATAAATATTGGTTTACGCGTGATAAAATCGATAAAATAATAGAAATACATAATTACTTAGAAAATAATCCTTATATAGGAAAGGTTTTATCATTTTCATCGATTTTAAATATTGCTGAAAGCCTCAACAAAGGAAAACCTTTGGGTAGCTTAGAGATGGGAGTTTTATATGACAAACTTCCATTAGATATTAAAAAAAACATTATAGAGCCTTATATATCTGTGAAAGATGATGAGGCTAGAATTTCCATGAGAATTAAAGACTCTAATCCTGAATTAAGAAGAAAAGATTTAATAAATACAATTGATAATGACTTACAAACAAAATTTTTACTAGGTAAAGATGAATACAAAATTACAGGTGTTTTAGTAATTTTTAATAATTTGCTACAAAGTTTATTTGACTCCCAAATTAAAACATTAGGAATTGTTATGTTTGCTATATTTGTAATGTTTTTAATTTTATTTAAATCAATCACCTACTCATTAATTGGAACTATACCTAACTTCATAGCAGCTTTTTTTGTGTTGGGTTTTATTGGTTTCTTAAATATTCCACTTGATATGATGACTATTACAATTGCAGCTATAACTATTGGTATAGCTGTAGATAATAGCATCCATTATATTTATAGATTTAGAGAAGAAAAAGAAAAATTACAAACAAATGAAAAAATTATTGATATTTGTCACCATACAGTTGGTAAAGCAATTATTAGCACGTCTATAACAATTGTTTTTGGCTTTTCAATTTTAGGTTTTTCAAATTTTATACCAACAATTTATTTTGGACTTTTTACAGGTATGGCTATGATAACAGCTTTAGTTTTGGTATTAACGCTATTACCGAGGCTGCTAATACAATTTGCTCCAAAGAATAATGGATAATTTTTTAAATCTAATAAATGATTTTTCAATCATTGACTATTCGTTTATATTTTTTATATTTTTTTTTGCTTTTCTAGGTTTAAACAAAGGTTTTGTATTAAGTTTGTTATCTTTTTTAAAATGGGTTATCGCCTTTATTTTAGTAAAAATATTTTTACCAATCATAACTCCATATACTGAAAACATTATCAAATCCGAATTTACCCATGATATATTAATAGGAACTATAATTTTTATTCTATCTATTTTTTTAATTATGTTAATTATGAAAGGAATGAAAAAAACTATGACCTGGACAGGACTTGGTCCTATAGATAAATTTTTTGGTTTTATATTTGGTTTTTTTAAAGGATATGCTTATTTTATTGTCTTATATTCAGTAATAAATTTTATACACCCTGCTGATAGATGGAGTAATAATTTTAATAAAGGAAAATTCATGAACTTAATTGTTGATGGACAAAATTTCTTAGAGGAAAACCTTCCAAAAAGGTACGAATACATAGATAAAAGTAAAAAAAATGTTGAAAAAATAACTAAATGACTATTGGTAAATTATACTATAAATCAACGTCTGTGCTAGATGATAGGCTAAAAGAAGAGTGTGGAATTTTTGGTATTTACAACCATAAAGACGCTGCAGCACTTACGGCACTAGGTTTGCATGCTTTACAACATCGTGGTCAAGAAGCGTGTGGAATAAACTCCTTTGACGGAAAAAATTTTTATTCTGTCAAAAGAAGAGGTTTGGTAGGAGATAATTTTACAAGCAAAAAAATTATTGATCAACTGCCTGGAAATTGTGCAATTGGTCATAATCGATATTCAACAACTGGCTTACCTATAATTAGAAATATCCAACCTTTTTTTGCTGATCTTCATTTAGGCGGAATTAGCATTGCTCATAATGGTAATCTAACTAATGCTATTCAAATTAGAGATAGAATGGTTAAAGATGGAGCTATTTTTCAAACCACTTCTGATACAGAAACAATTATACAGTTGATTGCAAAGTCAAAAAGAACAAAAATTATAGATAAAATTATAGATACAATTTTTCAAGTTCAGGGCGGTTATGCCCTGGTAATGATGACTAATAAAAAATTAATAGGAATACGAGATCCATTTGGAATAAGACCATTAGTTTTGGGAAAATTAAATAGCTCATACATATTAGCCTCTGAAACATGTGCGCTTGATATTATTGGTGCAGAATTTATTAGAGAAATAGAAAATGGAGAAATTGTTGTAATTACAAAAGAAGGTATTGAGAGTATTAAACCTTTTCCAAAAAAAGAGGCTAGACCCTGTGTTTTTGAATACATATATTTTTCTAGGCCTGATAGCATAATCAATGGAAAAAGTGTTTATGAATATAGAAAAAACTTAGGCAGAGAATTAGCAAATGAAGTTTCGATAGAAGCAGATCTAATATCTTCAGTACCAGATTCTGGAAACCCTGCTGCAATAGGTTTTTCTGAAGTTTCAAAAATAAGTTATGAAATGGGAATTATTCGAAATCATTATGTAGGAAGAACCTTTATAGAGCCAACGCAAGAAATAAGACAATTAGGTGTAAAACTAAAACACAATCCTAATAAAGGGGTAATTAAAAATAAAAAAATTATACTTGTGGATGACTCCATTGTAAGAGGAACAACATCAAAAAAAATTGTGGATATGCTTTACAATTCAGGTGCAAAAGAAGTTCATATGGTCATATCAAGCCCACCAATAAAATATCCGGACTATTATGGAATTGATACTCCAGATGTAAAAGAATTGTTAGCAGCTAATCATAGCATTGAAGAAATGAAAAAAATAATTGGTGTAAAAAGTCTTCATTTTTTAAGCATAGATGGTGTTTACAAGGCATTAGGCCATAAAAAAAGAGATGCTGCCAACCCACAATTTACGGATCATTGTTTTACTGGAGAATACCCAATCAAGCCTTTAGATTTAAAAAATCAAAATGACAAAGACAATCAATTATCTTTGCTCAGCAATGTTAGAACTTAATTAAGTAGTCCTAAAAGGATTGTCATTATTAATAAATTTTATTATTACCACTTTATTAAAAATATTAAAATTTTTTAAAAACTGTTTTAAAAAATAATTTTTATAATCTTTATTTATTCCTTTTAATCGAGAACCAAATGCTTTTAAAATAAATGGATTTAAATTAACATGCTTTAAAAACTTTATTTTTGGTCTAAACAAACCTTTTTGCGGCGCTCTATGAGAACTATTTGTTTTTTCTAAAAATACATTTAATTTTTGGTTACTTATAAAATTTTTAGAAATCATATCTAATTTAATAATTGTTTTTACAAATTCATTAACTCCAGATTTCCCAATAGAAGAAAAAAAATATGGTTTTATTAAAATATCTGAATACAAATTTTCAAAATAATAATTAAAATATTTAGTTTTAATTTTCAATTCGTCTTTACTCAACAGATCACTTTTATTAATAATTACAATCAAAGTCTTAAGTTTGTTAAGTATCATTCTACAAATTTGCTTATCATTTTTAGTAAAATCATCATTTGCATTCATCATGAAAATAATTATGGAAGACTTGTTTATTGCAGAAAGACATTCTTTTGTAATAAAAGCTTGTTCGGTTTCTTTAGATTTGGATTTTTTCTTTAACCCACCCGTGTCATGAAAGATTATATTATAATTATTAATTAATAATTTATTAGATATAACTTCTTTGGTAGTTCCGGGCTGATCACCTGTTTTGGAAATTTCTTCATTAAAAATTTTATTAAAAAAAGTAGATTTTCCAACATTAGGTTTGCCAACAATTGATACATTTAGCAAATTCATAATAATTAATTTATTTGATAAATTGCTCCACTGCCATCAAGAATGTAAATATTATTTAGAATAATTACAGGATTTGATGATAACTGTTTTGCAATTTTTTTATAAGAGATATTGTTAAAATCACTTGTATCAATTTTAAAAAATATTCCATTTTGAGACACAATATATAGGTAATTTGATGAAATAAATGCATATTTAAATAAAAAGTCTTTTCCTGATTTTTTAATTAGATTTTCAAAATTGATCAAAATATTTTTTTTATACAATATTGAACCATTTGCTTTATCAAAGATAGAAACATACCCATTATTAGTAAAATTAATAATATTATTTGGAACAACTAAAGATGTGACGGTTGATGAATAAGGCAAATCTTGAGACCAATTTATTTGTCCCGTATTAAGATTAACATTAATTATTTTATTTTTATTAGTAGAAATAAAAACATCATTATCTTTAATTATAATTTTGCTTAATTGCAGTAAATTATTTGAAATTGCTAAATTAGTATTTACCTCAACATTTAAACTCCAGGCCAAATTTTTTTGCACAAGATCAATACAATAAATATCACCAAGATCATTTGAAAATATCAATTTATCAAGATCAGCAACTACTTGAAATGCACTATAATTTTTTAAAATATTTGTTGCACTTTCATAGCTCCAATTTTGACTACCTGTTTTACTATCAAAAGAATAAATTTTCCCGTTATCATTTAAAACATATAGATTATTTTTATATAAAACTAAATTAGACACAAACGGAACGCCTAACTTAGTAGACCATTTGATTTTATTTAATTTTGGATCGTAAGAGTGAATATTTCCTAAATTGTCTGAAATATACAAATATTCACCATCGCTAGATAAAGAAAATTTTAACAAATAATCTTGAAAATCTTTTTTTTTATAAAGAGAAAATTTTTTTAATATGCGTAAATTTAGATCTAGAGAATAAATGCTCCCCAAATCATCTATATAGAATAATTTATTATCAAAAGATAAAATATTCTTTTCATAAATATTGGATTTGACTGATGAAAAATGTTTAGTTTTTTTTTTTATATTTAAAGATCCAGAATATTGAGAATGTGGTATAAAATTTGAGTTTTGAAAATTTGGATGAAACCAATTGTTTAAATTAAAAGATTGATAATTTGAAATTTTTTTAATTTTTTTTACTTCTTCAGCTAAATTCTCCTTATTATTTTCTAAAAAAATTTCAGTGCCTTGATTTTTAAAAGCTTTAATATCAATTAGTAATTCATCTTTTTTTGATGAACAATTGAATAAAAAAAATAAAATTATTAAATAATATAAATTATTTTTCATTAACTAATTTTTGAATTTCATTAGCTTTTGAAAGTTCATTTTTTGAAATATAGAAATCAACTAAAATTTGCATTGATAATGAATAAAACTTACTTTGCTTTTCATTTTTATTCAACAAATCTAACATTGTTTTTTCATCAGCTTTATCAAAAATCAAAAGGGCTTTTTTTATTTTCAATAACTCAGTATTTAAAGCAGATAGTTTTTTAGAGTTAAGAATATCATCAATTAAAATAATATTTTTTTTAGGATTTTTTTTTTTTAAATTAATTTCTATGATTTTGTTCAAGGAAGATATCATGATAGCTTCATTTTTTTCATTTAAAAGCTTGGTAAAAATTTTATCTGCCTCATCTAAATTCTCATTGCTTAGCATCATGATTGCCTTGCTATAATCTTCTAGAATTTTTTCGCTTTTGTTGCGTTCATAAGCTTTAAAGGCGTGATAAAAACTAGGAATAGTTATTAATAGAATTAATAGAGTAACTAAATATTTTTTATATTGAGAAAAAAATTTGATTACTTTGTCTCTAAATAAATCGTCTTTAATTTGATTTTCTAATTCTGATGACATTATTAATAAATATTTTTTTTTGTAGGAAATTTGTGATTAACAATATCAGAATTATATTTTTTTACACTGTTGGAAATTATTTTTCTTAAATTGTTATATTTTTTTACAAATTTTGCTGTTTTATCAAATATACCAAGCATATCCTCGGTAACTAATACTTGGCCATCGCATTTTTTTGTAGCTCCTATTCCAATTGTTTTGATTTTCGCTATCTTACATAATTTAATAGCTAATCTTTCGGTCACACCTTCAATAACCACTGAGAATGCACCATTCTTTTGGACAGCCAACAAATCGTTGGTGACGATATTTTCTTCATTTTTAGTTTTGCCTTTTATTCTGTATTCAGATGATTTTGTAACTTGCTGCGGCAACAAACCTATATGACCCATCACTGGAATATTATTTTTTACTAATTTTTTTATTGTTTTTGCAATAGCAACTCCGCCCTCCATTTTTATAGCATCGCATTTTGTTTCTTTCATAATTTTTCTTGCATTTTTAAGTGCGATATCTGGCGATTTTTCATAAGTATTTTTTGGCATATCTACAACCAAAATACTTTTTTTAATTCCCTTACGTACTGCTTTTCCATGTCGGATCATTGTACTTAAACTTAAACGAGTAGTATTTTTATCTCCATAAAGAACCATTGATAAAGAATCTCCTACTAATACTAAATCACAATACTCATCTATAATTTCAGCCATATAAGTTGTATAAGCTGTAAGACAAACGAGTTTTCTTTTAGATTTGCAGAACAGATCTATTTTTGGATTTTTTATTCCCATTCTATTGTACCTGGTGGTTTTGATGTAACATCATACACTACTCTATTGATGCCACTAACCTCATTTACTATTTTACTACTAATTTCAGATATATCTTTATGATCAAAATTATAAAAATCAGCCGTCATTCCATCAACAGAAGTGACTGCTCTTAAAGCACAAATATATTCGTAAGTCCTACTATCTCCCATGACTCCAACTGTTTTAATTGGAATTAAAGTAGCAAAAGCTTGCCAAATATTTTTATATAAATTTCTTTTTTTTAATTCATTAATGAAAACATGATCTATATTTTGTAAAATTTCTAATTTCTTTTGATCAATATCTCCTAAAATTCTTATTGCCAATCCTGGACCAGGAAAAGGATGTCTGTTTAAAATAAAATTATTGACTTTCATTTTTTTACCAAGGTATCTAACTTCGTCTTTAAACATTTCTCTAAATGGCTCTAATAAATATAATTTCATTTTTTTTGGCAAACCACCCACATTATGGTGAGACTTAATTTTAGATGTTGGACTTCCAGAGAAGCTCTGACTCTCAATAACATCTGGATACAGTGTTCCCTGAGCTAAATATTTAATATTTTTTTTATTTTTTGTAAAATCTTCAAAGACTTTAATAAATGTGTGACCAATAATTTTTCTTTTTCTTTCAGGATCTTTAATATTTTTAAGATTATTCAAAAATAACTGTTTTTTATTCAAGTAAATAAAATTACTTTTAAATTTTTTTTTATATACTTTTATAATTTCTAACGTTTCTCCTTTTCTCATTAAGCCTGTATCGATATAAACGCATATAAGCTGTTTTTTTATAGTTTTGTAAAGCACATGTGCTAACACACTACTATCTACGCCACCTGATAAAGCGCAAAGAACTTTGTCCTTTCCTACTTGTAATTTAATATTAGAGGATATTTTTTGTAATTTTGTTTCATTGGTCCAATTTTTTTTACATTTACAAATTTCAAAAATGAAATTTTTAAAAATTAAAGTTCCATTTTCAGTATGAACGACTTCAGGATGAAATTGAACTGTGAATATTTTTTTTTTTAGGTTTTGAATCATTGCAAAACTTGAGTTTTTAGTTGATGCAACAACTGAAAACCCTTTTGGTAATTTAGTCACTTCATCAGAATGACTCATCCAAACAGTGGCTTTTTTATTGGAAAAAAAATTTTTCGTTAATGGTGATTTAGATTTTGAAAATAAAATAGCTCTTCCAAATTCTTTTTTATTAGAAAACTTTACTTTTCCATTATGAATTTTTGCAATTAGTTGGTGCCCATAACATATCGCAAGAATAGGAATTTTATTAATTAAATTCAAATTTTTAATATTAGGAGAATTTTTTTTTGAAATGGAGGATGGTCCTCCCGATAAAATAATACCTTTTACATTTTCAATAGAATTTAATTTATTAAATTTTTGATAACTGATAATTTCACAATAAACAGCTAACTCTCTAATTCTTCTGGCAATAAGCTGCGTAACTTGAGATCCAAAATCTATAATTAGTATTTTTTTATCTTTATTTAAATTCATTTCTTGAATTTTAAAATTTGTAATTCTAAATTTTCTAACTTATTACAAAAACTTTTACAGACTTTCTTAAGTAAATTATATTCTTTCTCAGCAAGCTTAAAATCTCCTTCACTTAAATAAAGTTTAGTTAATAAAAAAAGACCCTCTTCATTTTTAGGGTCTAATAATAGTGCAGTTTTTAAATTTTTTTCTTCTTCGATTTGGTTTTTTAAATTTTGATGAATTTTAGATAAGTATAAATAACTTTTGACATTTTTAGTGTCAAAAACAATATCTTTTTCAAATAATATTTTTGCCTCTTTAAAATTATTTGCTAAAAACAATTTTTCTCCTTCAAGGAAATATTTATTAGTTTTGTTTGCAAGTGAAATACTTGAAATAAATATCAAAGTTAAAATTAACAAATATCTCATTATTAGTTTTCTACTGGATAATTGGGTGATTGTTTCGTGATTTGGACGTTATGCACATGTCCTTCTTTAAGACCGGAGTTTGTAATTTGAACAAATTTTGCCTTTTTCTTTAGCTCATCTATTGTTTTTGCTCCAATATAGCCCATGGAAGCTTTCAAACCTCCTACTAATTGATTGATTATATTTTTAACAGGTCCTCTATATGGAACCCTTCCCTCTATTCCCTCTGGAACAAGTTTTAAATTATCTTTAATATCTTCTTGAAAATATCTATCAGCAGATCCTCTTGCCATTGCTGACAAAGATCCCATTCCTCGATAGGATTTGTAACTTCTACCTTGATAATAAAATATTTCTCCAGGAGCCTCGTCTGTTCCAGCGAATAAAGATCCAATCATAACCATATCTGCACCTGCTCCTATGGCTTTAGCAATATCTCCTGAATACCTAATACCACCATCTGCTATTACTCTCACTTTATAATTTTTTATTGCTAATGAAACATTTTGAATAGCAGTAAATTGTGGCATGCCAACGCCAGCAACCACTCTGGTAGTACAGATTGATCCTGGGCCAATTCCAACTTTTATAGTATCAGCTCCATTGTCTGCCAATTCTTTAGCTGCATCACCAGTTGCAACATTTCCTACAATTAAATTTTTAAATTTAAATTTTTTTTTAATATTTTTTACTGTATTAATTACAGACTGAGAGTGGCCATGAGCAGTGTCTAAGATTAAAGCATCCGCACCAGACTCTAATAATAATTCAGCTCTATTTAACCCTTCTTTATTTACTCCTATTGCTCCAGCAACTCGCAAAGATTGATTTTTATCTTTAGATGCGTCTGGAAAAACTTGAGATTTTTCTAAATCTTTTACAGTAATCAATCCAGTACATTTGAATTGTTTGTTTACAACTACTAATTTTTCAATTCTATATTTATGTAATAATTTTTTAGCATGCTCTGAATTAACACCTTCATTGACTGTAATAACTTTTTTAGTCATTAAATCTTTAACTTTAGCTTTTAAATTTTTTGTAAATCTTAAATCTCTATTGGTTATAATTCCTACTAATTTTTTATTTTTATCAACTACTGGAATTCCGGAAATTTTATTACTTTTCATTAAGTCAATAGCAAAGGAGATATCCTCATCTGGAGAAATAGTTATGGGATCTATTACCATTCCCGACTCAAATTTCTTAACATTTTTAATTTGCTGAGACTGCTCTTCAATGCTCATATTTTTATGAATACAGGCAATACCTCCTAATTGAGCGATTGCAATTGCGAGACGGTAATCTGAGACTGTGTCCATGGCAGCGGATATAATCGGAATGCCCAAACCTATATCGTTTGTAAGAAACGTTTTTGTTATTGATTCAGCGGGTAGATGATTTGACTTTTTTGGTACAAGCAGTACGTCGTCAAAAGTTAAAGCTTTATTGATTTCCATAAACTTATTTATTTTGCATAACTAATAAAGTCAACAAATGATTAAAGCTCACAGTACAAATAAAGCTCTTTTGAGTCCTTCCTACTTGCGGAAGGCTTAATAAATAGATGTTTTTGAAAACTGGTCTTCACTTTTTTAACTAAATCTTGCTGACCAATCCCTGAAAAAGTCTTTATTAAAATTTTTCCGTTTTTTTTTAAATTTTTTAAAGCAAATTCTAACACTGTTAAAGATATTAAATTACTTCTCATTGAGTCTAGGTTTTTATTACCAGTTGAATTTTCAGCAATATCAGAAAGTACTAAGTCAGCTTTGCCACCATTAAGTATTTTAATTAATTCAAATTGAGTTATTTCATTTGTAAAATCTCCATTTAAAAATTTACAATTAGATATCGATTTCATCGGCAAAATATCTAAAGCTAAATTAATACCATTTTTATTTATTTTAGAGCTATATTGAGACCAGCTACCTGGTGCAGATCCTAAATCCACAATATTTAAATTATTTTTTATCAATTTCAATTTTTTATCAATTTCAATTAATTTAAAGACAGCTCTTGATCTGTAGTTTTGTTTTTTTGCTAGCTCTACTAGTGGATCATTATTTTGTCTGGTAATCCACAGTTTAGAACTGTGACTAAGTTTTTTGTTTTTAAACTTTTTCATTAATAAAAAATTATAATTAAAAATTATAAAAGATCGTCTAATATTACACTTGTAGCTAAATTGTCTGTTGTTTTGTATTTTTTCTTTAAAATTTTAAAATTCATAAAACTGATAGGAATTGAACAAATATAAATTAAACCTAACACAAAAAGAGTATTAAAAGTGTAAGTAATCAAAAAAGAAAATAATAAAACAAATGATAATAAAATTAATAAAACAAAAGGCTTATTTACTTTTATTTTTTTAAAAGCGTATGTAGGAACTTTGCTTATCATTAAAAATGAAGCAATGATTATAAAATAAATAGAAAAATTATTTTTTTGAAAATAAATAAAAAAATCACTTAAACTATAAATTAATGGAAGCAAAAGTATTCCTGCACCAGCTGGTGTTGGAACTCCTGTAAAAAAATTATCTTTCCAACTTTCTTTGCTACTGTTTGCTATATCAATATTAAATCTGGCCAATCGTAAACATGCACAAATAATAAAAACTAATGTTAATATCCAGCCTATGTTTCCTAAATATCTTAGTTCCCAAAAATAAATTATCAATGCTGGTGCAACTCCAAAGTTAACAAAATCTACTAGGGAATCTAGCTCTGCTCCAAATTTTGAAGTTCCTTTTATTAATCTGGCAATCCTTCCATCGGCTGCATCTAATATCGCTGCTAAAACAATTGAAATAATTGCAAGCTTAAAGTCACTGGTCATTGTGAATTTTATGGACGTTAATCCTAAAATCAATGCAAAAATTGTGATTATATTAGGTATGACCGCTCTAAAGCTTATTTTGCTTTTCATTTATTAAATTATTTTTTTGCTATCAACGACTCACCAGCAACTACAGTTTGTCCAACTTTACTTAATACTTTATATGAATTTGGAAAATACAAATCAACTCTACTTCCAAATCTAATTATCCCAAATCTGTTACCTTGTGTAAATTTTTCACCAGGATTAACTTCGCAGACGATTCTTCTTGCTACTAAACCTGCAATTTGTACTAAGGCCAGTGTTTCATTATTAGAGGATGTTATTTTTAACATATTACGCTCATTATCCTCACTTGCTTTATCTAATGAGGCATTCAAAAATTTTCCAGGTTTATAAAAAATCTCATCAACAGAACAATCAATTGGAAAACGGTTAACATGACAATTAAAAACATTCATAAAAACACTAATTCTTAGAAAATCTATTTCTCCCAGACCCAATTCTTTTGGTCCTTTACATTCAGTTATTAAACTTATTTTTCCATCCGCTGGACTTACTAAATAAGAATTATCATTTATTGAAAATCTTTCCGGATCTCTAAAAAAGTAAAAAACCCATATACATAAAACAATGCCTACGAGGCCAAGAAATTCTGAAATAAAAAAAAGAAAAAAATTTATAACTAGCGCTATTGCTAATATTTTTTGACCTTCTTTATGCATTTTAGGAAAAATTATTTCAAACATATACAATTAAATTGATTATTATTTTGTTATCTATATAACAATTTTTCTTAAATTAATACTATGGCAAAAATTAAAGTAACAAATCCAGTTGTTGAACTTGATGGTGACGAAATGACCAGGATCATTTGGGACTTTATCAAGCAAAAGCTCATACTTCCATATCTTGATATAGATCTTAAATATTATGATCTTGGAATGGAATTTAGAGATAAAACAAATGACCAAATTACAATAGACTCAGCAAATGCAATTAAAAAATATGGTGTTGGAGTAAAGTGCGCAACCATCACACCTGATGAAGAACGTGTAAAAGAATTTAATTTACAAAAAATGTGGAAATCACCTAATGGAACAATCAGAAATATTTTAGGAGGAACAGTTTTTAGAGAGCCAATTATTTGCAAAAATGTTCCTAAGCTTGTGCCGTCTTGGACAGATCCAATTGTGATTGGAAGACATGCTTTTGGTGATCAATATAGAGCTACTGATTTTAAAATTCCTGGAAAAGGGAAATTAACGGTTTCATGGACCTCAGAAGATGGATCACAAAAAATTGAGCATGATGTATTTGACTATCCTAGTTCAGGTATAGCTTTAACTATGTATAATTTAGATGAATCAATTAAAGATTTTGCTAGAGCATCTATGAATTATGGATTGCTTAGAAAATGGCCAGTATACTTATCAACTAAAAATACAATTTTAAAATCTTACGATGGTCGATTCAAAGATTTATTTCAAGAAGTTTATGAACAAGAATTTGAGAAAAAATTTAAAGAAAACAATATTTCATACGAACACCGTCTAATTGATGACATGGTAGCATGCGCTATGAAATGGAGCGGAAAATATGTATGGGCTTGCAAAAATTACGATGGAGATGTTCAGTCTGATACAGTTGCACAAGGTTTTGGTTCTTTGGGTCTAATGACAAGTGTTCTAATGACTCCGGATGGAAAAACTGTGGAGAGTGAGGCTGCGCATGGAACAGTAACAAGACATTATAGGGAGCATCAAAAAGGAAAGGAAACTTCAACTAATCCAATTGCATCAATTTTTGCATGGACGAGGGGTTTGGCTCACAGAGCAAAACTAGACTCTAATGATGAATTAAATAAATTTTCTACTACTTTAGAAAAGGTGTGTATAGATACAGTAGAATCTGGAGAAATGACCAAGGATTTAGCAATTTTAATCGATAAAGATTCAAAATTCCTAACCACAAATCAGTTTCTAGAGGCAATTAACAAAAACTTACAAAAAGAACTAAATTAATTGTTAAAAATAAAGAATATCTTAATCATCAATGCAGGTGGTGGAATTGGTGATGCAATTCAATTTTTAAGAATATTTAATTATTTAAACGAAAGTCTAAATTTAAAAAAAATTTACTACTATGCTTGTGATGTAAATAAATTTTGGTTCGAAACTAAACTTAAAAATCTCAAACCAAAAAATGTATTTACTATCAAGTCATTTCCCCTTCACTACGGATTTAGAAAAAAACATATATTTTTTAAACCAGATCTTAAAAAAGACTTTGGCATTAAAAAATTTGATTTGATCATTGATAATCAAACTAAAATAAGAAATACGCTTATATATAAACGAATACCACATCAATATTATCTATCTCCTACATTTAACTATTTTTTTTCAAACCCTAAAATTGAACTTGATAAAGAAAAGCATGTGCAATTAAGAATAACCAATTACTTAGAAAAAATTTTAAATAAAAAATTTACTTTTGATAATAAATACAAAAATATAAATAAAGATTTTTCCAAAATTTCAAATAAGCTTATAAAAAAAGAAAAAAAATATATTGGATTTTCAATAAAAGCTGGTCACCCTACCCGCATTAAAGAATTTGATTTAAAAGAAATTACTAAAGTGGCTAAATATTTTGAAAAAAAAAATTATATTCCTACATTTTTTTTAGAAGAACATTACCAAAAAGAAATTAAATTTATTAAAAAAAGTTTGAAAAATTCTTATTTTCCTGAATTAAAAATAAAAAAAAATAATAGAGATCCATCTTTAGTTGTTGAGTTAGGAAAAAAAATGAATTTTATTATTACAATTGATAATGGAGTCATGCATATGCTTAGCTTATCGGGTGTTAAAATGTTTTGTTTTTTTGCTAGAAACTCTGAGAAATTCAAACCTCTAGGATCTGAAAATATTATTTACGACTGTAGTAAAAATAATGAAACTATTAACAAATTATCATCAGACAAAATTATAAAAATTATTGAAAATAATCTCTAATTTAAAATACTAACTACTTGTTTTATAGCATCATCTATTTTGCTTATTTTTTGAGCTCCACCCATAGCAAAATCAGGTCTGCCGCCGCCACCTTTCCCATCAAGCAAAGTTAACAAATTGTTTAAAACTTCTATAGCATTAAATTTTTCTACAAGATTTTTAGTAACTCCTACAGCTACTGTAATTTTTTGATTTTCTATGCCTAGAATTATAACTACTGAACTTTTTAAAAGTTTTTTATTATCATCTATTAAACCTCTAATTTCTTTACTTGAGATACCATGAATAATTTGGGTTCTGATTAAAAAATCACTTTTTTGATGATCACTTATAATATTTTTCGTTGGATCATTTAAAATATAATCTTTTTCGATTTTACTAAAATTTTCTTTTAAATTTAAAATTTCTTCTTCTGCATTTTTAAAACTTTTAAAAATATAATTTTTATCTAAGCTTAAAATCTTATTTTTTAATAATTTTATTTCTTCATTTTGCGATTGAAGAAGTTCTTGATTCTTTTTATTAATCTCTTGTTGATATATATCTAATTCCTCACCTCTTAATGCTTCTATTCTTCTAACGCCAGATGCTATTGATCCCTCAGATATAATTTCAAATTTATTGATTTTTGATAAATTATCCACATGCGTTCCACCGCATAATTCTAATGAAAAAACCTTATTATCTCTTTTTCCCATTTGAACAACTCTAACTTCATCACCATATTTTTCTCCAAATAACGCCATTGCGCCTAATTTAATAGCTTTGTCAGGTGTCATAATTGTTGTTGTAACAACTCCACCCTCTTGAACCACATCGTTCACAATTTGATTAATTTCTATTAAATCTTTTTTTTCAATTTGATTTGGGTGACTGAAGTCAAATCTTAATCTATCTGGCCCAACATAAGAGCCTTTTTGGGAAACATGCTTGCCTAGTTTTTCTCTTAAAGCAGCATGCAATAAATGTGTAGCTGAATGGTAAGCTTTTATTTTTTCTCTTCTTTGTTTATTTATAATTAATGACAAATTATCCTCAACTTTCAAACTTCCTTTTGAAAGTTTTCCAAAATGAACAAATAAATCTCCAAATATTTTTTGAGTATTCATTACTTCAAAAAGACTATTAGAATTAGAAATTTCACCCACATCTCCAATTTGTCCTCCAGATTCTGCGTAAAAAACTGTTTGATTAAGTATCAAATACCCTTCCTCATCAGCATTGATTTCATCAACAATATTCTCTCCTTTAACAATACAAAGAATTTTTGCATCTATGCTATCTGAAGTGTACCCGTAAAATTCTGTAGGTCCTGTTTTTTCTTTTACTTTGAACCAAATTTTATCTAATCCAGAAGATCCAGATCCTTTCCAACTAGATCTTGCCTCTTGTTTTCTTTGTTCTGATAGTAATTCAAATTCACTCTGATCAATAATAATTTTTTTTTCTTTTAAAACATCTTGAGTTAGATCAACTGGAAAACCATAAGTATCATACAATTTAAAAGCTACAGATCCTGGCAAAATATTATTTTTGATATTCATAACTTCCTCATTAAGAATTTTTAGTCCATTTTTTAACAATAAAGAAAATTTTTCTTCTTCTGTAGAAATAGTTTGAATTATTAAATCTCTAGCATTATCAAGCTGGGTATATTCATCTTTCATTAACTCAATAACTTTTGGAACAATTTTATACAATATTGGATTTGCCTTTCCTAAAGTATTACAATGTCTCATTGCCCTTCTCATAATTCTTCTTAAAACATATCCTCTTCCTTCGTTGGATGGAGTAACGCCATCTGATATCAAGAAAGCAGTGGCCCTTAAATGATCTGCTATAACTCTAAAGCTAGCAATATTTTCATTAGACGCTTTTGTTTGAAATAAATCTTCTGAATTAGAAATAATTTTTTGAAATAAATCAATTTTATAGTTGTCATGTGTACCCTGCATTACTGCAGTCATTCTTTCAAGACCCATGCCTGTATCCACAGATGGTTTTGGTAATGATATTCTTTTATCTTTTGCAAGCTGCTCAAATTGCATAAATACCAAATTCCAAATTTCAATAAAACGATCACCATCTTGATCTTTAGTGCCTGGTAATCCTCCCCATAAATGATCACCATGATCATAAAAAATTTCAGAGCAAGGTCCACATGGACCTGTATCACCCATCGACCAAAAATTGTCTGTTGTTGCAATTTTAATTATTCTATCATCTGAAAAACCAGATATTTTTTTCCACAAATCAAAGGATTCCTGGTCTTCAGAAAAAACAGTCATGTAAAGCTTATCTTTGGATAAACCAAATTCTTTTGTGATCAAGTCCCAAGCATATTTGATTGCCTGCTCTTTAAAATAATCACCAAATGAAAAATTTCCCAGCATTTCAAAAAAAGTATGATGTCTTGGTGTAAAACCAACGTTTTCTAAATCATTGTGCTTTCCTCCTGCTCTAACGCATTTTTGAGCAGTAGTAGCTCTTTTGTAAGATCTTTTATCTAATCCAGTAAAGACATTCTTAAATTGAACCATTCCTGAATTGGCAAACATTAAAGTAGAATCATTTTGAGGAACTAATGGACTAGATTCTATCACTTGATGAGAGTTGGACTCAAAAAAATTTTTAAAAGTGCTTCTTACATCTTCAAGTGTTTTTTTGCTCATAATTCAATAAATACAGCTTTTGAAATATAAGTCCATATAAGACAAAGGGCGCTTGAATTAAGCGCCCTTGAATACTTTAAGATGACTAAAAATAAAGCAATGCTATTTGTCTGTATCTTTAACTACTTCTTTGTCCTTTTTTAATTCAGAAATATTTTCGAGTTTCTTTTCTTCTTTTTCTAATGATGCAGCATTTCCCATCATTTTATCAGAAATTAATCCTGCATTTGCTCTGATTGCCATTTCAATTTCGGCAGCTTCTTTAGGATTATTAGACAGGTATTCTTTAGCATTTTCTTTACCCTGTCCAATTTTTTCACCTTTGTAAGAATACCATGCGCCAGACTTCTCTACTATGTCTGCTTTAGATCCAAGGTCTACTAATTCACCAGTCTTGCTAATTCCTTGTCCATACATAATATCAAATTCAACAACTTTAAAAGGTGGTGCCACTTTATTTTTAACTACTTTTACCCTTGTTTGATTTCCAACTATTTCTTCACCATTTTTAATAGCGCCAATTCTTCTAATATCTAATCGAACTGAAGAATAAAACTTTAAAGCATTTCCTCCTGCTGTCGTTTCTGGGCTACCAAACATTACTCCAATTTTCATTCTAATTTGATTAATAAAAATAACCATTGTGTTTGATTTAGAAATACTACCTGTGAGTTTTCTTAAAGCTTGACTCATTAGTCTAGCTTGTAAACCCATATGATGATCTCCCATTTCTCCTTCAAGTTCTGCTCTAGGAGTAAGGGCGGCAACAGAATCAACTACTAATACCGATATGGCTCCAGATCGAACTAGAGTATCTGTAATTTCTAACGCTTGCTCTCCAGTATCTGGCTGAGAAATTAATAAGTCTGTTGTATTAACTCCTAATTTTTTTGCGTAACTTGGATCCAAAGCATGCTCAGCATCTATAAATGCGCATACTCCACCATTTTTTTGAGCTTCAGCAATAACTTGTAAAGCTAAAGTTGTTTTACCAGAAGATTCTGGTCCATAAATTTCAATAATTCTACTTTTGGGCAATCCACCAATTCCAAGAGCAATATCCAAGCTTAAAGATCCTGTTGAAATGGACTCAACATCCATTACCTGCCTTTGACCTAGCTTCATTACTGATCCTTTTCCAAAATTTGAATCAATTTGACTTATTGCTGCGTCTAATGCTTTTTGTTTTTCTTTTTGATCTGTGTGCGCTTCACTAACAATTTTTAAGTTACTTTCTTTTTTGCTCATTTTGCTTCCTTTTATTATTTATTTTTATTAAACGAATCTATAATTCAAATGTACACATTTTGTTCTATTTATCAAATAATAAATAAAATATTGATTTATATGAATTTTATCTAAAAAAGGTGCCTAATCCAGTTTTTTTTGGAGTATTCTTCTGGATTGTAAATTTTAGCCTCTAATTTCAAAAAATTAGCTGTTAAATTTCCTATTGTTTTAAGAATATAAAATCTTGATAAAATTTCATTTCTCTCAGAGTTAATCAAATTCAATCTTGCTTCCAATAATAACCCTCTAGAACTCAAGACATCAAGCGTTGTTCTCTGTCCTGACTCATATTCTTGTTCTATTCCTTCAAAAGCAATTTCAGCAGCTTTAAGTTGTGCTTTTGCAAGGTCGAGTCTACTTTGATTTAATTGATAATCAGACCAAGCTAATGAAGCTGTTTTGTTTACTTCATTTTTTTTATCTAAGTAATCTAACTCGCTACTAATTTTTAAAGCTTTTTTCTCTTTTACTAAAGAATAACCTTGTCCACCGCTATAAATTGGTATTGAAACCTCTGCAGAAAATTCAGATTGAAATCTTTTATCTACTGTAGAGCTATACTCATCATACTCGGATGCTTTGTATGACAAGGAAGCCTTTGGGGCAAAAGCAGATTCCTTGTAATGATTAAGCTCATCAACTGCTCTTTTTGCTTTCAGATCTGCTATAATTAAACCTGGATTATTTTGTTCAGCTAATGAAACAGTTTCATTAAGAGACTTTGGTAAATTTAAATCTATAATTTGATTAATATTTAATTTTTCAGGAAAATAACCAACTATATTTTTAAAATTATTTTTACTATTTGCTAAAGCATTTTGAGAACTTAATAATTTTGATTTAGCAGAAGCCAAAGAGGATTCGGATTGAGCTAAATCAGATAATTTTATAGATCCCTTATTATATCTAGCTTTATCAAGCTCTACTTGTTTGTCAGCAAGATCTAAATTATCTTTATTTATTAAAACTTGTTTTTGGTAAAGTACGACTTCAGTAAAAGCTTCTACTGTTTTATATAAAACTTCCTGCTCAGTATCTTTTAATTCGTACCTTGAAATTTCAACAGACTTTTTAACTTTTTTAGCATTACTTAATCCCTGAAAAAGTTTTTGTGTTATAGTTATAGATTGAGTTGATGTTTGAAGATTAGAATCAGAAATGCCTGTATTAGAATAATCTGTTGAATTTTTATTTAATGTATCTTCTTTTGTAATAGTTCCAGTTATTGTAGGTTTAAAATTACTATAAGCCTGAACTAAAGTCTCATCAACTGCTTTTGTTTTTTCTCTTTGTGAATTTAAAGTTGGATTATTTAAATACGATGATGCTAGAGATTTAAAAAGACTTTCTTCAGCAATTGTAACTGAAGACAAAAAACAAAAAAATAAAATTTTTGCTAAAAAGCGCATTTAATTTTAAATAGATTTAATCTTGTCCTCTAAAAAATCAAGTCTGTCCTGACCCCAGAAAAGCTCATTATCTATTATAAATGATGGAGCGCCAAAAACTCCTTTATCTATTGCCTCTTGAGAATTTGAAGCATAAATATTTTTAATCTCATCACTATCGGCTTGTTTTTTAAGTTCATTAAAATTGATATCTAATTTTTTACAAATATCCTCCAGAACTGCGTCTTGGGATATATCTTGCTCATCAGCCCACAATTTCGTCAAAACTTCTTTTCCAAAATTAAGATTTTGTCCGTTCATAATTGTAGCAATGGTAAATAAGGCTGCTTTGTGAGGATCTGTAGGAGGAAAAAATTTAGGTTGTTTGTTAATTTTTAAATTAAGTTTTTTCCCAAATCTTTCAATCTCTAAAAGTCTATATTTTTGTCTAGCTGGATGACGCTTTGGAACGGGTACTCCACCTGTATCAGGAAAAACTTTTCCTACTAAGTCGAAAGGTTTCTCTAGAACTTCTAAAGAGTATTTTTTTACTAATTCTTGAAAACGATCTATGCCCATATAAGCATAAGGTGATGCAACGCTATAATAATATTCTATTTTCATAAATATGATGTATATCCTTTATTCAAAATTAATAAATAAATATATACAACTATATGATTGAGCTTTTAACTGCAGACACTCCAAATGGTAAAAAAATTTCTATAATGTTAGAAGAAATTAACTTTGAATATAAAGTTACTAAAATTAATATATTTAAAGATGAGCAGTTTGAACCTTCATTTAGAAAAATAAGTCCCTTTAGTAAAATTCCAGTCATCAAAGATGGTGATATTTCTATATTTGAGTCAGGAGCAATCCTTATTTATTTAGGAGAAAAGAGTGGAAAATTTTATAATGACGATGAAAGACTAATCATTAATCAATGGCTAATGGGTCAGATGGCATATATTGGTCCTATGCTTGGACAGCATCACCAATTTCATCACTACAATCCTGGCAAGAGTGAGTTTGGTGAAGAAAGATATTTTAAAATTGCAAAAAGAATTTATGGAGATTTAGATGAAAGACTATCTCAATCAGAATATTTAGCTGGAAAAAATTATACTATTGCAGATATTGCAACTTTTCCATGGATAGCAAGACATGAATGGCACGATATTGGTTTACAAAATTTTAAGCATTTAACAAGATGGTATTCAAATATAGCTAAGAGGCCTGCAGTTATTAAAGGGTATGATCTTTTAAAAAAAGGAGATGCAGTTCCGTCTGCTTAATCTTCAGCGAAGATTTTTTCTTGCTTTTCGTGTTTTTCCTGAGCTTCAATTGTAAGAGTTGCAATGGGTCTTGCCATTAATCTTTTTAATCCAATTTCCTCGCCCGTTTCCTCACAATATCCGTAAGTTCCTTCTTCTATTCTTTTAACAGCTGAATCTATTTTATTAATTAATTTTTTGTTTCTATTAACCGTTCTCATTTCAACCGTTTTTCCTGTTACAGAAGTAGCCTGGTCCACAACATCTGCAGATGCAGAATTATCATCCATGTCATTAAAAATAATTCTATTATTTTGTTCGATTAATTCTTTTTTCCAATTAAACAATAACTGCTTAAAATAAGCCTTGTGCTTAGCACACATGTACTTTTCTTTTGCAGTTGGTTTGTAATTTTTAGGAATTTTTGTAGCCATAAAAAATAAGGATAATAGATTTGTATTTTCGAGTGTCAATTAATAATAAAGCATATAAAACTACTTAAATGACGGTTAATAAAAAATTATTAATTTTTTTATCAACACATCTAATAATTTGGACACTGATTCCATCAGTTACAAATAGCAACTTACCACTTGATACCATTGAAGCGTTAGCCTGGGGTAGCAATCTGGATTGGGGATTTGTAAAACATCCTCCTCTCAGCGCCCTTTTTCCAGAAATCTTTTATCAAATATTCGGTCCTCAAGATTGGGCATATTATTTTTTAAGTCAATTGTTTGTGATTATTGCTTTTTATTATGTTTACCTTTTTTCATTGGAAATATTAAACAATAATAATTATGCATTCCTATCTGTAATTTTATTGGAAGGTATTTTTTTTTATAATTTTACAACACCAGAATTTAACGTAAATGTTTGCCAACTACCATTTTGGGCTATGGCAGTTTATTACGGCCATCAATGCTTTAATAAAAATAAAGCAAAAGATTACTTTATTCTAGGTTTGGTAATGGCACTAGGTTTTTTGTCAAAGTATCTTTTTATCTATTTAATTCTTGGCGTAATAATATTTTATTTTTACTTTATTAAAAAAAATAACTTTAAAATAATTCATGTTTTACCAGGAATTATTTTTTTAATTATAATTTTTCCTCATATTTTATGGTTAACTGAAAATAATTATATAACGATTTTATACGGCTTAAAAAGAACTGGAGAAACAAAGGTATTCCTAGATCATATAATTCAGCCTTTAACTTTTTTATCTAAACAAATTGCTATTTTAATACCATTCTTTTTAATATCTTTTTTTTTAATACAAAAAAAATCAGAAATTAATTGTAATTACAAAAATGATAATCTTATTTATCTTTTAGTAGTAAATTTTGCGCCGCTATTATTAATTTTTTTAACTTCTTTGCTCATGGGAGCTAAAATTAGAACAATGTGGATGACTCCTTTTTATTTATATTTTGGAACCTTGGTTATTTATTTTTTCCAAAATAAAATAAATTTAAATAACCTTAAAAATTTTTATATAATCTTTATTTTTTTCTTTCTATTTTCACCTTTGCTATATGGATACATTTCAATAACTCAAAAAGATAAAAGAACTGATTATGATGGAAGTAACATTGCAAAAGTAGTTGCTCAAGAATGGTTTAAAAATAATAGAAATTATGAAATCAAATATATTTCAGGAAAAAATGAATGGATTGTAGGTAATTTGTCTTATCATCTAAAATCAAGACCTTCTTGGACAATTCAGTCATTAGACAACAAACAAATGTGTTTTGATAAAAATTTTAAAGTAACAAATAATGATAAAGAATTTTGTATATCAGATAATTTAATTACAAATAAAAAATGAAAAAATATATTATTTTAATTCCTATTTATAATGATACCGATTCAGCATCTCAGCTTATTAAAAATATTGATTATGAAATTACTAATCAAAATTGTGAAGTATCCGTATTGCTTGTAAACGATGCATCTAAAGAAACAATCGAATTTAATAATTTACATCTTGTAAATATAAAATCAGTTCAGATCTTACACCTGTTAAAAAATGGAGGTCACTGCCATGCAATTGCAACAGGATTAAAATATATCTACTCTAATATTGAATTTGATTACATCATACCAATGGATGGTGATGGAGAGGACAGACCTGAAGAATTAAAAAATTTTTTTAATTTAACAAAAAATTCAAATCCTGAAATTATTACTGCAAATAGAGTTAAAAGAAGCGAAGGTTTGCTTTTTAAAACTTTATATCAAATTCATAAAATTTTAACTTATTTAATCACTGGAAACATGATTAAATTTGGAAACTATTCTTGTTTATCGAAAAAAGCTGTAAAACAAATAATATCCGATGGATCTATTTGGCTTAGCTATTCTGGATCTATTACAAAAAATATTCCATCTTTACATTCTGTAAGTTTTTTTGATTCAATTAGAGGCTCTCGTTATTCTGGACCATCCAAAATGAGCTTCATGAATCTGGTAAAACACTCTTTAAATATTTCAGCAGTGTTTAAAGAAGTTGTATTTATTCGCTCTTCTATTTTAGTTATGATCTTTAGTCTTTTTGCTTATTTTTTTTCACCCTATTTTTTAATTCTAGCTGCAACTACCTGGGTATTTGTTTTGTTTATTTTTTTTCTTGCCAGAAATGATGATATTAAAAAACTTAATAATAGTGAAAATAATATTAAGAATTTAACCACTATTTACAGTGGGTAGGCATTTAAAATCAGATGTATCTATTCTTGAAGAATAGTCTCTTCTCATTTTCCAGCTTCCTCTAAATCCCACATCACCAACTGACATAAAATTTCTTCCAAACTTTAAATTAGCATCATCTAAAATCTTCATTAATTTTCCTGATTTTTCAGAGTCTTTAATAGAAAAAAGATTAGCTTGATAATTTTCTTTATTTTGCAATCCTAAAAAAAGAACTCCTGCTTTTTGATATTTTCGTCCTTTAATAAATATTTCAGACAAAGCTTTTAGGCAGATATCCAATAATACAAAGCTATCATCGGTAGCTATTGGTAAATCAATTTTTTTCGATAAGGAAATAAAATTACTCTGATCAAATGGGCTGGTTTTAATAAAAATAATAACTGACTTAACTAACTGCTGATCTTGCCTAATTTTTTCAGCGGCATTTAAACAATGAGAAGTAATGGACTGTTCCAATTCCTGTAATGTTTCAACTTTTTTACCAAAAGATCTTGATACGCAACAACTTTTTCTTGGTGCATTTTCTCCGTCGTTAAAGTCAATACAGCTTATACCATTGAGCTCAGCAACTGTTTTCAAACCAATGATGTTTGTATTTTTTCTTATCCATGCAGTATTTTTAATTTTTAATTCATAACCATTATTTATATTATTTTTTTTATATAATTTTGAAAGCTGACTACCCACTCCCCAAATATCTCTCACGTCTATTTTTTGCAAAATACTATTTATTTCATCACTTGATCTAATAGTTAAGTTCTCTACTCCATTATCTTTTTTTTTAGCTAAAAGATTTGCAACTTTTGCTAATGTTTTTGTAGATGCCACACCTATACTCACTGGTATTCCTGTGTGCTGATAGATATTTTTTTTCATTTCCACAATATAATCATTTATATTTTCTATAATCATATCTGTTAAATCTAAAAATGCTTCATCAATAGAATAATACTCAATACGTGAAGAAAATTTTTTTAGAATATTCATTACTCTTCTAGAAAGATCGCCATAAAGAGCGTAGTTAGATGAAAACACTGCTACATTATTTTTTTTTACTAAATGCTTAACTTTAAAATAAGGCTCTCCCATTTTAATCCCAATTTGCTTAGCTTCAGTAGATCTTGAAATAACGCAGCCATCATTATTAGATAAAACAATAACAGGTACATTTTTTATTTTTGGATTAAATAATCTTTCGCAAGAAACATAAAAAGAATTACAATCTACTAAAGCTATTATTTTTTTTTTATTACACTTTGTGTATAACATAACTAACTACTCCCCATAGCTGGGTATCTAGACAAGATTCAATTTCTAAATAATCTAAGGAATTATTTTTTGTAGAGCAGATAAAATATTTATTATTTCTTTGTATAATTTTTTTCACCACCAACTCACCTTCAAAATTTAAAACTGCTATAGAATTTGATTTTAGTTTCAGACTACGATCAACAATAAGAACATCTCCCTCTGTAATTTTATGCTCAATCATTGAATTACCCTGAACTCTAATTAAAAAAGTAGAAGACGGATTTTTAATAAGCTCATCATTTAAATTAATAGGTTCTTCAATGTAATCAGTTGCGGGAGAAGGAAATCCTGCGCTTACTTTTTGCAAAATTAAAGGCAATGTGTCTTTCATATATGTTCTTATTTTGTTCTTTATACAAAAACATATACACTTAGTCAGGTTGTATTTTGAGTCCAAATTAGATTCATTAGTGAATCAAAAAGAGAACATCGTAACTAGATGTTGTGGGTTTGTGGATAAAAAATTCTAGAAACTATTTTACACCAAGTCTTTTATGAATATCGCTTGAGGAAGTCGTGAACCTGAACACATATTTTTCATCAGGTCTTGCTCTTCTAAAACATTCTTGTGCCGCAAGTGCAGCCTCATGAAAACCACATAAAATCAATTTAAGCTTTCCTGGGTAAGTACAAATGTCACCAATGGCGAAAATGCCTTTTTCATTTGTTTCAAAATTTTCCGTATTAACAACAATTGTTTTCTTATCTAAGTTCAAACCCCAATTTAAAATAGGACCTAATTCCATTTTGAGACCAAAAAAAGCCAAAACAGAATCGACATTAATTTCTTTTATTGTCTTATCGTTATTTTCAATAACAACTTTTTCAATCACATCAGTTCCGAGAAAGTTTTTAGGCTGAAAATTAGTTAATATTTCTATTTTTCCAGTCTTTGCAATTTCTTTCATTTGATCTACTGTGTGTTGTGCGGCTCTAAAATCATCTCGACGATGCACTAAATAAATTTTTTTGGCAATTTTAGAAAGCTCAACTGCCCAATCTAAAGCCGAGTCCCCTCCTCCAAATATACAAACATTTTGATTAGCAAAATTATTTTTATTTTTAACGGAATAAAATAAATTTTTACTTTCAAATTTTTCAATCCCTTGAATGGGTGGCTTTCTCGGTTCAAATGACCCTACTCCACCTGCAATAATTACATTGGGTGTCTCAAACTTTATATTATCACTTGTCTCAACGATCCAGTGATCTTTGTTTTTGAGTAACAGAGTTTACTCGTTGGTTAAAATGAAAAGAAGTTTTAAAAGGCTCTATTTGTTTTAAAAGATTTTTTGTTAAACTTTCGCCAGTGCACTCTGGAACTGCAGGAATATCATAAATAGGTTTGTCAGGATAAAGCTCGATACATTGTCCACCAGCTTTATCTAAATTATCTACCACATGAGCATTTAATCCTAATATACCAAGCTCAAATACAGCAAATAAACCAACTGGACCGGCTCCAATAATTAACGCATCTGTCTTTATCATTTAACCTTGTTTTTCTGGGAGTCTAACGACAATACCATTTAGCGTTTCATCTTCTAAAAAAATTTGGCAACTTAACCTGCTATTTGCTTTTGTTTCAAAAGCAAAATCTAACATATCTTTTTCAGCATCCGATTGTTCAGGTAATTTGTCTTTCCAGTCCTCGTCCACATAAACATGGCAAGTTGCACAAGCACAAGATCCACCACAATCTGCATCAATACCTGGAACATTATTTTGAACTGCTCCCTCCATAATTGAAAGGCCCTTTTCAACTTCAACTGTATGCTCTTGTCCGTTAAATTCTATATAGGTTACTTTTGGCATGATCTCCTTTATATTTATCTAAAAACGAATGACAACGAAGAAATTAAATAAAATTAAGTTACTTTATAAAGTAAGAGTTTTTCATTTAAAAGATCAGTTTACTATCTCACGCGGATCAAAAAAATTAATCAAAGTAATTGATATTATTCTCAAAGACGGAAAGTGCGTTGGCTATGGTGAATGCATACCTTATGACCGCTATAATGAACAATTAACCAATATTTTAAAATATTTAAAAAAAAACAAAACAACTCTCATTACAAAAATTAATGAAGAAAAAATTGAGACTATCCCCTATTTTTCTCTTCAAAATGCTATTTCAGCTGCACAAACTGATCTAAATTGCAAAATAAATAACACTTCTTTTTTGCAAAAACATAAAATTCCATCAAAATTTACTACAGCAATGACGGTTCCTATATTCAATTTAGAAAAAACAAAAACAGTTCTACAAAAATTAGCAAAAGTTAAAATTTTAAAGATTAAATTAAATGAAAATGAAGTGTTTGAAAAATTACAATTAATCAAGTCTATTTGTAAAAAAAGTAAAGTTATTATTGATGCTAATGAAGGTTGGACCAAGTCTTTTCTTCAAAAAAATATTCATCAATTAGAAAAATATAATATTGCAATGATTGAACAGCCTTTTCCAAGAGGAAAGGATTATTTATTAAAAGATATTAAAACTTCTATTCCATTTTGTGCTGATGAAACCTTTCACACAAATAACAAAAACTTACATAAACAGATAAAATATTATGATTATATCAATTTAAAATTAGATAAATTTGGAACTGAAAATAATATTAAAAAAATATTAACAAAAGTGAAAAATAAAAAAATAATGTTAGGCTGCATGGTTAGCTCCTCGCTATCACTTTACCCTGCTTTACAATATTTAAAGATTGCCGATTATATAGATTTAGATGGAGCTTCTTTTCTCAAACAAGATCGAGACAACGGACTGTCTTATAAGGATGGTACTGTTACAATTAATTCTAATTTTGCTTGGGGCAAAAAAAAAGGCCTCTAAAAAAGAGGCCTTTTTAATTTTAAAATTTAATTTAAATAATTATTTGCTTCCTGCTGGAGTAAGCGATTTAGCTGTTTGATAAATCACTAAACCAAATAAGATTTTATTGATAAAATCTGCAAGGTTATAAATATTATTTAATGTTGCTTCATCAGTTCCGCCAACCATATATCCAAATAGGTAACCTAATGGATAAACTGACCAACCTAATGTAACAATCCATTTACAGAAATTGAAACAGTCTGCAGCTGGGCCTTTTAACTTAGCCGCTTCTTGACCTGCTTCACCTGAAAATACTTCATATAAGATGTAGATCCATCCTGCCATTCCAATTACGAAACCAGCAGTAACATTCATGTAACCAGCTTCACCTAAGTATCCACCAATTAACATGATTAATGTTCCGATCATTAATCTCCAGAAAATACCACCAGATACTTTTTTCACTGCTGATAGAATGAAGTAGAATTCAACCATCAATAATGGAACTGTAAGTAACCAGTCGATATATCTAAATACTGTTGGAGAAGTTCCTGTAGTGATCCAAACTTCTCTCATATACATATAATGGAAAAACGCGATACCAGTCACAAGACCAGATAATGTAATAGACGTTCTCCATGATGCTTTTACTGAATTTCTTTCCATGAAAAAGAATACAGTCGAAGCTAAAAGTGCCATTGAAATCAGCCAGAATGTAATTCCAGTGAAGTCATTTGACGCTAACATAGCGGTTTTCATATTTTTATTCTCCCTTTTTTGTTTAAACAAAATTTGCAAATTTATTTTGCAAATAATCATCACTAAGTACTTGAATTTGTTATATTTGATAAGTCAAAAACAACCAATTAAGTTATTGAATCTTATGTTTTTTTTAAATAATTTTTTAAAAAACAATTATTAGTTTAAAAATATATTAAGAGTAATCTAAAATTTGATAATTTTTATGAGCAGTACTTATAATTCAGTTTTTTCTCAATCCATTCAAAACAAAGAGGATTTTTGGTCCAAAGCTGCTGAAGATGTAAGGTGGATTAAAAAGCCAACTCAAATTTTAGACGCAAGCAACCCTCCTTTTTATAAATGGTTCAAAGGTGGAAAGATTAATACATGCTTTAATGCTTTAGATCGTCATGTGGAAGAAGGTAATGGAGATAGAACTGCCATTATTTTTGATAGCGCAATGACAGGAGTGAAAAAAAAATATTCTTATCAAGAATTAACTAAGGAAGTTTCTATTTTAGCCGGTGCTTTACAAGCTCATGGGGTTCAAAAAGGTGACCGAGTTATAATTTACATGCCAATGATTCCGGAATCTATCATGGCGATGTTAGCCTGTGCTCGAATTGGAGCGGTACACTCCGTTGTGTTTGGTGGATTTGCTTCAGCAGAGCTTGCAAGTCGAATTGATGACAGTGGTGCTAAAGTTATCTTATCTGCTTCTTGTGGTTTAGAACCTGGAAAAATAGTTGAATACAAACCATTGCTTGAAGATGCTTTAAAAAAAGCAAAGCACAAAATAGAAAAAGTAGTTATTTTTCAAAGGGACTCTCATCAAGCTACAATAGATTCAAATTTTATTGATTGGAAAGACTTTGTTAAGAATGCAAAACCAGCTGAATGCGTCAGTTGTGATGCAAATGATCCTGCATACATCTTGTACACATCAGGAACCACTGGAACACCTAAAGGAATTTTGCGAGATATTGGAGGTCATGTAGTTGCGCTTAAATGGACGATGAAAAATGTATACGATATTAATCCTGATGATGTTTGGTGGTCCGCAAGTGATATTGGTTGGATTGTTGGTCACTCTTATATTGTATATGCACCTTTATTTCATGGATGCACTAGCATAGTATTTGAAGGAAAGCCTGTAGGCACACCTGATCCTGGAACTTTTTGGAGAATTATTTCAGAATATAAAGTGAAAACTTTATTTACAGCTCCTACCGCTTTTAGAGCAATTAAAAAAGAAGATCCTAATGGAGATTATTTTAAAAAATATGATCTTTCTAAATTTGAAGCTTTATATTTAGCTGGGGAAAGAGCTGATCCTGATACAATTCATTGGGCTGAAAAATTATTACAAAAACCAGTTATTGATCACTGGTGGCAAACTGAGACTAGTTGGTCTATTTCAGGAAACTTTAAAGGACTTGGTTTATTTGAGACCAAATATGGATCAGCTGGAAAACCAGCGCCTGGTTACGATGTTAGAGTTTTAAAGGAAGATGGAAGTGAAGCAAAACCAGGAGAAATGGGCGATATTTGTGTTAAATTACCATTACCTCCTAGTACTTTCCCAACACTGTGGAACGCAGATCAAAGATACAAAGAAAATTACATGACAACCTATCCTGGCTACTATCAAACTTATGATGCGGGGCACATTGATGAAGATGGTTATGTTTGGATTATGTCAAGAACCGACGATATTATCAATGTTGCAGGTCACAGACTATCAACTGGATCTATGGAGGAAGTATTGTCTGAACATCCTGACGTTGCTGAATGTGCCGTCATTGGAATTGCAGATAAATTAAAAGGCCAGATGCCCGTTGGTTTAGTTGTGCTCAAAGCTGGAGTTACAAAATCCATCGAAGATGTTCAAAAGGAATGTGTAAAAATGATCCGAGATAGAATTGGACCTGTTGCAGCATTTAAAACTGCTATCGTTATTAAAAGACTTCCCAAAACAAGATCAGGTAAAGTGTTAAGAGGAACCATGAGAAAAATTGCTGACAAGGAAGAATACAAAATGCCAGCAACCATTGATGATCCAGCAATCTTAACTGAAATCACAGACTCTCTTAAAACTGCAGGAATATTGTAAATCTATTTTGAATTATCTAAAATAAACTTAGATATCACCCTGGCAACTTCGGGCTTATTAAATTGAAACCAATGATGACCACCATCATAATCTGTAATCATAGGATCACCTTCTGTTAATAGCTTTAACTCAGTTATACCGGAATTTCTCTTGGCTAGTTGTTTGGTAAACCATTCTTGCTTTTTTGGATGTTGTGCTGGTTTATGATCTCTTGCATGATTAATAACAAGTATTGGTAAATTCATTTTATATTTTATTTGCCTAACTCGAATATTGTATTCAAACTCTCCTGTTATAATCCCGTTTATTTTTTTAATTTTCGCAAGATAAGGAGATGAAAAAATTAATCCCGCATATCTATCTGAAGGTCTGGTTTTTTCACTTCCTATTAAAACTCCAATCATTCTTGGCCCTCCAGCACTCGCTCCTGCTAACCAAATAGGTTTATTAAATTTTTTTTTATAATATTCTGTAACTTGTTTCATTCGATATACAGCGTATTTGTCATACGCCATTTTTGGAAATCCTTGTGTTCTTTGATCACTAACTATAGGAAGTGGTGATGCGACCATAACAATATCAAACTTACCTTTTAAAAGAGAAATTTCTACTGAAGTATAATCTAAAACTGTAAAAGTACTTGCGCCTCCCCCAAAGTACATTATGGCTGGTTTATTTTTATCCCCTTTGTACCAAACGGTAGTTGTATGACCCCATTTTGGATTGCACTCTTTAACCTCGCAGGGAATTGGAATATTTTCATACTCCTCAGCGGAAAAAGAAACAATTTGATTATTAAAAATAATAAAAACAATAAGAAGCAATATTTTTGAGACTGCTTTTCTCATGAATATATCTTATCAAACCTATTAATTTGTCTAGGTATAAAATTGATAAAAAAATAAGCGCTTTTTAGGGTGTATTTTTTATAGTGTCTCAGAAAAGAAATAACAATATTTAGAAAAAATGAATTTTCTAAATATTGTTAAAATCTTTTAAAATAATTATTTGTGATTTAAGAAATTTCTTTCAATGCACATTGCGATACCCATTCCACCGCCAACGCACAAAGTAGCTAAACCTTTTTTAGCTTTTCTTTTTGTCATTTCATGAATGAGAGAAACCAGAACTCTAGCTCCAGAAGCTCCAATTGGATGACCTAATGCAATTGCTCCACCATTTACGTTAACTCTATCAGGTGTAAAGCCTAATTCTTTATTTACGGCAATTGCTTGAGCAGCAAATGCTTCGTTTGCTTCAATTAAATCTAATTGATCTTCTCCCCAACCAGCTTTATCTAAAGCTTTTTTAGAAGCTGGAATTGGACCTGTTCCCATAATGGAAGGATCAACACCGCATACAGCCCAAGAAACAATTTTAGCAAGAGGTTGAATATCTCTTTTCTTTGCTTCTTCAGCAGTCATTAAAACTAGAGCAGCAGCACCATCGTTAATTCCTGATGCATTACCTGCTGTAACCGTTCCATCTTTTTTAAAAGCTGGACGTAACTTTGCTAATTTCTCAACTGTTACTCCATCTTTAGGATATTCATCTGTGTCAAAAGTAATTTCATCTTTTTTTACTTTAACTTTGATTGGAACTATTTCATCTTTAAATTTATTTGCTTTAATTGCTTCCATTGCTTTTCTTTGCGATGAAGCTGCAAATGTATCTTGCTCTTCTCTTCTAATTTGAAATTTTTCTGCAACATTTTCTGCAGTAATTCCCATATGATAATTGTTGAATGCACAAGTTAATCCATCTTTTAACATTGTGTCTTCTAAAGAACCTGTTCCCATTTTCACACCATTTCGTAACATCATAGCGTGCGGAGAGCTGCTCATGTTTTCTTGTCCACCAGCAACAGCAATATTAGCTTCGCCTAATAAAATTGAATTATAAGCATAGCCAACTGAAGTTAAACCAGATGCGCATAATTGGTTAATTGTGCTTGAAATAGTTTCGTTAGGAATTCCAGCTCCCATTGCAGCTTGTCTTGCAGGGTTTTGTCCTGTTCCAGCTTGCAACACTTGACCCATAAATACTGTATCAACATCTTTGCCTTTTAGCTCAGAATGCTCCAAGCATTTTTTAATAACTTCAGAACCCAATTGAGATGCTGGCATAGCTGATAAAGTACCGCCAAACGAGCCAATAGCTGTTCTAAACGCACTTGTGATTACTATTTCTTTATTGTTAGACATTTGTTTTTCTTCCTCCTGATTGAATGAATAATATTATTGCATGTACTGACCACCGTTGATGTTGAATGTAGCTCCAGTGATAAAGCCTGCAAGATCGCTACTTAAGTAGCTAGCTAATGCAGCTATTTCACTTGGATCTGCCAATCGTGCAACGGGGATTTGAGAAACAATTCCTTCTAAAATTTTTGGATCTATTTTTTTTACCATGTCCGTTCCAACATAACCTGGAGCTATCACATTTGCGGTAATGCCTTTGTTTGCATTTTCTTGGGCAATGGCTTTTGTAAATCCAATGATACCAGCTTTAGCAGCTGAGTAATTTGCTTGTCCAATTTGTCCCTTAATTCCATTAATCGAACTAATTGAAATAATTCTTCCAAATTTTTTCTCTCTCATTTTTTCAATTACGTTTCTTGTAATATTAAAACATGAGTTCAAATTTGTATTGATGACTGCATTCCATTCATCTGCAGACATTTTATGTAAAAATCTATCTTTTGTTATTCCAGCATTATTGATAACGACATCGATACTTCTGCCAAAATCTTTTTCAATATTTAAAATTGCATCTTTGCAACTTTCAAAATACGCAACATCAAATTTATAAGTTTTAATTCCAGTTTCTTTCGTGAATGCTTCTGCAGCATCTGGACGTCCAATAAAAGTTGTGACTACTTCAAAACCATCTTCTTGTAATTTTCGAGCTATTGCAGCTCCTATCCCTCGTGTACCACCTGTAACCAATGCAAGTTTTTTCATGATAAGCTATATATTCCCTAATATAATAAATCTCAAGATCGATTTGCTAAAAGGGGGGGTGCAAACCGATCTTGAAAATTTAATTATTAACTTAGTTTTTTACTGAAGCAGATGCAGTTGCTGATTTTTTCTCAGCTACTACAGCTTTGATTTCAGAAATACTGTCTAAAAATCTAGCATTCAAAATTTCGAAAGCTTCTTTAGCAGTTTTTTCGTTAATTTTAGCTAATTCAGCTGCATTCGCTTGAGCCTCAACGATAGCTTTTTTCACTAAATCTAAAGATTTAGATACTGATTCTTGAGGGTTACCTTTAGCGATTTCAGAAGTTGCTTCTTTTGCAGTAGAAATTGCAGCATTTAAAATTTCAACTTGTTTTTTAGTGTATGCAGAAACTCCATCAAAAGATGCTTTGTAAGCACCAGCGATAGCTTCCATAGTTTTTTTCTGAGCGTTGATTAAACCTTCAGAATTTACATCTAAATTTGGCATTTTAGCTGCAGATAACATTTTTTGAAAATCAAAGATTTCAAAAGGGTTAGTAGTATTAAACATTGTTACTCCTATAGTTAAATTTAAGTTGAGGACTATATATGTTGCGATGCAAAATATTACAATAGATAATTTTTATAAAAATGATAAATTATTGATTTTAAACAAATATTTTTATTGCAATGCATTATTTATATATTGTATCGCAATATTTATATGTTGCAAAAGCACATCATACATCATAAATAATGGCACACAATGAATAAATCAAAAAATAACAGCTCTAACATAGGTAACAATAATAGCGATATGGAATACCCAAAATTTGAAGAATTAAAAGACATATTTGATAATAACGTAAAAATTTACAACAACTTTGTGGAGGGAAATTTGGCAAACTTTTCCCAAAATAAAACTACCCAAACAAATAATTCTTCTAAAAAAGAATTTAGCACAATGGATTTATTAAATTCTATTTCCCCAACAACAAATAAAATTTTAGAAAGTTTTCAAAAATTTACATCCGAAGTAGGAAAAAATCCTAATATTTATTTTGATCATATTAATAAGTGGATGACTCAAATTACTTCCTTAAATTTTTATTTTGTTTCAAAATTATCTAATCAAGAAGCATTACCCATCACAAAAGAAGATAAGACAGATAAAAGATTTTCATCTGAAGAATGGACGCAAAATTTATTTTTTGATTTTGTAAAACAATTTTATTTAATTACTTCTCAATTATTAGAAAGCTTAATTGAATCCGTCGAGTTTCCCGATCCTAAACAAAAAGAATTAATGAGATTTTATATTAAACAATTAAATATGGCATTCTCACCAAGTAATTTTGTATTTTCTAACCCTCAAGTATTAATGAAAACATTTGAAGAAAATGGAAATAATTTAATTAGAGGATTTGAAAATTTTAGACAAGATTATTTAAAACATCCAAATAAATTATTTATTTCACAAACTAGTTTTGATGATTTTAAAGTTGGAGAAAATTTAGCCACAACTCCTGGTAAAGTTATTTTTAAAAATGATGTTTTTGAATTAATACATTACAATTCAGAAACAGATACGCAATTTGAAAAGCCTTTATTAATCATACCACCATTTATTAATAAATTTTACATCATGGATCTCAATGAAAAGAAATCAATGATGAAATATTTAGTAGAAAATAAAATGAATACTTTTTTAGTTTCATGGAAAAATCCTACGAGTGACAGTAAAGATTTTGGATTTGAAGAATATGTTGATCGAGGTGTACTAAAAGCGATAGAAATTGCATGTGAAGAAACTAAATCAAAAGAAATTAATTTAGCTTCTTATTGTGTGGGTGGAACATTAGTTGCAATGGTGCTTGCCTACTTAGAGCAAAAGCCAATTCCATATAAAATTAATTCTGCAACTTTTTTTGCAAGTTTAATTGATTTTACAGATCCAGGTGACCTTGGAATCTTTATTAGTGAGGAACAAATTAAAGCAATAGAAGAACAAATGAATAAGACTGGCTTCTTTGATGGAAAAGATATGGCTGCTGCATTTAACTTCCTAAGACCTGGTGATTTATACTGGAATTACGTCGTAAATAACTACCTACTAGGTAACAAACCCTCAGCGTTTGATATGCTGTATTGGAACAGTGACTCAACAAGACTGCCTGCAAAATTACACAGTGATTATCTACGTTCCATGTATTTAAATAATAAGATCGTAAAAAAAGAATATAAATTCAAAGATCTTTTTTTAGATTTAAGCAAAATCAAAACTCCAATGTTTCATGTTGCAACAACGGAAGATCATATTGCACCTTGGAAGTCTGTTTTTTCTGGTCTTAAAAATTATAGTAACCAATGTAAATTTATCCTAGCAAACTCAGGACATATTGCAGGTATCATTCAAGGCAAAGGTGCTAAACCTGGCAAACAATATTTTTATGAAAATAATAACTCTGATGTAACAACTAATCCTACGCAATGGTTAGATTCAGCTGATAAAAAAGATGGATCCTGGTGGCCACAATGGATTAGCTGGTTAGAACAATTTTCAGGGAAAGCTAAACAACCGAAAGAATTGATTGCAGGCAAATTCAAACCGATCTACAACGCCCCTGGTGAATACGTGGTAGAAAAATAATCATGACAGTTGAAATCAAAAAATACTCGAATAGACGACTTTATAATACTGATACAAGCTCGTATATAACACAAGAAGACATTGTCGATTTGATTAAAAAGAAGATTAATTTTCAAATCACAGATGTTGATAGTAAAAAAAATATTACATCTTCTATTTTGTTGCAGATACTCCTGGAAAGACAAACTGCAGGAACCACTAATTTAATTCCTGAAGATTTTTTAAAGCAAATCATTTTATTTAATGAAAACAACCAAGCGTCAGACATGTTTAATTTTTTAAATGGCATGCATGGTTTTGCAAACTCTAATAATATTTTTGCTAAAGGCTTAGATGGAATGATGAAATTTAATCCTTTTGATTTCCAAAAATATTTTCAATTTCCTACTAATGGATCTAAATCTAAGAAAGAAGAAGCAAAAGAAGAAAAGACAGATCTAAGTGAGCTGTCTAAAGAATTAGAGAAATTAAAATCTCAGCTTTCAGAATTAAAGAAAAATTCTAATTAAATTCTAGCGGTTTTCCGTATTTTTTTTCATCAAGCACCTGATCCCAAACTGAAACATTACCATTGATGATAGTGCCAAAGGGACTAGCTTTGATTTTCCAACCGTCGTAAGGTGACCATTTGCAATTACTTGCGATCCAGTCATTTGAAATTGTAAATTCTTTATTCATGTCAACGACAGTTAAATCTGCAATATACCCTTCCTCTATTTTTCCTCTATTTTTAATTCCAAATAATGAACAAGGTCTTTCGGATAGAAGGTTTATCACTTTTTCTAGCTCAATTTTTCCATCCAAATAATGCTTAAGCATTAAAAGAAATATAGTTTGTACACCTGGCATTCCGGATGGACTTAAAGGATACTCTTGTAATTTTTGTTCCTTCGTGTGAGGAGCATGGTCTGATCCAATAACATCCACTGTTCCATCTAAAACACCTTTCCATATCCCTTCCATATGCGACTTTTCTCTAACTGGAGGGTTCATTTGAACAAAAGTTCCTAGTTCATCATAACAATCTGGTGCAAACAAACTTAAATGATTAGGCGTAGTTTCTACACTGACATAATTTTTATAATCACGTAAAAAATCAATTTCATCCTTAGTAGAAACATGCAAAACATGAATTCTTTTTTTTAAATTTTTTGCAAAGTTAGCAACTTTTCTTGTGGATTCCATTGCACATTCTGGACTTCTCCAAACATAATGAGACTGCACATCCCCTTTGATAATTTTATTTTTTCTTTCAATAAGCATGTTTTCATCCTCAGAATGAATAGAGACAATACGAGGAGAATTTTTAATAACTTGCTCAATATATTTATCGTCTTTGACCAAAAGATTACCTGTGGATGATCCAACAAACATTTTAACACCACAACAACCTTTAAGATCCTTGGTAACCTCTAGATGATTTGAATTTTGTTCCGTAGCACCAAAGTAAAATGCATAGTTACAATACATTCTATTCGCAGCCCTTGTTAATTTTTCTTCAAATCTTTCCACACTATCTGTTGGTGGTGAAGTGTTAGGCATTTCAAACACTCCAGTAACCCCTCCTAGCACAGCTGCTTTACTACCGCTTTCCAAGGTTTCTTTTTGTGGATCACCCGGTTCTCTAAAGTGAACTTGTGTATCAATGATACCCGGAAAGATAGCTAGCCCAGTGGCATCAAGAACCTTGTCAGCCTCTTCGTGAATTGGTGGATTAATTTTGGTAATGATATTGTCTTTAATTCCCAAATCTACATCAACTAATTTTTTATCAATATAGCAATGAGCATTTTTAAGAATTAAGGTATAATTATTGGACATAATATTTAATAAGTTAATATACAAAAACTATTCATATGAACAGTGATTTTGCTATCCATTTATCACATAAATCAATTTTTTTGATTACGGGTAAAGATAAAATAGAATTTTTACAAAATATTATCTCAAATGACATTCGGCATGTATCAAAAGAACAATCCATTTATTCAACTTTATTGTCGCCCCAAGGTAAATTCTTATATGATTTTAATATTATTCAGTCTGGGGAAGATTTCTTAATTCAATGCAATAAAAATGATATCGATGATTTAATTACAAGATTAACCATTTATAAATTACGATCTGATGTAGTGTTCGTAAAAAAGGATGAAGAATTACTCTCTTTATTTATTAATGTAGATAGTAAGGGAATTTTTGAATCATCTAAAAAAATACTTGGGTCAACTATGGTTAATGAATTTGGTATTTTTTTTAATGATACAAGAATATCAGAATTTGGAATTCACGGTATTATTCAAAAAAACAAAGCAGAAGAATTTGTAAAAACATTAAACTTACAAACACTACCAATTCAGACTTACCAAAAACTTTGTCATAATATTGGTTTTTTTGAATTTCTCTCTAAAGATATTCTTAATCAAATATTTTCGCTTGAGTTAAATTTAAAAGAATTACACGGTGTTGATTTTAAAAAGGGCTGTTTTGTCGGACAGGAAAATACAGCAAGAATGAATTTAAAAGAAAAGATTAGAAGAAGACTGCTTCCGGTTCAGATATTAAGTGGCCAACCCAAAGAACAGGAGACCATTAAACTGAATGATAAAATCATTGGAAAAATCATTTCTACGGACCCTCATTGCTTTGCGCTTATTAAAATTGAAGAAGAGGAGTTACTATTCAAACAGTCTATAAACTTGGATAATGCTTCGATTAAAATTATTAAACCCTACTGGTTAAATATTTAGATTAGAATTAGATTAATTTTGGTGCGATCAAAGAGACTTGAACTCTTACAGGCTAAGCCCACACGGCCCTCAACCGTGCCTGTCTACCAATTCCAGCATGATCGCTTTAATTATGAATAATAATTGAAAAATCATATCATGACTTTATTAAGATAGATATAAATGTGACAATTATACAATAACAATTTAAATTAATTTGATATTATTTGAATTATGCAAAGCCAATTAAATTTCACTGAAGAAGTAAAAAATAATACTTCAGATATTTACAAAAGAATTAAAAATTTTGTACCAGATATTGAATGGCCGTTTGTTGCACCTTACATTTATGAAATCAATAAATTAAAAAAAGAAACGAATTCTGTTATTTTAGCTCATAACTATCAAACACCTCAAATTTTTTATGGCGTTGCTGACATCGTTGGCGATTCTCTTGCACTGGCAATTAAAGCTGCAGAAGTAAAAGAAGAAAATATTATAATGTGTGGCGTACACTTTATGGCTGAAACAGCTAAAATCATGTCACCTGAAAAAAAAGTATATTTACCTGATATGCGAGCCGGTTGTTCTTTAGCAGCATCTATAACTGGTGAAGATATTAGAAAATTAAAAAAACAACACCCAGGAGTTCCTGTTGTTACCTATGTAAACACGACAGCTGATGTAAAAGCTGAAACTGACATATGCTGCACCTCTGCTAATGCAGTGAAGGTAGTTGAGTCTTTGGGAGTAAAAAAAGTAATTTTTTTACCTGATGAATATTTAGCAAAATATGTTGCAAGTAAAACCAATGTTGAAATTATTTCATGGCACGGAAAATGTGAAGTTCATGAAAAATTTAGCGAAAAAGAAATTCATGAGCTTAGAAAAAATTACCCTGATTTAACTATTATTGCACATCCAGAATGTCCTCCGGATGTTATTAATGCCTCTGACTTTGCTGGATCAACATCACATATGGTCAATTATGTTAAAGAAAAAAAACCAAAAAATGTTTTCCTCGTTACTGAATGCTCCATGAGTGATAATGTGGAAATAGAAAATCCTGATGTAAATTTTGTCAAACCATGTAATTTATGTCCTCATATGAAATCGATAGAACTTCCAAAAATCTTGGATTGCTTAAAAAATAAAACGAATGAAATATTGATCGATTTCGATACTATTAACCGTGCAAGAAGCTCCATTGAAAGAATGATTGCAATAGGTAGACAAGATTAAAACCCTTGAAAAGTTTCATTCTTAATAAAATAATTAGCGAAGCAATCAAAGAAGATATCCCAAATGGAGATATCACATCGCTATCCCTTATAGATCAAAAGACAAACGTACTAGCTAATATAAAAGCAAAAGAACATGGTGTGCTTTGTGGTTCTTTGCTTGCAAAACAAATTTTTAAAAAAATAGATAAAAACTTAGCCATCCAAATTAAAAAGAGAGATGGAAGTTTGGTTAAAAAAAATCAAACTATCATGACCATCAAGGGAAAGAAGATTTCCATTTTACAAGCAGAAAGAACAGCTCTAAATTTTTTGGGTTTCATGTCAGGGATTGCAAGCAAAACTAACTACTTAGTCTCTAAAACTAAGAAATATAAAACAAAAATTTGCTGTACTAGAAAAACTTTACCTAATTTAAGAGTTTTGCAAAAATATGCTGTACGCATTGGAGGTGGCACAAATAATAGAATGAATTTAAGTGATGAAATATTCATCAAGGACAATCATTTTATTAAAGAAGTTAATTTCAGATCCATAGTTGAAAAAAGTATTAAAAATAACAAAAAAAGAAAAATTATAACTGTGGAAGTCGATAACTTAAATCAGCTCAAACAGATTAAGGACTTGAAAATAAACAGAGTTCTTTTTGATAATATGAAGCCTTCTCTTATTACAAAAGGATTAACTCTTTTGCCAAAAACTGATGGAGACAGAGGCTTCGGGGAATATAAATGAAACAAATATTATTTCTTATGCCAAGACTAAAGTAAAAAGAATATCCATGGGTAGTCTTACACATAGTATTCGTAATTTTGATTTTTCTTTAGAAATAAAAAAATAATTATTATTTTTGTGATGCTCTAATTTTAGCTTGAGCTGCTGCTAATCTAGCAATAGGAACTCGGTACGGAGAACAAGAAACGTAGTTCAAACCAGCATTGTGACAAAAATCGATTGAATCAGGGTCGCCACCATGCTCACCACAAATACCAAGTTTAATATTTTTATTTTGTTTCATTCCTTGCTCACAAGCAAGCTTAACTAATTGCCCTACTCCATTTACATCAATGCTCACAAACGGATCGATAGCAAAAATATTATTATTTACATAGTCATCTAAAAATTTACCTGAGTCATCTCTACTGATACCTAAAGTAGTTTGGGTTAAATCATTAGTACCAAAACTAAAAAAGTCAGCATGCTTTGCTATATCAAATGCATTGAGTGCTGCTCTTGGTATTTCAATCATAGTTCCAATTAAATATTTAATAGAAACCCCATGTTTGGCTTGTACTTCTGTTGCTTTTCTTTCAACAAGCGCTTTTAAAATTTCTAATTCTTTTGCTGTTGAAATAAGCGGTATCATGATTTCAGGAATAACAGGTTCAGATTTATCTTTATCGCACTCTACTAATGCTTCAAAAATTGCCTCGCACTGCATTTCATAAATTTCAGGATATGAAATAGCCAAACGACAACCACGATGACCTAACATTGGATTTTCTTCATGCAAATCTGCAATTCTATTTTGAATTTCTCTTTCGCTTATGTTTAAAATTTTAGCTACTGAATTTATCTCCTTTTCACTTTTGGGTAAAAATTCATGCAAAGGAGGATCAAGCAATCTCACAGTTACTGGTAATCCATGCATCGTTTTAAAAATTTCTACAAAATCTTTTTTTTGATACGGCAAAATATTTTTTAATGCTTTATTTCTATCTTCAATATTTTTGGACAAAATCATTTGTCTCACATAAAGAATTCGTTCTTCATCAAAGAACATGTGCTCTGTTCGACACAAACCAATTCCTTCAGCTCCAAATTCACGAGCTACTTTTGTATCTAATGGAGTTTCTGCGTTGGTTCTAATTTTTAAAGTCCTAGCTTCATCTGCCCAAGACATAATAGTTGAAAAATCACCAGATATATCAGGCTTAATAGTAGTAACCTCACCGACCATAACTTCACCTGTTGATCCATCGATGGTAATAATATCTCCTTCTTTTACTTCTCTATCACCTACTCTAAAATTTTTAGCTTTATAATCTATTTGAATAGTTCCAGCTCCAGACACGCAAGGTCTTCCCATGCCACGAGCAACTACGGCAGCATGACTTGTCATACCACCTCTACAAGTCAAAATTCCTTCTGCTGCATTCATTCCGTGAATATCTTCTGGAGAAGTTTCTAATCGTACTAAAATTGTTTTTTGATTTTGTGCTTTTAATGTTTCCGCATCATCTGCTGTAAAAGTTACCTTTCCTGAAGCAGCACCAGGTGATGCTGGCAATCCTTTAGCTATCACATCTTTTTTTGCTTTTGGATCTAAGGTTGGGTGAAGCAAAGTATCTAAAATTTTTGGATCTATTCTAAGTAAAGCTTCATCTTTATTAATTAATTTTTCTTCAACCATATCAACCGCAATTTTAATTCCCGCTTTTGCAGTTCTTTTTCCTGATCTAGTTTGCAACATCCAAAGCTTTTTATTTTCAACCGTGAATTCAATATCTTGCATGTCACGGTAGTGTTTTTCTAATTTTAAATAAATCGAAACTAATTCTTGATAAACATCTGGCATAGATTCTTCCATGGACAACTCTTCAGATCCAGATTCTAACCTTGCTTTTTTGGTTATATTTTGTGGCGTCCTAATTCCTGCAACAACATCTTCTCCTTGTGCATTAATTAAGTACTCTCCGTAGAAACTGTTTTCTCCTGTGGAAGGATTTCTCGTAAACGCAACTCCCGTTGCACAATCAGAACCCATATTTCCAAACACCATGGACTGAACATTGACAGCTGTACCCCATTCTTCTGGAATATTATTTAGTTTTCTATACGTTTTAGCTCTTTGATTTCTCCATGATTGAAACACTGCTCCAACCGCTCCCCATAATTGTTCGTGAACATCTTGCGGAAAATCTTTTCCTATTTCTTTTTGAATTTGTTCTCTAAACGATACGATTAAAGACTTCCAATCTTCTGCTTGAAGTTCTGTATCTAAAACTACGCCTTTGGTTAATTTATAATTTTCAATTAAATCTTCAAAATTATGATGATCAACATTTAAAACGACATTGCTATACATTTGAATAAAACGTCGGTAGCTGTCATATGCAAATGTTTCGTTGTTTGTTTTTTTAGCTAAACCAATTACCGTTTTGTCATTTAAACCCAAATTTAAAACAGTATCCATCATCCCTGGCATAGAAACTCTTGCTCCGGATCTAACCGAAACTAACAACGGATCATTCTCATCACCAAAAACTTTCTTAATTTTAGTTTCAACTTTTTTAATAGCTTCGCTAACTTGATCTTTTAATTCGACAGGATAGTTTTGATCTAATTTGTAAAATTCATTACAGGCCGCTGTTGTAATCGTAAAACCAGGAGGAACAGGAAGGCCAATTCTTATCATTTCTGACAAGTTTGCCCCTTTGCCACCTAATAAGTTTTTAAGTGAAGTTTTATCCGCCTGTGGAGTGTCTTCAAAATTATATACCCACTTATTCATTAAGCTCCCTCAAGTTTTGAAAAATCTGTAAAATTGTCAAATGTTTTACACATCAAATATAATAATTCCAATCTATTATTTTTAATTTCTTGATTTTCATCGTTTACCTTCACATCTGTAAAAAAAATATCTGTTAAATTTTTCATTTCAGATAACATGTGGATAGTTTTTTGCGAATCTCTTAATCGACTAGGAGTTGTAAAATAATCTCTAACTTCATTAATTTTTGCTAGCAGATTTTCTTCACAAGGATTACGAAATAACACAGGGTCTGGGGTACCAAATATTTTATTATCAATATCTTTTTGATTTTGTTCTAAAATATTCTTTGCTCTTTTGTACGCTGCTATAGCATTTATGCCCTCGTCTTGTTTCAGGCATTTAATAATATTCATAATTTTTAAATTTAAATTATAAAAATCATCACTACGATTATTAGACAAAACTGAATCAACAACATCTAATCTAGTTACTTTATCTTTTAATAAATTTTTAAATCTATCATTAAAAAATTCTATTAAATCATCAGCAAGTTTGTCGTTGGTAAATTTAATGTTATTCGACAGATAAAGATTCTTAGAATTATTAATTAACTCTTTTAAAGAAATAGAAATTTTATTTTCTATTAATATTCTTATAATACCAAGAACTGCTCTTCTTAAAGCAAAAGGATCTTTGGAACTTGTGGGCTTAACATTAATTCCAAAGAAACCAATTAATGTGTCTAGCTTATCTGCAATGGCAACACATATTGCAATTTTTTCTTTAGGTACTCTATCGTTAGGACCTAATGGTAAATAATGATCTGAAATAGCTTTAGAGATTTCTGGGCTAAAACCTTGGCCCAGCGCAAAGTAACTACCTATAATACCCTGTAGCTCTGGATACTCACCAACTAAATCTGTAACTAAGTCCGCTTTGCAAATCGAGGCTGCGATTTCCGTATCTTCTTTATTACAAACAATAATATCAGCAATTAAAGAAGATAATTGTCTAACCCGTTGTGTTTTATCATAAACTGTTCCTAAATCTTTATAAAAAACTATTCCATTTAGTTTAGAAACAAGTTTCACTAAATTTTGTTTTTTATTTTTATCCCAAAAGAATTTAGCATCTGCTAATCTTGCTTGAAGTACTCGTTCATTTCCCTCAATAATTAATTTTTTTTCATCTTTATTATTGGAAATAGTAATAAATTGATTAATAATTTTTCCCTCATCTATGGATCGCATAGGAAAATACCTTTGGTGTTGCTTCATAGTAAGATTTAACAATTCTTCTGGTAAAGCTAAAAAATCCTCAGAAAACTTACCTTTTAAAGCAGTTGGATATTCAACTAGGTTTGTCACTTCTTCAACTAAACTTGGATCAGGATTATTTTCACATTTTGATTTTGCAAATATTGTTTTTAAATTATTTAGAATAATTTTCTTACGTTCTTCATGATCTAAAATAATTTTTTTATCCTTTAATAAAGTAAAATAATGCGTAGCATTTTTAACTACAAAAGATTTTTCATCATAAGGCCCACCTAAAAAAATCTTATTAGTAGATTGCAAATGATAAAAATGAAAAGGAACAATGCTAGTATCAAATAAACATAGAATGGACTTTAACGGTCTGCCCCAACTCAAATCATGATCAGACCAGCGCATTGATTTTTTCCAATTAATACTTTTCAAAATATCTGGAACTATAGTTTGAAAAGAAACCTGTAAATCAACCGTTTGTTTTTTTGTTTTAGCAAAATAAAAATTTCCTTTATCTGTTTCTTTTTCAAATACATCTGATTTATGGAGTTGGTTAGATTTTAAAAAACCTTCTAATGCCTGTGGCGGTGTTCCAACTTTTGGTCCTTTTATTTCTTTTGCAGCAATATTCATAGTTGCTGGCAATCCTTCGATAAAAACACAAATTCTAGAAGGTGTTGAATAAATATGTAATTTTTTACATTTAATATTTTCATCCTCTAATGATTTTAGAAAGGAAGCTTCTAAACTTTTTCTCGTATTAATTTGCAAGCCATGAGGTATTTCCTCTGAATATAATTCTAATAAAAAATCTGACATTTAACCTTGGCTTTTAAGCCAAACCTCACCGCAACCTTTGGCTAAATTTCTAATTCTAGTGATATAACCTGCTCTTTCAGAAACGCTAATGACCCCTCTTGCATCTAATAAATTAAAGGTATGACTTGCTTTTAAGCATTGATCATATGCTGGTAAGCAAAGATTTTTTTCTAATAAACTTTTACATTCTGTTTCTGCAAAATTAAAAATAGTTAATAAATTATCTGTATTAGCGTGTTCAAAATTATATGCTGAAAACTCTTTTTCTGATTGTTTAAATACCTGGTCATAAGTAACGCCATCTTTATTCCATTCAATATCAAAAACACTTTTCTTGCCCTGAATAAACATAGCAAGTCTTTCTAGTCCGTAAGTGATTTCAGCTGAAACAGGTTTGCATTCAAATCCAGCCATCTGCTGGAAATAAGTAAATTGAGTGACTTCCATGCCATCACACCATACCTCCCATCCTAAACCTGAAGCTCCTAACGTTGGGCTTTCCCAGTCATCTTCGACAAAGCGAATATCGTGATCTTGATAATTAATTCCAATCGAAGATAAGCTTTTTAAATATAGCTTTTGCACATCTTCTGGTGAAGGCTTGATGATAACTTGAAACTGATAATAATGCTGTAACCGATTTGGGTTTTCACCATATCTTCCATCCGTTGGTCTTCGTGACGGTTGCACATAAGCTGCTTTCCAAGGTTTGGGACCTAACGATCGTAACGTAGTTGCTGGATGAAATGTTCCAGCTCCAACTTCTAAATCATATGGCTGCAATATTACACAACCCTGATCCGACCAAAATTTTTGTAACTTTAAAATAATTTCTTGAAAACTTAAAAAAGGTAAAGTTTTAGCTTTGGCTACTTTTTTTTCTTTTTTTTTCTCTGGCATTTATAAACCAAATTTATTCCAAAATGATCTTGTTTCCATTTCATTTAAAGCTGCAGAGGTTGCGCTCGAAACACTTGATGATAATCTTTTCTTCAACCATCCTTCTGCTTTTTCAAATTTTTTGATTTTTAGATCTTTACCAAACTGATCTTGCAATACTTGAAATGCATTGCCTATACCATCTACTAGTCCAAGATCTTTTGCTTTACGACCAGACCAAAATTCTCCAGTAAATAAATGTTCATCTGATTGGGATTGAATTTTTTCTTTTCTACTTTGTTTTACAAGATCAATAAATTCTTTATGCAAGTCTTCTTGAATTGCTTTTAACTTTTGAATGTCTTCTGGTTTTTCATCTACAAAAGGATCTAAAATACTTTTGCTTTTACCTGCAGTATGCACTCTTCTTTCAACTCCAATTTTTTTAATTAGTTCTTGAAAACCAAATCCAGAATAAATAACACCAATAGAACCAATGATAGAACTTGGGTTGGCATAAATTTCATCTCCAGCACATGCAAGCATATATCCACCTGAAGCTGCTACATCTTCAGCAAAGGTAATTACTTTAACTTTCTTTTCATCAGCTAATTTTCTAATTAAAGAATATAAAAGATGAGATTGCACCGGGGATCCACCTGGCGAATTAATAGTAATAGCAACAGCTTTAATTTTTTTTAAGGAAAAAGCTTTTTCAATAATTTCATGATGCGAGGCATAACTTAAACCTTGCTGGAATCTTCCCACATTACCAATAACGCCGCTTAGACGAATGTGTGCAACTAGCGATTTTTTTTTAAAAAACATAATTTATTTGAGCCTTTTAAAACTTAGGCTTATTTGAGTAAAGAATAATAGCATGATTCAGTTTGCATTTAGTGCGTCATTAGATAAATAACCTTTTTCAATTTATTAGGTTAAAAAATCATATGTTTAGCAACGTTATTCCACTGAAGAAAAATGAGGATTTAAACCCTTATGAAACTTTACGTGGAACGTATGAAAAAGAGATCGAAAAAGTAGACCAATTCATTAAAGAAAAGCTATCCAGCCACGTTGAATTAATTGGCGAAATGTCTTCTCATTTAATGAAATCTGGTGGCAAACGATTACGCCCCCTACTAACTATCGCTTCCTCAGGCTTATTTAATTACCAAGGAGATAGACACATCAAATTAGCGGCATGCGTGGAGCTTATTCATAATGCAACTTTGCTCCATGATGATGTTATCGACAAAAGTGAATTCAGAAGAGGAAAAAAAACTACCAATAATATTTGGGGAAATAAAAATTCTATTTTAGCAGGTGATTATCTTTTAAGTAGATGTTTTGAAATTATGGTGGAAGATGGATCCTTAGAGGTATTAAAATTACTTTCCTCAGTATCCTCAGAAATTGCTCAAGGTGAAATCTTGCAGCTCCAACATGAAAAAGAAATTGAAACCATTGAAAAAACTTATCTAGAAATTATTGAATCTAAAACATCTTCTTTATTTGGTGCAGCTATGCGAGTTGGTGGATGTATTAATGAAAAAAATAAAAATGAAAAAGAAGCGCTTTCTTCTTATGGAATTAATTTAGGTATTTGTTTTCAAATCACAGATGATATTTTAGATTATTATTCTGATACTGCTAATTTTGGAAAAGTAGTGGGTAATGATTTTTATGAAGGCAAAGTTACTTTACCTATTATCATTTTGTATCAAAAATCATCAGAAGAAGAGAGAATTAAAATAAAAAAAATATTTGATAATGAAGAAAGATCGAAAGAAGAACTCAACTTTATATTAAGTTTGTTAACCAAATATAATATTATTGCTGCTTGTAAAAAAAGAGCAGAATATTTTTCGAATGTTGCATCTGACGCTTTAAACATTTTTCCTGAAACAAAAATCAGAAAAAATTTACAAGATTTATCTTTTTATATCGTAAATAGAATTAGTTAAGCTTCCAAATAGAAAAATTTAATACTAAAGCATAACAGCTCCAAGCTAAATACGGAATCATAATGTAAGTAGATATTTTAGATATCTGCCAATACAACTTCATTAGATAAAGAATAAAAGAAATAATCATAACAATCACAACAACGCCTAACAATATTTGGTGCAAACCAAAAAATACAAAGCTCCAACTAGCTCCTACTAAAAGATGAATAAAATAAATACTTAATATTTTTATCCCAAGTGACTTATTAATTTCTTTGGTATTATTCCAAACATTCCAAACTGCTACAGACATGATGGCATATAAAAAACTCCACACAGGACCAAAAACCCAGTTTGGTGGACTAAAACTAGGACGAGTTATATCTGCATACCAAGACAAAACATTTTTAGATGTAATGAATCCTGCAGGAACCGAAATAAGATAGGTTGCTAATAAGATAAAAATAAAACTTTTGTATTTATTCCAAAACATTACAAAAGATTGGTATTCCTCACTAAATATAAGCAAATGGCAGCTATAAAATGACCGTAATACGTAAGATTTACAAACACACGTAAGATAAACTTATGGTCATCTTTAATCTTTAAATAATCACAAAGGACGTTGCCAGGATTATAAAATAATTCCCAATTGATATTTTTCATTACGCCGCTTCTTCCCTATAAGAATCTAAAGAAGGACAAGAGCATACTAAATTTCTATCACCATACACATTATCTACCCTTGCAACTGGTGCCCAGAATTTATTCTGTTTCAAGAAACTTAAAGGAAACGCAGCTTGCTCTCTTGTGTATGGATGCTCCCAACTATCGTGGGATAATTCTAAATAAGTATGTGGTGCATTTTTTAATGGATTATCTAATGCATCAAATACTTTGCTTTCCACCATCTTAATTTCTTTTCTAATATTAATCAGTGAATCACAAAAACGATCAAGCTCTTGTAAGCTTTCACTCTCCGTTGGTTCAATCATTAGTGTTCCCGCAACCGGCCAAGACATCGTTGGTGCATGAAAACCATAATCGATAAGACGTTTCGCTATATCTTCCTCCGAAATTCCGCTATCTGCTTTGATAGGTCTAAGATCAATAATACATTCATGGGCAACTAAACCTTTTTTACCTTTGTATAAAGTTTTGTAATGCCCTTCTAATTTTTTCGACATGTAGTTTGCACTTAATATTGCAACCTCTGTTGCTTGTCGTAAACCTTTGGATCCCATCATTCTAATATACATCCAAGAGATAGGTAAAATACTAGCGCTTCCCCATGGAGCAGCAGACACTGCACCCATACCAGTTGCAGGACCAGAATTTTCTTTAATCACTTGGTGATTAGGTAAGAATGGTTCTAAATGTTTATTGACACCAATCGGTCCCATTCCAGGTCCACCACCACCGTGTGGAATACAGAATGTTTTATGTAAATTCATATGACAAACATCAGGACCAAATAATCCAGGTTTAGCAATTCCAACTAAAGCATTTAAATTTGCACCATCCATATACACTTGACCACCATGATCATGAATGATTTTACAAATTTCTTTTATACTTTCTTCAAACACACCGTGAGTGGAAGGATAGGTTACCATTAATGCTGCAAGATTTTTTGAATGCAAAATTGCTTTTGCTTCTAAATCTTTAACATCCACATTTCCTTCGTTGTCACAATTAATCACCACTACTTTCATTCCTGCCATTTGCGCACTGGCTGGATTAGTTCCGTGAGCAGAGCTTGGAATAAGACAAATATTTCTATCCGTATCACCATTAGCTAAATGAAATTTTCGAATGGTCATTAAACCAGCATATTCTCCTTGCGCTCCAGCATTAGGCTGTAGGGAAATTCCAGTGAAACCAGTAATTTCAGATAGCATCTGTTTTAAATCGTTAAATAAAGTTTGATACCCTTGCGTTTGTTCAATGGGTGCAAAAGGATGTAGTCCGCCAAATTCAGGCCAAGTCACAGGGATCATTTCTGCAACCGCATTTAGCTTCATCGTACAAGATCCAAGTGCAATCATGCTTCGATTAAGGGCGATATCCTTATCTTCTAGACGTTTGAGGTACCTCAACATCTCGTGCTCTGAATGATAAGAATTAAACACTGGATGACTCATATAGTCAGATGTTCGTTTCAGATTAGAAGGAATACTTGCGGTTACAACATCCCCAATATCTTTCATTTGCGCATTTAATCCAAAAATTTCAAACAATTTATTGAGATCAGCAATTTCTGTCGTTTCATCAAATGATAGGGAAATTTTATCATCACTTACTTTTCGTAAATTGATTTTATGAGCGTTAGCTGATTGTAAAATGTTATTCGTATCTTTTCCTGTAATCACACAAACCGTGTCAAAGAAATGATCTGATACAATTGTATATTTCTTCTTCACTTCGCTAGCAAAACTATTGGCAAAACCACAAGTTCGTTCTGCAATATGTTTTAGTCCTTTCGGTCCATGATAAATGGCATAAGCTGCTGCCATAATAGAAAGTAAAGCTTGCGCGGTACAAATATTACTAGTCGCTTTTTCTCGTCTAATATGTTGCTCTCTAGTTTGCAAAGCCATACGTAATGCTTGATCTTTATTTCTATCTTGCGATACACCAATAATTCTTCCAGGCATCGCACGTTTATAAGCATCTTTGGTTGCAAAGAATGCAGCGTGAGGTCCACCATAACCCATGGGAATTCCAAATCGTTGTGAAGTACCTACAACAATATCTGCATTCATTTCACCTGGTGCTTTTAATAATAATAAAGATAAAATATCTGCAACAACAATTGCTTTTCCTTTTTGACTTTGAATTTGCTTAATAACATTTTCAACATCACCAATTACACCATACGTATCTGGATATTGAATGATTGCACATAAAACATTTCCCGCTTTTTCTAAATCTTGCGTATTACCAATGATCACTTCTAATCCAAATGGCTCTGCTCTTGTTTTCACCACATCAATCGTTTGTGGATTACAAGTTTCAGCAATAAATATTTTTTGTAAATTATCTTTATCTAATCTTTGACATAACGCTACAGCCTCTGCTGCTGCTGTTCCTTCATCTAATAAAGATGCATTAGCAATATCCATCTTAGTTAGATCAATAATTAATTGTTGAAAGTTCAGTAGCATTTCTAATCTACCTTGTGCCACTTCTGGCTGATAAGGAGTGTATGCTGTGTACCAACCTGGATTTTCTAATATGTTTCGTAAAATAACATTAGGAGTATAGGTTCCATAGTAACCCATTCCGATAAAACTTTTATAGATCTGATTTTTCGAAGCAATCTCATGTAAAATTTCTAATGCTTTGTGTTCAGAAACAGAGTCTCTGACATCAAGCTGTTCTTTTTCTAAAATAGAATTTGGAACAATAGCTTCAATAAAGGATTGCATATTGTCATAACCAACAAACTGTAACATCTTGGCTTGATCTTCTAGAGATGGACCAATGTGACGAGATATAAATTCAGATTTACGTAAATCAGTCATTAGCTTGGGTTCCCCGCTATATAGGTATCGTAATCTGCTTTGCTCATGAGTGAATCTAGCTCTGATACATTGCTTACTTTCACCTTAAAAAACCAACCTTTTCCTTCAGGATCTTCATTAATTAAGTGAAGGATTAGAGGCAACTTCTTGATTTCCCTCAATTACTTCACCTGACACTGGAGTATAAACATCACTTGCAGCTTTCACAGATTCAACCACCGCTGCTTCACCGCCGCTTGTTAAAGCTTTGCCAGCTTCTGGAACTTCGGCAAATACAATATCTCCTAACTGATCGGCAGCATATTTGGTAATACCAACTGTACCGACATCTCCTTCGACAATCACCCACTCATGTTTTTTTGAATATTTAGCTTCTGACATTACCCCTCCTATTTTGCATAACTTTTTTTATAAAATGGCAACAAACAAATCTTTGCTGGATATTTTTTGCCTCGCACTTCTAATTCCACAGAAGTTCCAACTTCTGAACAATCAAAATTCACATAACCCATCACCACAGCCGCACCCACACTGGGCCCAAAGGATCCGGAAGTCACTATCCCTACTTCTTTATCCTCTTTAAATATTTTTGCATTTTCCCTTGCTATAATTTTTCCCTCTAATTGAATTCCCACTCTTTTTCTACTAATACCCTGTTCCATAGTGTTGTTTCACAACATCGCCACCTATAAAATTAAACTGTTCTCTTCTACTTTTTGCAATTCCAAATAACAAATCAGCTTCAATCGGTGATGTCGTAGTATCTAAATCATGACCATATAAACAAAGTCCAGCTTCTAACCTTAATGAATCTCTTGCCCCTAAACCAATCATAGAAGCATCGGTTGTTTCAACTAATGTTTTACAAAGTTGTTCTACTTTGTTATTCGCAATAGAAATTTCAAATCCATCTTCGCCTGTGTAACCAGATCTGGTTACATAAACGGTTTCACCATCATACATAAATGATCCACCGTTCATAAATTTTAAATTCGCAACTCCTGGTATCATGGCATCTACAATAGAAACTGCTTTAGGACCTTGAATGGCAACTAAAGAAAGATGATCATGTAAGGTTGCGCAATCTGGATTGGATAAAACACTTTTTAATGTTTTCACATCCTTATGTTTACAAGCAGCATTCAGTACAATGTTAATTCCTTGTTCTACTCTAGTCACAATTAAATCATCATCAATTCCACCTTGTGCATTCATTAGAAAATGAATATTTCGATTGGTTCATATTTAATTTTGATAAATCGATAGGAATTACTTTTTCAATCGCAGCACAAACGCTATCATCTCCCACAATAGAAAACTGACCCATGTGTGAGACATCAAAAATACCAGCGCTCTGTCTTACTTGATTGTGTTCATTGACAATGCCAGTAGCGTATTGAATAGGCATTTCATAACCTGCAAACGGAACCATCTTTGCTCCACTAGCAACATGAAAATCAAATAAGGCTGTTGTTAAATTAGCTGTACTCATTAAAACTCTGTTCGCTCATCTGTTTGGGTGCCTGAGATCTTCCATCCTTCGGCGGAGCAACGAAGCTCACTTTCCAGAGTTTTAATTTTTACGGTCCTTTTGCCTGAGATTTTCCTGAGCAGTTGATCCTTCGGCGCTATTACTAAAATAGTCTCTCCCGTAAACATTTCTATTTAAACAAAAAATGAGAGGAAACAACAGCCTTTTAGTTGCATTCCAGCTATGAATATTACCCATAATACTCATATTTCTTATCTTTTTTATTTTTCCAAGACTGCGAATGACCTAATTTACCGTTGTTAATCGACTCAAAAGGATTGCACCAATAGATGTATTTTCTCTCCCTATAAGTAGAGTGAGGTTTACCAAAACTTTTTTTTAAGCGCTCGACTTCCAGCTTTTGTTGCTCCTGATAAGCTTGCAGATCATCATATTCAATTTTTTTATCTACACCCTCATTCACAATAAGCTCTATTTTCTTAGGGATATTTGGCTTCGTTTCAACAGAGCGTAAAAATTACTATTTTTTCTTAAACAATTCTGGGTTTTGGATCAACGGACTATTCCTGTAAACATCAAAAGCAACTAAGCCTGCAACAAATAATACAATAGCTATAGCAAGGATAAATTTAGTTTTCATTTAGGATCTACCTTTAAAGTTATACAAAACTAAGATCAGTACTGCTACTAACACAACAAGCTGAACAAGTTCTGGCTGAGTTAGATTCATATAATATTTAGATAAGTGTTAGGCACCTTGAATAATAATTGCATTGGTCTCGGCATTATCTAAACGAATTTGCCTGATGGGTTTATACGCTTCAGAATGGTACCACTCTAAAGCTTTTTCATAACTTGGAAATTGGATCACTACGGTTCTAGGATGAGCCCAGGTGCCTTCAATCACAGTAGATTCACCACCACGCACAATATACTTTCCTCCAAATTGTTCGGCTATCGCGGTAACTTGTTGTAAATATTGTTTGTAATCTTCAGGGTTCGTAACTTTGATATTAAAAATTGCATAGCCTAACATTTCTTCCATCCTTTCCTTGAATATTCTCTCATTAGCTTTCTAACGATTGTAATTTTTTCTTTAATTTGTCTGGCAAGTTATCAAACCATGCTTTTTCTTGACCGGATTCTGGCAATACTTCTCCATACTCAACCATTTGCGATGGTTCTAAATCAACAATATAAACCCAAACACTGGATTGATCTAATGCCGTCTCTTTCGCAAGGAGCTTTTTTAACTGATCAATCAGCTCATCTTTAATCTCTTTAGGACGACCTGCTCTGATTTGACCATGCAGATAAATCTGCTCATCCTTAACTAGCTTGCCTCCCATAAAATGATTGTTCTTTTTCGTTTCATGAAACATGACTTGTGCAAAATAGGTGTTTGCTCCCGTGGTTTTGCTATGAATATTTGTAATGCCTTGAGCGATGGATTTTTTCTTACTCTTCGTTAATGCAAGGTTGGATGTGGTAACAGTATAGGTTGGCATTACTTATTTGTAACGAACAAAATTTTATTTTGCAACTATGCTAAACTGAAGACTTGGGCTTTTGCTTACCCCACATCTCAAAGTACTTGCCTTTTTGTGACAATAGGCTTTCATGTGTTCCTTGCTCAACAATAACACCTTTATCAAGCACAATAATTTGGTCCGCATTTGCAGCAGTTGAAAGGCGGTGGGCAATAATGAGTGTTGTTTTATTTTTAGAAATATTCTCTAAATTTTTTTGAATTTCTTTTTCAGTGCTAGTATCAAGCGCAGAAGTTGCCTCATCAAAGAAGAATATTTTCGGATTTTTTAAAATAGTTCTGGCAATAGCCACTCTTTGTTTTTCTCCACCCGATAATTTTAAACCCCTCTCTCCTACAATGGTTTGATAGCCATCTGGTAAAATGGAAATGAAATCATGGATATCTGCATTTTTTGCAGCATTAATTACTTCCTCTTTACTTGCACAAGTTTTACCGTAAGCAATATTGTAATAAATTGTATCGTTAAATAAGACAGTATCTTGAGGCACCACACCAATTATTTCTCTCAGAGATTCTTGGGAGATCTTATTGATATTCATATCGTTAATATAAATACCGCCTTCTTTGGGTTCATAAAATTTAAATAGTAATCTACTGATGGTTGATTTGCCAGCTCCTGTAGGACCTACAATCGCAACTTTTTTACCATTGGGAACTACGAAGGAAATATTTTTAATGATAGTTCGTCTGATGTCATAATCAAAACTAACATGATCAAATTTAATTTCCGCACTATCGCTTTCTGGTAACTTATTAATATTAATTTGATTTGTAGGCGCTATTTCCAACAAGCTAAACATATTTTCCATGTCCGTTAATGCTTGTCTAATTTCTCGATACACGGAACCAAGCCAGTTTAGTGGCTGATATAATTGCAGCATATAAGCATTAATCACCACAAACCCTCCCACATCAATGTCTCCATTTTTAATACCGTAGGCAGACATTACCAGCATGATGGTAATTCCAGTCATGATGATAAATGTTTGTGCTACATTTAATAAAGAGAGCGTTTGACGACTTTTATTAGCGGACGCTTCATATTCTTTTAAAGATTTATCTAATCTATCAAATTCAAATGTTTCGTTATTAAAATATTTAACCGTCTCATAGTTTAACAAGCTATCAATCATTTTAGTGCTGACATCATTGTCTGCTTGATTCATCCTTTTTCTAAAGATGTTTCTCCATTCTGTAATCGTAAATGTTAGGTAAGAATAAAGACCAATCGTTGTAAGGGTTATGACTGCATACCATGGGCCGTACAGATAAAATAAAATTCCTGAAACTAAAAAAATTTCAAAAAAAGTAGGAGCAATATTAAACAACACATATCGTAGAAGAAAATCTATTCCCTTGGTTCCTCTATCGATAAATTTTGCCAGCGCTCCGGTTTGGCGGTTCAAATGAAATTGTAAGGATAGATTATGGAGGTGCTTAAACATATTTAGGGATACATGGCGGACAGAATGTTGCGACACCTTTGAAAATAAAGCATCTCGAATTTCAACAAATGCAAAAGAAATTATTTTTGTAACACCATAACCAATTATCAAAGCAACTGGCACCAGCATGAATAGATTAATACCTGTGCTTAGTTCAGTAAGTGAATTCACGGACGCCCCTAGCACTAAAGGAGTAGCAACACTTGCTATTTTTGCTAACACGAGAGCAATGACAGCAAAACTAACTCTTAATCTTAAATCCCTTCTATTACTTGGCCATAAATAGGGTAACAACAGTTTGAAAGTCTTAATATATTTTCCTTTTTGTTCCATCATTTCACTATAACTGATTACTGACTATTTGTTTGTTCTTAATCTAAATGAAAAACTTTTTCAGCCGTTTTATAAATAGCTTTGAGATAAATGGCTTTGATGTCTTGTATTTCTTTCATCGAAAAAGATTTGGAGTTCTGCGGAAGGAAGGTGCGCATCATTGTATAAGAGGTGTTGTCTTGTGTGGGAATAACTGGATGATCTGCTTTAATGTACAAACCTCTGATATCTTCAATAAATAAACCAACATCCGATTGCCTGGGTTCAGGAAAATAAAAGATAAGACAATTAAATAAGCTGCCACGCTTACCTTTTTCGTAAAAATCATAATACGTTTCCACCGACTTTTCTAAGAAAACATTAGATGCTTCTTTCAGTTCAATATTAAAAGTCTTGTCTTGCTCCAAATGTTGAATTAACTGTTTCGCATAATCAGCTTGGGAAATATCTACACTTGTCATGGCTAAACGGGAAATAAAGTTTCAGATAATTTACACGATTGGCAAATCTTAAAACCATATAAGAGAAAGTTAGGGTGAACAGTTTCGTTCTTAGCACCACACTTTTCGCATTGTTCGATGATGACTTGAGATTCGTTATGTTGTGTCATCAATCTTGTTGCTGCATAGGATAATCGAGATGACCTGTTTTAACATAAATGATTGTTTCATCCGACTTGGTAAAAGGAGTGTGTTTGCTATAGCGTGGACTTCGGATCCAAGTTCCTTGGGGGTAGCTACCGTGTTCATCATAAAAAATTCCTTTAATGACAAAAATTTCTTCTCCGCCTGGATGAATGTGAGGATTAAAAATAGTATTAGGTGACCATTTCACTAAAGCGGTACCAACACCATTAAATTCATGAAGCGGCATCACAGATAAACCGGGAACCATACCTGGGTACCAAGGTGTGTCATTAGTATTGATACGAACAGTTTGTACATCTTCAGGATGAAACTGTCTTAATTTAACAAATAAAGTGCAACCTTGTTTTGAAAATGGAGCGTGCGAACTATTGGGCGGATTTCGAAGATAAGATCCTGCAGGATAGTTACCTGTCTCATCGGAAAAAACTCCGTCCAGTACTAAAATTTCTTCACCTCCATCATGAGTATGACGTGTAAAAGAAGAGTTAGCAGCATATTTTACTACCGTACTTGCAATTGCAACTTCACCACCTACACGGTCTAAATATTTTCTCTCTACTCCTGGAACGGGTGACGGCTGCCAATGAATATTCTGGGTATTGACTACGGCCTTTATGCTAAAATCAGCATTTACAATCATAGTAATTATTTACATTAAGTTAATATAAAGAAAACATACCCTAGAACTATAACGAATGGAATGAGACGAAAGGAACAGAAAGGACTAATCAATAATCAACAAAATTGATTATTTTTTTACCAGCTAATGTTTAGTTAAATACTTGTATTATAACAATTCATCGCTATTTACATCAGCATAATCATCAACGAAAGTATCATGAAACTCTTATCTAAATTAAAACTTGGTAATCTAGAATTACAAAACAGAATTATAATGGCTCCTCTAACACGAATGAGGTCTGCCCAACCTGGCAATATTCCTCAAGCATTAAACGCAACTTATTATGAACAACGAGCTAGTGCTGGTTTAATTTTTACCGAAGCAACCCAAGTTTCCCAACAAGGACAAGGTTATCCTGGAACACCTGGCATTCATACTAAGGAACAAATTGCTGGATGGAAACAAGTGACAGATGCTGTGCATCATAAGGGTGGTAAGATTTTTGTTCAGCTTTGGCACGTTGGCAGAATTTCACACAGTTCACATCAACCGGATGGAAAATTACCGGTAGCACCTTCTGCTATCCCTGCTAAAAATAGTGGAACGTATACCGCCGATTGGAAACCAACCGAGATACTAACACCACGCGCTTTAGAAGTTCATGAGATACAAGCCATTGTAAAAGATTTTAACCAAGCTGCACACAATGCGAAGGAAGCAGGATTTGATGGAGTGGAAGTGCATATGGCTAATGGTTATTTATTAGATCAATTTTTACATAACGGAAGCAATCAACGAACGGATGATTACGGTGGATCGGTTGTTAATAGAATTAGATTTCCTTTAGAAGTATTAGATACAGTGCTGCAAGTATGGGATAAAGATCAAGTGGGAGTTAGATTATCTCCTTACGGAACTTTTAATGATATGAGCGACTCTGATCCTGTGGGATTATTCAATCATTTGATTGAAGAGCTGAATAAAAGAGAAATTGCCTTTATCGATATGATTGAACCAAGAGCAACCACTGCTGGAGGCGATGATACTATTAATGATGCTGCACCATCTACCTCGGATTTATTTAAAAAAAAATTTAATGGAATATTTATTTCTGCAGGTGGGTACACACCCGAAAGTGCAGAACAAGCTTTAGAGGAACATAAAGCAGATGCCATTATGTTTGGCCGATGGTTTATTGCCAATCCTGATTTGCCAGAACGAATTGCTAAAGGAGCGGCGTTAAATAAATACGACCGATCTACTTTTTATGGTGGTGGTGAAAAAGGATATACAGACTACCCTTTTCTCTCTTAGTGGATTTAGGTTGCTACATTTAAACTCTTTTCTATTTATGACCCATCCTGTATTCCTAAGGTATGAATAAAATTGCAAAATGGTTAACAGACACAGCAAATGTATTATTTGATGATACGAAAAATGATTTAAGGGCATTACCCAAAACCGTAAGATTACAGCTATTAATTGTCTTAAGTGGAGTTTGGTCGACGGTATTTAGTATTTGGATTTATACCAATGTGTTTTTTGTAACAGGCTGGGTCGTAACTTTTTTATCCCATCTCTTAGTTATTTTTGCAGCGTATTATACTTTTAAACAGTTTCACAATATCAAACAGTTTCGCATTAATTCGCAGTACCATACATCCACTCGTTCCAGACAACATCTTTGGATTGCTGGAAAAAAAGTACAGTTACCAGATAATGATCCTGGTGGAGAACACGAATAATAGAATGATTTTTTTTCCAGGGCTGTACAAGCCCTGGAACAATAAAATGAATTAACCTAATTTTTTTAACGCTTCCTCTAACATTTTAACCGAGTCTTCGTGCTTACCAGTTTTGTGAGCCGTTTCCCCGTTATCTCGTAAAGTCTTTACTTCTTTTAAAGCTTCTGGAGATAATTTAGAGCTAGCGATTTTTGCATCGACTTGCTTTAACAACATGGGACAAGATCCAGCGTAAGCAAATGATGACAAAAACATAGTTGAAATAATTATTGCAAATAATTTTTTCATTGTGTTTCCTTTGTTAAGTTCGGCGGGAATCTATCAGACCTATTAGATTGTCAATCGCCATCGTATGTCCACCCTCTCCATACTGTCGCAGATTAGCTATGCAAATTCTAGATATCTAAATTCAAGATAAGAGGCATCGAATTATAGCGCTACAAGATTGGCTCCCCTTTGATACTTATCTACCTATGAAAAATGAACATAAGCAAAAGTTGATATTATTAGCTTGTCTATTCCTAGCCAATCTAGTCGCCATTTCAGTCTAGCTAATACTTTCGCAATCGAAGCTTATGTTTAAGATTTCAAATCTCTCAATAAACCCAGAGGCCCAGGTTCTATATGGGCCTCACCAAATTTAATAGAATAACTTGGCGATATAAGCGTAGAGAGGAATTCCAATCATAATATTGATAGGAAAAGTTAAACCCAGCGACATACCAAAGTACACAGCGGGATCTGCTTTTGGGATAGAATATTTTAATGCAGCCGGAACCGCTATGTAGGATGCGCTTGCTGCTAAAATCATTAATAATATAGTGTCGCCTAGAGAAATCTGGAAAAATTTCGCAAGGACTAAGGCAAGCATAGCATGCACGGGTGGTGCTATAATAGAATACAAAATTAATAACGCTGATTTATTGAGAATGGATTGTAAGTTTCTTGCAACTTGCAAACCCATATCCAATAAAAAGAAAGCTAACATTCCTTTAAATAAATCAATGGAGAATGGAGCCATCATGGTTTCTCCACTTTCACCACTAATAAACCCTACTACCATAGCTCCTATCAATAGTAATTGAGCCCCATCTTTTAAAGATTCTTTAATTAAGGATGTGGTGGGAATAACGCTTTGTTTCTTTCTGTCATACATGCTCGCTCGATTGCCAAAAAAAATAGCAATGATAATGGCAGGCGACTCCATCAAGGCCATGGCAGCTGCCATATGACCGCCGTATGCAGTTTGATGATTGTCCAGAAACTGAGTGGCGGTAATAAAAGTAACCGCACTGACCGATCCATAAGTGGCAGCAACTGCAGCAGCATCATACCGACTAATAATTTTTTTTAATAGATTGTAACCAATTACAGGAATGAGTACGGCAAGAAAGATTGCAAGTAACAACGTAATAACAATTTCATGATTAAAACCTGATTTGCTAAGAGCAAAACCACCCTTTAAACCAAGGCCCATTAATAGATATAGTGATAAGAATTTTGTTAAAGGTTCCGGGATGGATAAGTTTGACCGAATAAGACCAGCAAAAATTCCAAATAGAAAGAATAAAATAGCTGGATCTAATAAGTTATGCATCTTGTTATGGTCATTTATTGTTTAGTGTTTTTCATTTTTAGAATTTTTTGCGCAAGGTGCATTTTTTTATAAGGTAAATATATTTTACCAAAGTAAAAGCAAAGTCTAAAAGCACATATGTCAAAACAAAAAATAAAAATACAACTTTTAATTGTTTAAAGAATCAGTTTAGTTTTTTACTTTTTTTTTATTTTTTTTTAAAAAAATTAACAATATTAAAATTAATAATCTTTATGAATAACAATGACTTTTGTTAAGTTTTACAATCATTCTATTAATTTGAAATTTATTTTGTATGATTTGCTGTTAAACTAATTTTTAAATAGGAGAATAAAATATGAGCAAATCTTCAAAGCTATACAATGAAGATCTAGCGCCAACCCCGCAAAGTAAAAAAAATTGGGGATGGTTTGAAATCTTTAACGTATGGGCAAATGATGTTCAAAGTTTATTTGGTTATACTTTAGCAGCATCGCTATTTCTTGCTTCAGGATTAAATGGATGGGCAGTATTTCTTGCTTTAATACTGGCTGGTTTTTTTATCATGTGGCTTGTCAACTTATCTGGAAAACCAAGTGTTCAACACGGCATACCTTACCCTGTTTTTGCAAGAGTAAGTATGGGTGTATTTGGAGCTAACTTTCCCGCAATGGCAAGAGGTTTGGTTGCAATGTTCTGGTATGGTGCACAAACCTATGCTGCATCAACAGCTGTTGCTTTATTAATTACTGGAATAACTGGCATCAAAGGCAATCCAGTATTTTTAGGCATGTCGGGTGTGATGTGGTTTTCTTTTATTTTCGTCTCATTGTTTCAAATATATTTATTTTGGCAAGGTGTAGATCTTATTAAGAAATTTTTAAACTTCGCAGGACCGGCTGTCTATGTCGTTATGATTGTTTTAATGATTGCAATCTGGGCCAAAGCGGGTGGCGGCCTGTTATCTGAGGTTGGAAATGTCTTTTCTGGTGGAAAAAGATCTGGAGGCTTTGAAGGCTTAAGTTCAGTTGGAGCATTCTTTGCAGTCTTTTCTATTATGGTTGGATATTTTGCTGCTGTTGTTATTAACTTCGGTGACTTTGCAAGATTTGTAAAGAGTGAGGAAGAAATGAAGAAAGGTAACCTATGGGGTCTTGTAGGAAACGTCGTTTTATTCTCATTCATTACTTTAATGATCACCGGTGGAACCATTTCAATCTTTGGTCAGTACATTGCTGAACCAACAGAGATGGTAGCAAAAGTAGATAATATATTACTAACTATTGTTGCAGCATTTGCATTTTTTGCAGCAACCGTTGGAATTAACATGGTGGCAAATTTTATTCCTCCTGCTTACGACCTTGCTAATTTAATGCCGAGCAAAATTAACTTTAGGATGGGCGGACTAATTACAGCTATTTTTGGTTTTATAGTTGGTGGTTTATGGGTATCCGTAATTACTAATATGGGACTCTTTCCATTCGTAAATACTTTAGGTGCTATCTTAGCTCCTGTCTTTGGTATTATGATTGCTGATTACTATATTATCAAACAGCAAAAACTTAATATTGATGATTTGTTTAGCGAGTCTACAACAGGTGCATACCATTACAATGGAGGCTTCAACGGAAAAGGAATGTTGGCCTGGGCAATATCAGGTTATGTTGCTGTTGGAACCGTGTGGCCTAAGATCTTAGTGTTTGGCTTAGATGATTTCTTTGCTAACCTAGGTGGTGGAGGCGGATATGCGTGGATCATTGGCGCATCGTTGGGAGCCATTATTCACCTAGCTATTTCTAAGCGAAATTAAAATAAACAATTAAAAAAAGCCCATCAATTATTGATGGGCTTTTTTAATGCCTGTTTATTTAAAAATTAAATAAGCTTTGAAAAAATTAAAACAATGCCTATATGAGGCTTGTGACTAACTACTTTGCAAAATTAAAAGATAACAGATTTTTTCAAATAATAGTTGTTTCCATTATTATTTTAAATGCCATTCTTATAGGAGCGACTACTTACAAACTAGACCCAATATTTTTGGATATTATTCATATCCTCGACTACGGCATTACTATATTTTTTGTCATAGAATTATGTATTCGCTATGTCGGCGAACCTAGAAAAAAAGATTTTTTTAAAAATGGCTGGAATGTATTTGATACAATCATAGTCGCTGTTTCCTTAATTCCTATTCCAAACAGCTCTAGTTTTTTAGTTTTACGTCTCTTAAGAATTTTTCGAGTACTACGTCTTATTTCTGTCATCCCAGAATTAAAAAAAATTATCGAAGCAATACTAGCTTCCATTACTAGAGTATTTTTTGTCAGTCTTTTGCTTTTCATTATCCTTTATATTTATGCCACGATGGGATCGATATTATTTCATGCTGATGATCCTAGTCGATGGAAAGATCTTGGAATTGCTTTAATAACATTATTTCAAGTATTAACTTTATCGAGCTGGGAAACGGTCATGTTACCGATGCAACAAATATATTGGTGGGCTTGGATTTATTTTTTTAGCTTTATTGTAATATGTGGAATTACCATGTTAAACTTGATCATTGCTATACTGGTTGATGTAGTGATTAACCAAAAAAAATTATAAATTTTTTATAAAATCACAAAGAATATTATAATAATCAAACAACTCAGAAATTTTCATCTTTTCATTTGATCGATGACCTTCATTTCCATCTCCAGGTCCAATATTAACAATATTAATTTTGTCATTAGCAAAATAACGACCATCACTCACACCAATACAAGATAAAAACCTTGGTTTAGTTTTCTTCACACTAAGGTAGGAATTATATAATTTATTTAAATAAATATTATTTTTGTTAGAAGAAAAACCATTCGTTCCAGTATCAAATATTACTTTTGCTGTCGGATCGTATTTTTGAATAAACTGTTTTAATTCTTGAAAAGAAGAATCAACTTTTTCTTTTTTGGTAATACGTCGATCGATTTGGAAATAAGCATTAGATGGCACCACATTAACATTATGACCACCATTCATTAGGCCAATATTCATTGTGGATAGCTGATTATGAATATTAAATTTTTTTAAACTAATTCTATATTTGGTTTGTAAATTATAAATAATTTTGTTCGCTTTTTCTATTGCGTTAATTCCTTTATGTGGTTCACCTGCATGAGAAGTTTTTCCTTTGACATATACACTTGCCCAAAACACTCCTCTTTCTTCAACAATAAAATTATTATTCGTTGGAGCGCCTAAAATTAGGGTGTGGGGATTAATTAACTTTTTTTTTCGCAAATAAAAGCTACCATCTGGACCTAAATTTTCCTCATCGGTAACAAAAGTAAAAGATATTTTTTCTTTTAGGTTGGGAAATAAATTTTTTAATTGGGAAGCTAAATACATTTGAACTGCTGCACTACCTTTGCAGTTTACTGCACCTAACCCATGCAAATAATTCCCTTTTTTAGTAAGCGTAAAAGGATCTGTGATCCAATCTTTTTTATTTGGTTGAACTGTATCTATATGAGAATTAAAAACGATGGATTTTTGTTTTCCATTATAATTTTTTGCAATTAAACTAAGTTTATTTTTATGAGGTCCTTTTAAAGATACATTCAACTTAGCTCTCTTTAGATAATTAAAAATATATTTATTTAATTGTGTTGAGTTGCCTGGCGGATAAGAAGAATTAATTGCAACTAAATTTTTTAAAATTTTTATAATTTCTGACTTATCTTTATTATTCATAAAAAAGTTTTTGCGGATTTATTTTCGTCATAGTATCAATATCTTTCATTGTAAAGCCTAACTTTAAAACTTCATGAATAAAAATTTTCAAGCCATCAATGGGTCTTGGTAACACAGATACACCGCAGTCGCTGGACAAGATAACATTATTAGTTGTAGCGGCTTGTATTAGCTCGGATAATTTTTTTTTTTCTAATCCATGAATAATATGCTTTTCTCCATCGATATGGGTAAGAGGAATCTTGGTTGCTTCTGAGATAAAAAAATATGAGAATTCAAAAAAAACATTAGTTAGTGAATTAATTTCAACTAAAGTTTCTTTCTTCAAATGATTTGCGGGAACCAAAATTTTTGTAATACCGTGTTTTTTTGCAAGACCGATTAAATTTATAGTTTCCTCATCAGATAAATGACCTGTGTTTAAAACTAATTGATTGTGAGCAATAAGGTCTAGAATTGCTAACACATCCTTATTTACCTCTTTTGTATGATATAATGAAAAACAGTTAGCAATATATTCTTCATTTCTCTTTTCTTGCTTTGCAATAAATTGTGTATGATGAGTTGGAAAAGAAACAAATTTAAATACGCGGTCACAATCACCGTAAGAATATTTCATTAGTGCTTGCAAGTTGTCTGGATTAATGCCGCCTGCATAAGGCTCCATAATCAACCCCCCAAAAACCTTTACCTTAAAATCCTTACATACTGAATTTATGAGTGATGCATATCCCGAAGTGACGGAAAAATTATCCATCAATCCAATAGCCATCATTTTTTCTTTTTCCGCATCTTGTACCGCGTCATAAAGATTTAAGCTTCTTGCATTAATATGTGGACAACAGTGGATATGATTATCGTATCTACCTGTTAAATCTATTGCATCTAATTCCACAATTATTCTTTAATAATTTTCATCATAAAATCTTTGGTTCTTTGATTTTCGGGATGATTAAATAATTTTTCAGGACTATTCATTTCAATCACTTTACCCTTGTCCAGAAAAGCAACTTGATTAGATATTTCTTTAACAAATCCCATTTCATGAGAGACAATAAACATTGTCATGCCCTCTGAAGCTAAAATTTTAATTGTATTTAAAACCTCTTTCACTAGCTCTGGATCAAGAGCAGAAGTAACTTCGTCTAAAAGTAGAATTTCAGGTTTTAAGTTTAAAGCTCTAGCAATTGCAACTCGTTGCTGCTGACCGCCAGATAATTCATCTGGATACGCATGCATTTTATCTTTTAGGCCAACTTTTTCTAATAAAATTTTTGCACTTTCCTCAACTTCATGCTTGTCTCTTTTTTGTATTTTAATAGGTGCAATGCAAACATTATTTAGAATATTCATATTTTGAAATAAATTATATTGCTGGAATACAATAGCTAATTTACTTCTTGCAAATCTTAAATCATCCTTATTATCAAAATTAATTGTTCTATTTTGAATAACGACCTCTCCCTGAGTAGGTTTAATTAAACCAACTAATAATTTTAATAATGTACTTTTTCCTGAGCCTGAAGGACCAATTAAACTTACGATTTCACCTTTGTTTAATTGAATAGATAAATCATCAATTACTTTTAATGATCCATAGTTTGCACTAATGGATTTAATTTCTACCTGATGCAATTTTTCTCTCCATGTATTTTCCAAATCTATCTAGGGGAAATGATAAGATAAAGTAAAGTATTAAAATCGAACCAAACACTAATACCGGGGAAAATCCTTTGTTATTTAAAATTTTTCCAGCAAATGTTAATTCCATAACTCCAATTTGAGAAGCTAGAGCAGTATCTTTGATAAAGAGGATAAAAAATCCAAAAGCAGGTGGTAAAATCACTTTCCATGCTTGGGGAAAAATTACCTCTTTAAGAATTTGCAAATAAGAAAAATTCATCGCTTTTGCAGCATCCCATTGTGCCATATTGATTGATTCTATTCCGCTTCTTATTATTTCACCAATAAATGCCGTTGCGATTAAACAAACAGAAATTAATGCAATCACAAATAATGAGTCTGTGATTTGAAAAATCTGAAATACATAAAATATCAATAACAAAGTTACCAAAAATGGTATTCTTCTAAAAATTTCAGTAAAAAAAACAACAAAAATTCTTAAAGGCATCATCAATTTATTTTCTGATTTTCTAACAATGGCTAAAATTAATCCAAAGGCAAAACCAAAAATACAACCAAATAGAGTTAGCATTAAAGTAACTCCCATAGCTTTTAATAAAAAAATAATATTCCAGTACGTAAAAAAATTTGGAATTTCTTCTATAAGTCTTTCCATTATTGAATGATCCTCATTTTTGCTTTAAAAAAATATCGACCCATCACTGCTAAAAAAAAAGTAGCAATAAATGTAATCACAATATAAATTAAGGCAGTCACAGAAAATATCTCAACACTTCTAAAAGTTTCGGAGTTAATATTAAATGCTCTTCCTGTTAACTCTTCAACACCAAATATTGCTGCCATTGAAGTTCCAAGTGTCATTAAAATATAATGATTAGACAATGGAGGAAATAAAACTCTGATAATATGGGGGAAAATTACATATCTTACTTGCTGTACAATACTAAAATTCAAAGTTCGAGATGCATCTAACTCTTCTTGTCGAATGGATAAAAAACCAGCTCTTTGAATTTCGCACAAATATGCGGCAGCATTTAATGTCATTCCCAGCAAAACTGCATTAAACGGAGAGAGCATTATTCCAAACTCTGGTAATGCAAAAAATAAAAAATAAATTTGAACCAATTGAGGAGTGTTCGTAAAAAATGTTACATACACAACTGTAATTTTATCTAAAATGCCCAAGCTAAATGTTCTAATGGTAGCTAGAACTAATCCAAAAAAAAGTCCGCCAAAAAAAGATAGGACTGCAATTTGAAGACTTATGATAGCTCCATAAATTAGATAAGGAATAAATTCATATATCTGGCTGTAAATTAAAGTATAGCCCATAAATAAAAACTAACCCTTTGATGATTGTCATTCAAAGGGTTAGTTTATTTTTTATTAATTAAAAGTATGGAGTTGCTTGAACACTGTGAACTTGGCCTATACCAAACCATTTTTTCCAAGTATCATCAACGAAACCATCTTTGTGCATTGTGTAAATAGCTACGTTTAGCCATTGTTGTAATGTTGAATTGCCTTTTTTAATTCCAATTCCGCAATACCAAGTATCAATAGCTTTTTCAACAACTTGCCAGCTAACTTTTTTATGAGTATTCATATGCTCACCAAGAAAGTCCACAACATCAACAATTGCATCATTTCTTCCTTGAGCAATAGATCTCATCGCATCTGGGTAGTTATCAAATAATGTTATCTTAGCATTAGGTAGATTTTTTTTTGCCCAATCTGCTGGCATTGTTCCTCTCACCTGAGCAAGTTTAACATCTGATTTATTCATATCCATAACTGCCTTAAATGGTTTTTTATCAGTTGTTACTGCACCAAATACCTCCGTATGCACAGGCAATGTGTAATCAATAATCATCTGTCTTTTGTAATTTCTAGTCATCGCACCCATAACAATATCAATTTTACCTGTTGATACGAATGGTATCCTGTCAGGCGATCCTACTTTTACTAATTCAAGTTTAACACCCAACATATCAGCTAATTTTTTTCCAATATCTGGATCAAAACCAACTAATTCATTTTTTTCATTATATTTAGCAAGTGGTGGCAGTCCAGGATTTACACCCATCTTTAGTACGCCCGACTTAACTATCTCGTCTAGAGATCTTGCTTCAACATTAGCTGTAACTAAAAAAAATGCTGTTAAAACAAGAAAAGTACTTTTTAATAATTTAATCATTTTTCCCCCTATTATTTTATTAATTTAGTAGAGAGTATTATACGATTAGATCAAATTGCAATATTATTTTTTACTTAGCTGTCATGCGTTAAAAGAAGTAAAATGTGGTATTGTTTATAAACAAAAAAAATTAATGAACAAAAACGTAAAAATAATCATTAACAATGAAGTTTATGAGGCAACCGAGGGTAGAAGTGTTGCCTTAGAATTGTTTTCTAAAAACTTCCATCATTTAAGAAATTCACCGAAATTGAAACAAAAAAGAGGTTTTTTTTGTATGATAGGTTCATGTCAGGAGTGTTTAATTACCATTGATGATAAAAAAATGCTGGCCTGCACCACCAAAATTAAAGAAGGAATGAAAATTGAACTTTATGAATAATCTAGAAAAAATAAAGGAATTTGATGTTGCAATTATTGGCGCGGGGCCAAGCGGTGTTGCAGCGGCTATCAAATTAGCAAAATCAAATTTAACAATTTTGCTGATCGATAGCAATGAACAAGTTGGAGGTCAGATCTACAAAGCTACGCCTAAAGAGATAGCAAAAAAAATTTTGATTAAGGAGCACGATATACAACTCAATTTTCAAAATGAGATTTTTAAATATAAAAATTTAAATTATCAACCTAATTTTACAGTTTGGCAAATATCTGAAAATTTTCGAATTGATGCTTTTAGTAACGATACGACTAAGACATGGTATGCGAAAAAAATTATAGTAGCAAATGGAACTCATGAAAGAGTAATACCGTTTAAGGGTTGGACTGAACCTGGGGTAATTGGACTTGCAGCCTCTACTATTGTTTTTAAATCACAACAAATATTACCTGGGAAAAAAATTATATTAGCAGGTTCGGGTCCACTGTTATTAGCAAGTGCAAATTATGCATTAAAATTAGGAGCGGAAATTATTGGAATTATTGATTTGAAAAGTAAAATTGAGTGGATCAAAATACTACCCAATCTATTTTACAATAAAAAACTAATGCTTGATGGTTTTTTATGGTTAACAAAAATTATCTTAAAAAAAATTCCTATTTATTCCTCTTCAATTATCCAATCTGCAAATAGAATAAACTCTGATACTTTAGAAATACAAGTCTCCCACCTAACATCAAAAAAAATTACTAATTTACAATCAAACATCTTATGTGTGGGTTATGGTCTAATACCTCAAATTGATTTTAGTAAATTACTGAATGCTAAGCATATTTATAATCAAGATTTAGGCGGATGGATTCCAGAATTAACTCCGTACTATGAAACTTCTGTTAAAGATTTTTATCAAGTTGGAGATGCATCTGGAATAATGGGTGCTATACCAGCTTATACAAAGGGTAACATTGCTGCCCTAAAAATTCTTTTTGATTTGAATAAAGTCGGTGGAGAAGATTTTGAAAAACAAACCAAAACATATTTTAATCAAATTAATCAATATAAAGTTTTTGCAAAAGGGATAGCAACCATAAGCAATCCTCCTTCAGATTTGTATGAATTAATTGATCCAAGCGAAGTAATATGTAGATGTGAAGATGTAACTAAAAAAGAGATCATAGATGCCACAAATTTAGGTGCAAAAAATATTAATCAATTAAAATCTTGGACTAGGTGTGGGATGGGACCTTGTCAGGGTCGAACTTGTGGAGAAACTGCAAGTCATATCATGGCAAGAACAGCAAAAATACAGACAGAAGATACTGGATACTTAACTGGACGAGCTCCTGTTAGACCTGTGCCACTTCATTTGGCTGTGGGAGAGTATGATTATGACAAAATTACTAAAATTGAGGCAGCACCATTATGAGCCATTATGACATTTGCATTATTGGAGCTGGCATTATGGGATCAACTACTGCACTGTTTCAAGCTAGGAGCGGGAAAAAAGTTCTTCTCCTAGATAAATCGGAAATTTTTAGATCAGCCTCTGGTGTTAATGCTGGAACTTTGACAATGCACATGACACGCGCCCAATTAATCCCCTACTCTTTAAAAGGTTGGGAAATGTGGATGACTACAGAAAAATGGCTATCTAAAAACATTGAAGTAAAACAACAGCAAGGACTATGCCTTGCATTTAATGATCAAGAAGAAGAATTATTGATTGAACGATCTAAAAAAAGAAAAGAAATGGGAGCTCCTATTCAAATTTTATCAAAATCAGAAGCATTGAAAAAAGAAAATTCAATAACACACAAAATTAAATGTGCAGCTTATTGTGAATTAGATGGCTATGTTCAAGCTAATCAAACAGGTAAGGCTTACAAAGAAGCGTTGGATCAATCCAGTATTGAAGTTGAAGAGCATAGTCAGGTGGTAAATATTAAAAAAGATGAATTATTTGAGATTACTTTTTTCAAACAAAATGAAAAAAAAATAATTAGATCAAAACAATTAATTATTGCTGCAGGAGTTTGGACGAGTCAGCTTTTGAAAATGCTAGATGTAATCATTGAACTTAAATGTTTACCGCAACAATTAATTATAACTGAAAGAAATGCAAAATTATTAAATAGTGTAATTACAGTGGCTAATGGAAAGTTATCATTAAAACAATTTGAAAACGGAACAACACTTATTGGCGGTGGGTGGCCAGGTAAAGGAAATATTAACGAACAGTACAGTTCAACAACCCCTGAAAATTTAATTGGTAATCTTAGACTTGCATGCTTCGCCATTCCAGAACTAAAAAAAAGTAGAGCAGCCAGAGTTTGGCTTGGGTTAGAAGCTGAAACAACCGACGCAATGCCAATTATTGGCGAAGTTCCGAATATAAAAAATTTATATGTTATCGCATCTGTCCATTCGGGATATACCAGTGGCCCTTACATGGGATATTTACTATCAAGATTTATCAATGAAGAAGATGTTAATTTAAACTTATTTAATATTAAAAGACTGCTACCTGAATATGCATAATAAATTTAAAGGCTTGTATGCAGCTAATATTGTTCCTTTAAACAAGGATAGATCAATAAATTATACTGAATTAAAAAATCATATTAAAGATCTTCTTGAGCAGGGTATTAATAACTTTCTAGTAAATGGCCACGCTGGTGAAAATTTTACATTGACATTAGAGGAGCAGGTTAAAATACTACAAACCATCAGAGGTATTATAAAAAAAAATAATCTCATTATTAGTGGACTTAATTTTGAAAGTGTCACTGATGGACTAAAATATTCTAAGCTTTTTCAAAAAAATGGCGCAGATGCTTTATTAATTTTCCCCCCTAATTCATGGAGTCTTTCAAGAGATGAGCAAACAATAGTTAATCAACATCAAATCATAGCAAACCATATTAAAATTCCATTATTTTTTTATCAATCATCAATTTACTCTCATGGTCTAAATTATAGTAACAAAATCCATGCTAAATTAATAAAAATAAAAAATATCATTGGTGTAAAAGAAGGCAGCTGGAATTCAAAAAGTTATATTAAAAATTTTAATTTTTTAAAAAAACAAAAGAAAAATTTTTTAGTAATGGCTTCTGGTGATGAACATTTATACGATGGTTTTAAATACGGAAGTGATGGTAGCATGGTAAGTTTAGCAATCTTAATGCCTAAACAAATCAATCAAATGATTAAATTTATTAATAATAAAAAATTTAAAGAAGCCAAAAAATTGGATTTGCAAATTTTATCACTTGCTAAAATTATTTATGGCAACCATCCTGGCTCGCATGCTACCGCAAGATTAAAATATTGTTTAAAGCTTCAAAAAAAAATTAGCCATGACTTAACTAGATCTATAATCAAAATATCTGATTATGATAAAAAAATTTTAAAGAAAACATTAAAAAAACTAAAACTTATTGATTAGTTTTAAGCTCTAATTTTAAAAATAAGTAGCCAAAGATAATAATTAAAATTGACCCTGCAATCATAAATGAATTTAATTCTTGATTAAAAAAAAATACGTTTGATATATTGGCCCAAATTAATTGGGAATACTGAATATTGGAAACTAACGATAAATTAGAAAATTTAATAGCTAAAATTAATAATAGGTGTGAAACTAAGCCTAATGTTCCAAGTAATATTAATTGTGGCAGATAGGATGAGCTTAAAGCACTACCATCTAAAAAAATTACCGCTGTGAAAATTGCGCCACCCAAAACCCCGCTATAAAATAAATCTGTAAAAGGCTCATTATTTTTTGCAATTTTTTTGGTAAAAAATTGATATAAAGCAAATGTCAAAGCCATTGCCAGCGGAATTACAAAAAAAATATTTATATTTTTATTAAAGACCTCGAGTGCAAATAATACAGATAAAAAGCTTAAAAACATTAAGATTTTTCCTCTAAATGACATGCGGTCATTTAAATACATCTGAGAAAATAGAACCAAAAAAAAAGGTGATAGAAAAAAAATTACATATACATCTGTAATATTTAAAAATTTTAAAGATAAATACATAAGTACTGTTGAAATGATCATTAGCAATGACCGCAATATTTGAAAATTAAAATTTTTTTTTAAATTAACTTTAATTTTAAATGTAAATATAATTAATAAAGTTAAGAGCAAATGAAAAAAATATCTACCCCATACAATTTCTTGTATTGGCAAATAATTAGACAAATATTTTGCATATGAGTCCATCATTACTAAAAAAAAATAAGCAGAGAGGGCTAATACAAATCCTAAAAATTTTGAATATAATACTTTAATCATTTTCCTAAACTTATTTTAGTTTAAATTTTAACTTGTATATATTGTAATTAATTGAATAAAAGATTTGGTAACCAAGTTACAACATTAGGAAAAAAGGTAATAAATATTATAAAAAGCAACATTGTAATAACAAATGGTGTAACACCTACAAAAATATCTTTAACAGATCCATGGCTACGCACTCCTTGCACAACATATATATTCATTCCAACTGGCGGAGTAATTAAAGAAATTTCCATCATTAATACTAAAAATATTCCAAACCATACAGGATCAATTCCAAGATGAACAATCAAGGGAAAAACAATTGGTATTGTACCAACCATCATAGAAAGCGTTTCGATAAAGCAACCTAAAATTAAATAAAATATAACCAAAACAAATATTAGTTGCATTGGAGTAGTACCTATTTCAGAAACAAACATCGTTAATTTTTGAGGAATTCCAAGCATTCCAACAATAAAATTAAGATAAAAGGCAGCAATAATAATAAAGAAGCATAAAGCTGTAGTTCTCATCGTCGAGAGAATGCACATATTCAGAAGTTTGAAACTTAATTTGCCATATATAGCAGCTATAAATAATGCACTAATCACACCCATGCCAGCTGCCTCTGAAGGAGTAGCCCAACCAGTATAAATACTTCCCATGGTAACACTAAAAATAAAAATAGCTGGCAATAAGTGTACTGAATTTTTTATTTTTTCAAACAAAGGAACATCTATTTTGGTTTGATCAACCATGTGAGGATAAATTTTAGCTATAACAATTATGCAGGCCATAAAAGCTAAGGTTAAAAAAACTCCAGGAACAATACCTCCCGCAAAAAGTTGTCCTATAGAAGTATTGGTTAAAGCTCCAAAAATAATCATATTTACACTGGGAGGAATTAATATTCCTAAGGTTGCACCTGATGCAATCGAGCCTAACACTAGTTTTTCAGAGTAATTTCTTTTTTGAAATTCAGGTAAAGCAACCGTTGATATTGTTGCGGCTGTTGCGACTGAAGAACCTGAAACAGCAGCAAATACTGCACTAGTTCCTATATTGGTATGTAACAATCCTCCTGGGAGTCTGGATAGCCAGAGACTTAGGGAAGTATACATTCTATCTGTAACACCGCTTCTTAATAAAATTTCCCCCAGTAATACAAAAAGTGGAATTGCAGTTAATAAGAAGTCATTCATTGTTGACCATAATTGTGTTCCAAAACTATTGAGCGAATTAGCACCTAAGGTAAAAATTACTCCAATGAAACTTGTAACCAACATTGCAACGCCTACATGCCAACCAAGGATCATAAATCCTAACATCATAAGAAAACCAAAAATTGCTGTAGTGAGTGAAATCATTTAAATAGTTTTCCTTTTTTTTACATCCTCAACTTCTCTATTAACTTCATCTTTCAAACTCTCGGGTCCAAAATCTCTATAAGACTGCAAAGGATTATTGATCCAACTAATGATAATTTTAATTAAAGCTAAAAATGAAATTAATGAAAACATAGATAGTCCCACAAACCAAAAAAATTGAGGGTAACGGATTGGAACCTCTAAAGGAGTAGCTGAAATACTCTTAAACAGAATACTCTCCGACAAGGTTACAAAAGAATATCTTGCTAAAAAAGCTGAAACTAAAAAAATTGCAAGATAAGCCGTGACATTAAAAAAATTTCGAAGATTGATTGGAAATTTAGTTAAAGCAATATCAATTCTAGTATGAGCCTTTTCCAACACACCAAAACCAAATGCAAAGGATCCAGAAATTGCTACTAAGTACCCTCCTATTTCATCAATCCCTTGAAAAGAAAAAGAAAAAAATTTTCTGCCTATGACTTCTGCAAATATTAAAAAACAAAGACCTAATAAAAAATAACCACAGATCAATGATAATATTTTTGATAATTTTGATACCCAGCCTAGATTTATCATATGAAAAAAAATGAGGAGGGTATAAATTAACCCTCCTCAAATATTTTTAAAATAAATTAACTTATTAGTTAATTTTCATCCCTTGAGCTTTACCGATCGTGTCATTCCAAATTTTAGTACATTCTGGATAAACAGTATTACAAGTTTTTCCCCATCCCGGTAAAACAGACTCTTGAGAAGCCTTTGCTAATAACTTTTCATCAGCACTACTAGGTTTTACCAATTTCATGTTGAACTTTTTGTAATTTTTGCAGGCACCGCCTCCAACGTTACAACTGTCTGCATCTCCAGTATTGTTTTTAGCAAGATCCCAAAATCCTTTTTCTAAGTTTTGAAATGCCTTAGTTAAAGCTGCTTGTTCTGAAGCAGAGAGTTTTTTCCAACGATCTAAGTTCATAGTATGTGCTTGAACAGACCACGAAATGCCCAGTGGAAAGTAATGTGTTAGTTACCTCTGGCCAATTTCCAGTATTACCTGAAGTTGGTGATGTTATAGCGCAATCTGCAACACCTCTTTGTAAAGCTGGATATACTTCCTTAAAACTTAAAGCTACTGGCGTACCACCCACGGTTTGAATCATAGCTGACATAGCAGGTGTATAAGATCTTACTTTCAAGCCTTTTAAACTAGCAAGCCCTTTGACTGGTTTTTTGCAATAAAAAACCTGCGGTCCGTATGGCCATAAAGTTAAAATTTTTGCATTAAATTTTTCTTCAGCTCTTTTGCTAAATACTTCTCGATATGCATCTACACTTTTTTTTAGAGATGTTAAATTTGGTGACACACCAATTAAATCGATACCACCCAAAAATGGATCATCTCTAGAAATTTCACCTATAGTTGATTCAACAATATCAAATGTACCTGTTCGTACCAATCTAATGGTATCTTTCATTTGCATTCCAAGCACATCCAATGGATTGTAATTAACTGAAAATTTCACACCTGTAGTCTTAGATAAGTTAGAATAAAATTCTTTTTCTAAGGCTACATGATGTTTGTGAGTCGATACTAATCCTGAAGCATTTAATTTTATTTCTGCTGAAGCAAAATTAATTGAGACTAGTAAAGAAACAAATATTGTTATTAGTTTTTTCATTAAATATTTCTCCCCTTTTTTTTTATTATTAAATAAAGTTAACCAATTTATGATAAAAATGTAAATAAAAAACTAATGTTATTTGGGAATAAGTGTTATGTTTAGTTAACAACCTTAGGTTTATTAAATGCAAAACCAATTTTTTCTAATTGATTAGCAACTTTTACAATTAGATGCTCATGATACGGTTTTGCTATTATTTGAATACCAAAAGGTAAATCTCCATGTTTCACTGGTGAAGGAATGCTTATGCTCGGAAGACCGGCTAAAGAAATATAATATGTGCAAGCTAAATAATCAATAATTGATGATGTTCTAACACCATTAATTATTTTTACATCTTTTTGTGAATTTTTAAATGGCAATACCGAAGTAGAAGGCACTATTAAAATATCATACTGGTGGAAAAAATTAATAAAATTTTTAAAAATTCTATGTTGATTGATTTCTGCTTTCTTTATTTCTTGCGCAGATATTTTTTTACCCTGCTCTACATTCCATACAAAACTTTTAGATAAATCTTTTTTAAATTTTTGGATGATTGTGTGATAATTCATCCATGAATTAAAAGATCGTAAAGTCTTAAATGACTTGTCCGCTTCACCTACATCCGGATAAGCTTTGCTTAAATTATCTAAATTTTTTTTTAAAATATTAATAGTGTTATTCCACAATGATTTTATTTCGGGATCTACTTGATAAGCGCCACCAAAATCTAAAGTATAAGCATATCTAATTTTGTTTGTTAACGTTGGCCAAGAATTATACTGGGAAAAAGGATCTAATTCATGAGACCCTGAAATAGTTTGTAAAAAGTAATAAGCATCTTTTGCATTTCTTGCCAAAATTCCTTCTGTAGATAACCATTTCCATGCATTATACTTTTCTTTATTCGGAATTCGACCTGGAGTTGGTCTTAAACCAACACATCCGCAAAATGCTGCTGGTGTTCTAACTGATCCACCAAAATCTGTTCCTAAAGATACGGGTGACAAACCTAAGGCAACTGCTGCTGCCGATCCTCCACTGGATCCACCAGAGGACAAAGTTTTGTCCCAGGGATTTAAGGTAGGTCCTAAAATATTGTTTTCACAAATTGCACCAAAAGCAAACTCTGGTGTGTTAGTTTTTCCCAAAACTATACCGCCCTTTTTTTTAATTCTTTCTACAGATATAGAATCATTCTTAGGAATAAAGTTTTTATGAATAATGGATCCATATGTAGTTTTAATACCCTTGGTATTAATTGTATCTTTTACTGAAATAGGCATTCCTATTAACTGTTGATTATTATTTTTTTTTATATTTTTTTGATCAATAGATTTTGCAACTTTTAATGATTCTTTATCGTTAATAGTAATAAAACAATTATACTGTTTGTTAACTTGATGAATTTTTTCTAAATAAAATTTACAAAGCTCTACAGAAGAAATTTTTTTTGTTTTAATTAAACGGATTTGTTGACGTAAAGATAAAAAAGAAATGTCAGCAAAATTAGACATTTATTATTCTACAAAAGCAAGTGCTCTTACTGGGGATCCTGAACCTTTTTTAATTCGAAGTGGAATACCTTGAAATTGAAATTCTCCCACATTTAAAACCTCTTCCAAATTCCATAACCATTCATAATGAACCATTCCTAAATCTCTACACAATCTATGATTTTCAAATAAATTTTGATCAACTATATCTGTGGATGGTCCCTCAACGCCGTGCACTTTTGAATTTTTTTCGTATAACCATCTAGTAGCATCAGCAGAAACCTGGGGGTTATTAAATACAATGCTATCGTTAGGCCAATGTCTTGTATTTAAACCAGTGCACAATAAAACAATATGCCCATTAATATTTACATTCGTTTTTTTTTCAGCCTCCTCCATATCTTTTTTTGTAATAGTTCCTCTGTCTGGAATGTGTCTCAGATCTAAACAAACTGCTTTTCCCATAAACATTTCAATCGGCATTTCGTCAACTGACAATCCTTCTGGATTATTGTGATAGAATGAGTCTATATGTGTTCCTGTATGATCTAACATCCCCATGTAACAAGTAGTAAAAGTTAAAAGATCATCGGGCGTACCTTGTTTATATTTTTTAGATTGTTCATGTGTGGTGTGAGGAACAATCACGGGTCTCGCTAATCGTCCTAACGCTGGCAAACCATCCTCTAAAGGAAGACTAAGATCAATTATTTTTGTCATATCCAAATTAAATTTAAATCAACTAATGGTTGATTACAATATAAATATAGCTTTTGTTAATTTTTTAAATTACAAAAATAATGAATCAAAAAAAAGGGGATGACAAATATGAAAATCATAAAAAAAATTGGAATTATTTTTTCCATAATTTTCTTTTTATCAGCAAATACAAACGCTGAAACAATTAGAATGGCAGGAAACTTTGCTACAGATCATTCAAGTAGTGTTGCAATGAAAAAATTTAGTGATGAAGTTTCTAAATTAACAAGTGGAAAATTAAAAATCGATGTGTTTCCAGCAATGCAACTTGGCGGTGCCAAAGAAAATGTTGACCAAGTAAGATCTGGCGCTGTTGCCATGACTTGGATTGGAATGGCATATTTAGGAAGGACTGTTCCTGAATTAGAAGCTGTATCTTTACCATTTGTATTTAAAGATCGTGCTCAAGCTTTTAAGGTTATTGATGGAAAAGTTGGAACTTTATTGAATAAAAAATTAGAAGCAAAAGGCTTTGCATCGCTTGGGTATATGGAGCTTGGATCAAGAAATGTAACGAATAATAAAAGACCTTTGAAAACTATAAATGATTTCAAAGATTTAAAGATCAGACTTCAACCTAATGAAACTCACCTTTCTTCTTTTAGGGCGATTGGTGCAAATCCAGTATCCATGGGTATCAAAGAAGTTTATTCGGCACTTCAACAAGGAGTGTTGGATGGACAAGAAAATCCTTACAGTATTATTGCAACAAGAAAATTTAATGAAGTGCAAAAATATTTAAGTGATACAGGTCACTTTTTTGATTTTATTATCGTCGTTGCAAATAAAAATAGATACAACAAATTAAAACCTGAATATAAAAAAGCAATTCAGACAGCTATGAAGAATGCAATTGATTGGCAAAGAAAACAAGCGGCTACAGAGGATGACGCTTCTAAAGCTAAATTAATTAAAGCAGGAATGCAATTTGACAGTATCTCTCCTGCAGTAAGAGCTCAGTTAGTTTCACAAACTAAAGATGTTGTTACTGGACTTAAAAAAAGAATAGGATCAGATGTTGTTGATGCTGTTTTAGCAGCTACAAAATAAACCCCATGTTAATTCGAGCCACTTCAATAGTGGCTCGATACATTCAAAAAAAATGTATCTACAGTTTTTAAAAAAATTTGATGAAATTAGCTATATTGCTGTCTGTGCCAGCATGGGATTAATGGCTTTTATAGTATCGGTACAAGTAATTTTACGATATTTTTTTTCTCACTCCATTGATTCAGCTGACGAACTATCAAGACTTTTTTTTGTATGGACCATGTTTTTAGCAATTCCACACGGACTTAAATACGGTTCACATGTAGGAATAGATTTTTTATTTAATAAATTTTCATTACATACAAAAAAAATTTTAACTAGATTATTTTCTGTTTCAATTTTTTCTTTATTATTAATAATTTTGCACACAAGTACTAAAGTTGCTTTGGAAAAATGGGATGAATTAATGCCAACACTAAATTTTTCAGCCTCTTTTTATTATATTGCTATTATAATTTGTGTATTTCATTGTATTTTACACCTAATACCTATCATTCATAAAGGAGAGGTGGTTTTTAAAAACTAATGACCTTAATCATTATAATTGTATTTTTAGTATTTGCTCTTATTGGCATGCCCCTAGCTTTTACTTTAGGCTTTTCATCCTTTTGGGCTCTTTTTTATGGAGGCATGGATTTGCAAATTCTTCCACAAAGAATGATGCATGCTGTAGACAATTTTCCTCTGATGGCAATTCCTTTGTTTATGTTAGCTGGTGAAATAATGGTTGAGTCTGATATTATTAAAAGATTAATAAATTTCTCCAATAGTTTGGTGGGTAGAGTTCATGGAGGATTAGCTCATGTGACTATCATTTCTGGAATGGTACTTGCATCAGTTACAGGAGCGGCTGTTGCAAGCGCAAGTGCTCTCGGAAGTATTTTAGTTCCTAGTTTAAATAAATATTATGACAAAGGATACTCTAGTGCAGTTATTGCCTCTGCAGCAAATTTAGGTCCTATTATTCCTCCGAGCAATGCAATGATTATTTATGCATTAATGGCAGGATCATCTGTTTCAGTTGGGGCATTATTTATGGCTGGAGTTGTGCCTGGACTAATTCTTACCATAGCCATGATGCTTCTTTCTTCTTATCTAGCGAAAAAAAAAGGTTTTGAATTAACTGGGGATCCAGTGAACTTTAAAAATGTTTGGATGAAATTTAAAGAGTCTATTGTGATTTTATTAATGCCAATCATTGTCGTGGGAGGAATTGTTGGTGGGGCTTTTACGGCAACAGAAGGTGCTGCAATTGCAGTTTGTTACTCTTTAATTATAGGTTTTTTTATAACTAAAAAATTAACGTTAAAATCATTGCCACCTTGTATGTTTAGAGCAGCTCTTATTTCGGGAGTTGTAGGAGCATTAATAGCGTTTGCTTCAACTGTTACATTTGTTCTTACAATTGATTTAATTCCAATGAAGCTAACTAATTTTATTCAAGAATTTACTCAAAGCCCTCTAGTATTTACTTTGATGGTAATGGTTTTGCTTTTAATTGTAGGAATGTTTTTAGAATCGAATGCTGCTTATATTATGTTAGTGCCATTAATTGCTCCGATTGCTTTAGCCTATGGAATAGACCCAGTTTATTTTGGTTTTATTTTTGTGCTCAACTTAGTAATTGGAATGATGACCCCTCCAGTTGGCGTATTATTATTTGTGATGTGTGGTATAACAAAAATATCAATGTCAGAAATGATCAGAAATTCTATACCTTTTATAATTTTACAATATTTGGTGCTAGCGTTATGTATTATTTTTCCAGAAATTGTTACTGCTTTGCCTAAAGCTTTAGGATACTAAAAGATGCTTTTAAAAAATTAAATATAACTTAAGGAGATAAAATTATGTCAAAAAGAAAATTTATTGGAATGCTAACACCATCTTCTAATACTATTTTAGAACCAATTACCTCAAGAATTTTAAACCAAATTCCTCATGTTACCGCTCATTATAGTCGGTTTACAGTTACAGAAATCTCTTCTAATCCAAATGCATTAAATCAATTTGATAATACGAAAATCGTAAATGCAGCAAAACTATTAGCAGATGCCAAAGTTAACTCAATTGCCTGGAACGGAACATCGGCAGGTTGGTTAGGATTTGACGCAGATCGAAAGTTATGTACAGAAATTAAAGAGGCAACAAATATAGAAACAACTACCTCTGTACTTACATTAGCGGAAATTTTTACCTTAAAAAAAATTAAAAACTTTGGTCTTGTCACTCCATACCTTGACGATATTCAAGAAAAAATTATTCATAACTTTAAAAATGAAGGTTTTAATTGTATTGCTGAAAAACATCTTGGTGACAAAGGTAACTTTTCTTTTTCAGATTATGAACCAGAGACTATTAAAAATATGGTGAGAGAAGTTGCAAAGGCAAAACCAGAAGCCATTACAATATTTTGCACCAACTTTAGAGGTGGCGAAGTAGTTGAGGAGTTAGAGAAAGAACTAAACATCCCTATCTACGACACAGTTAATATCACTGCTTGGAAATGCCTAAAAATGTGCAACGAAGATACAAAAGCCATCACAGGCTGGGGTCAACTTTTCCAAGATTTATAAAATTTATTTATTTTTTTTTAATGCAAAATAAACTGCGTATAAAATAATTAAACTACCCAAAACGACTACAAATGCACTTGGAAAATCATGAAAATGATCCCCTGCATGTCCTGGGTGAGCTAACACGTCATTTTGCATACCTATCAAGGTAATAAACAATGTAGATACTAGTTTAGTCATTTAAGCCTCCTTTTTTGATTAAAAAATCTATCACTTTTGTAAGATTAGTTCCTTTTTTTAAATTTGTAAAAACATAAGGTAATTTTTTTCTCATTCTCTTGGTATCTTGATCCATCACTTTAAGACTAGCGCCTACATACTTGGCAAGATCAATCTTATTTATAACTAGCAAGTCAGACTTTGTAATTCCTGGACCCCCTTTTCTAGGTATTTTTTCTCCCTCGGCAACATCTATTACATAAATCATGATGTCTGCCAATTCTGGACTAAAAGTAGCAGCTAGATTGTCACCACCAGACTCGACAAAAATAATATCAAGATTTTTAAATTTATTACACATTTTTTCCACAGCAATTAAATTAATAGAAGCATCTTCTCGGACAGCAGTATGAGGACATCCTCCTGTTTCAACACCAAGAATTCTTTCCTTGGGCAAAGCTCCAGACTTAATTAAAAAATTAGCATCTTCTTTAGTGTAAATATCATTTGTAATGACAGCGATATCAAATCGATCTCTCATTTTTTTACACAAACAATCTAGCAAAGCAGTTTTACCAGAACCTACGGGACCACCAATTCCAACTCGTAAAGGATTATTTTTCATGATTGATATATTCTTGTATACATTCTTTCATGCTTAAAGCTTGCTATATCTGAATACAAACTCAATGTCGATAAATTTTTTAAATTCCATTTTTGTAAAATAGATATTTTTTTTTCATACTTTAAAAACATTTTTTTAAGAATAATTTGTCCCTCTTCTTGTCCAGCTGGTTTAACTTTAACATAATTAGAAACTAAATTATTTAGCACAGTGTAAATAAAACTGCGAAGACTTTCCGCATGCTTTTCTTTTAATATTTTGGAAAATAAAGAATAAACAATACAATATGGTTTAGGAATAGATTTTAAAAAAGAAGTAATATTTTTTACATTATAGATTTTATTAGTAATTCTAAAAAAAGATTCTCCAGTATTTAAACTTTCTGTTGCTAGTTCCTCCGAGCAATTAAAGGACATATACAAATCAATTAATTGTAAAATTTTTATCTTATTAATTTTATTAGATTTAAATATTTGATTAAAAAAAATAATATCTTGCTTGTAATGACTATAAAAAAACAAGTAATCAATGTAATTTTCTAAATCTTTTTGATTAGTGATAATATGCTGCTCAATTAAATATTCCAGACCATGACTAAAAACAAAACTGCCAGTAGGATAAGTAGAATTAGAGGTGTTAAGAGAGTAAAAACTTGAGTGTTTTTTAGTGCCGGTGATCATAAGCTCCTGCCAAAGGTTGAAAGATCTTACTTTCTTTTTTAACTTTATAACCCAATTTAACCAACATTTTCCAAATAACTGGATCGTATAAAATACAGATAGCACTTTTATTAATTTGTGCTGCTAGATGTCTATTGCCAATGTGCCAAGCTACCTCACAACGCTTAACTGGATTGGATATATCAATGTGTATTATTTTTTCTTTCTTAGCTATAATTTGAATAGCTTGTTTTTTTTCTGTTACCAAAAAAGAATTGTGAGGTAAATAAACTGCTGTACTAAAATTAACTAGAATTTTATTTTTTTTTGAGAATAATATTTTTTTTCTTATGTACCTGTCCTGGTATGCTAAACTAATACGATCAATAACCTTTAGAGAAAAATTTTCTTTAATATAAGAATGAACATGAAACATTTTTTAGTATAAAAAATATCTCTGTGTCATTGGCAATTCTTTTGCTGGCTGACAAGTAAGAATTTTACCGTCTGCTCTTACCTCATAAGTTTCAGGATTTACTTCTATTTTTGGCAAATAATTATTTAAAATCATATTTTTTTTAGTTAACGAGCGAATATTTTTTACAGGAAGACAAGTTTTCTTTAGTTTAAATTTTTTTTCAATATTACTTTCTAATGACAATTCACTGACAAATAAAAAAGAATTACTATTGGGTGAACTTCCAAACGAACCAAACATGGGTCTATACATATTTGGTTCAGGCGTAGGTATAGAGGCATTAGGATCACCCATGATGCTAGCCACAATTGATCCACCCTTTATAATAATATCTGGCTTAACCCCAAAAAAATCAGGAGACCATATACATAGATCGGCAATTTTATTTTTATGAATAGATCCAACATAAGTATCAATGCCATGACTAATAGCAGGATTGATAGTATATTTTGCTATAAACCTTTTAACACGAAAGTTATCATTATCTGCAGTTTCCTCTTTATGTTTTCCAAATTGGATTTTCATTTTAGCTGCAGTTTGCCAAGTTCTAATAATTACCTCTCCGACTCTTCCCATAGCTTGGGAATCTGAAGCGATCATAGAAAAGGCGCCCATGTCGTGAAGTATATCTTCGGCAGCGATGGTTTCTTTTCTTATTCTACTTTCTGCAAAAGCTAAATCCTCAGGAATTTTTGGATCTAAATGGTGACAAACCATCAACATATCTAAATGCTCATCAATAGTATTGATGGTATAAGGTCTTGTCGGGTTAGTAGAAGAAGGTAAAATATTTTTAAAACCACAAACTTTAATTATATCAGGGGCGTGCCCTCCACCTGCTCCTTCGGTATGGTAAGCGTGAATTACTCTATCACCAATAGCTTTTATTGTATTTTCAACAAACCCAGATTCATTAAGAGTATCCGTATGTATTGCTACCTGAATATCGTATTTATCAGCAATTTTAAGGCAAGTATCGATTGCAGACGGTGTTGTTCCCCAATCTTCATGTAATTTTAATCCGCATGCTCCCGCTGCAATTTGCTCTTGGAGTGGTTTACTTTTGGATGCATTTCCTTTTCCTAAAAAACCAAGATTCATTGGAAAGTTTTCTGCTGACTGAAGCATTTGTTCCATGTGCCAAGGACCCGGCGTGCAGGTAGTAGCGTTAGTTCCTGTAGCTGGACCTGTTCCACCGCCTATCATAGTAGTAATTCCAGAATGCAGCGCTTCTTCAATTTGTTGAGGACATATAAAATGTATATGAGAGTCAACACCTCCAGCTGTAATGATTTTTTTTTCACCAGCAATTACTTCTGTTCCAGGTCCTATAATAATATTTACATTATCTTGAATATCTGGATTTCCAGCTTTTCCTATAGCAAATATTTTTCCTGATTTAATTCCTATATCTGCTTTAATAATTTTATCATAATCAAGAATAATACAATTAGTTATAACTGTATCTACGGCACCTTCTGATCTTGCAACTTGACTCTGCCCCATTCCATCTCGAATAACTTTTCCTCCACCAAACTTAACTTCATCTCCATAATTTGTATAATCTTTTTCAATTTCAATAATTAAATCAGTATCGGCCAGTCTAATTTTGTCGCCAGTTGTTGGTCCAAACATTTCGGCATAAGCTTTTCGACTAATTTTCATTTTTTAAATTTTCCGTTAATTTTTTTATTAAAACCAAAAACTATTTTTTTTCCTAGGTAGGAAGTTAATTCTACATCTTTTTCTTGGCCAGGTTCAAATCGTACTGAACTACCTGCAGGTATATTTAATCTAAAACCTATGCTTTTTTTTCTATCAAATAATAAATAATCATTGGTTTCATTAAAATGATAATGACTTCCAACCTGAATAGGTCTATCTCCAGAATTTTTTACTCGAAGTATAATTTTTACTCCTTTTTTATTTAATTCAATATCTTCTTTTCGTAAAATAAATTCACCAGGTTTCATAAATTATCTTATAGGCTTATGAATTGTTACTAATTTAGTTCCATCTGGAAATGTAGCTTCCACTTGCACTTCTTGGATCATTGCATCCACACCGTCCATCACTTCACTTTTTTTGATAATATTAGTTCCTTCCGACATAAGTTGAGCAACTGTTTTTCCTTGTCTTGCTCCCTCAACAACATAATCTGATATAATCGCTACACACTCAGGATAGTTAAGCTTAATCTTCTTTTTTTTCCTATTCTGAGCCACCATAGCAGCTAGACTAATTAACAATTTATCTTTTTCTCTATTAGTTAATTTCATAAATCAAAAATACATATTTTTGTGCAAATAGTCTCTTTTTTTTACAACCTTGGATCCTAAATAATTAATTAATTTATATAATTTTAGTTTAAGTTTAAGTGTATTATTATCCACAAACTTGCATACCAGTAATGAGTTTGTAGGGTAGCTATAACCAGAAAAATCTTTCTCAGGAAAGAATTTGTTCATATTTAAGTCTAAATTTTTTATATTTTTTTTAAAAAATAAAAGATTGGCAAAACTTTGTGTACGTTTCAAAAATATATTAAATTTTGTAAATTTTTTTATATCGTTGATTAAACTTTGATCGGAATATAATATTTTTTTATTAACAATAATTTTTGTTATATCTTCAAAATAAATATTATTTATTTTTTCATTAAAAAACTCTCTACCCATAACAAATTGTTCAGCAAGTAATAAGGAAGATTCTTCATCTAGGTAAATCGTGTTTTTTTTTTTTAATTTAGACTGATTAAAAAAAATTAATTCTTGCGGTAAATAACTAAAGTGACTTTTTTCTTTTATAAAAAAATTATTGTCAATTATTGATGATTTTTTATGTGAAAAATAAACTTTCTCTGCCGCTTGTGAGGTGAATTTAACATGTGCATTATTACTTATGTTAATATTATTTGTAAATGTATCCTCTTCATGAATTCCCCCTGCCTGATTTATATAAATACAATTTAAGACTTTAGCGTCCTGATCTGATGGAAAAAATACTCTTGATAAACTTGATTGAAATATTTTATTAATTCTTGGTGTTGCGCTACTAATATCAAGATTAATAACACCTTTCATTATTTTTTTAATTGAATTTTTTGATCAAAAAAATATTCAACTAAATTCTTTCCTTTGCCTATTCTGTCAAAGACTAAAAAATTCATTTTTTTTACTGAGATCAAAGGAAAGTGCCATGTTTTTTTATTGTAAATAATTCCATGATCTTTAGGTACAAGAAAAGCTTTAATACTTTTTATCGTTGGTTTATCTCTGCCAGATCCAACGCAGCATATAAAAGACTCTCTTTCCAATGGAATAAATGCTTGGCTACTAAGAGGGTGCATTTCAAGTTTATCAATTAACAAAGGGAAAGATCTTGGTTTGGCTTTAAAAATATTAACTATGGGAGATCCTTTGGTAGAAAATAAATTTAGATTAATTATATTTTGATATTTAATTGCAAATCCACTATTGATTACCTTGCTCTTTTTATTCTTAGTGGAAATTATGGTTCCAAAAGGTTTGAAATTCTTGCTATTGATTAAAACTGGCTTAATAAGCATTATTGATGTGTACCTAGCACCTTAATTCTAGAAACGCCTCCATCAGGATAGATATTTAATTTTAAATAATTAATGATTAATTTTTTTTTCAATACAAACTTGTGCACTTGATGAGCTTTTAGATAACTCTTCGAAATTAAATTACTCCAATTTTTTGGATTCAATAATATTTTAGATATTTTTTTTGAACTTACCTTACAATGAATTCCCTCTAAAGAAAATTGATTGGGATAATTTCCTTTAAAATGATGAGTTGATATCTCAAATTGTTTCACTGATCCTTGTAAGCATTTTATAATTATCCAATCATGGCCTTCTGCTCCTCTTCTTCTTCTTGTTTCCCACCCATCTCCCATATTTTTTGCTTTACCTTTGGCTAAAATATTTTCTGATTGGCCAAAATGCTCATTATTACAGGCAAAAATAGAAGCGCCATTTTCTAGAGAAGCTAAATTTATTATTTTCTTTTTATTAATGTTTAATAGCTGCGTATCTATTTCTCCAAATACTTTAAGCCTAGCTACTCCTCCGTCTGGAAAAATATTTAATTTAATAAATTTAAATGTTTGATTACTTTTAATTGTATAATAATGCTTTGCATTAGGTTTTACTTTTATTGGATTTACCAAATTAATCCAACGAGCTTGTTTAAAATTTACATCGTTTGTAGCTAGGATCGAAATTTTGTCAGGTTGATTACCTGAGAAATGCGATGTATCCACTAACACTTTTCTAATTTTACCTGCCCTACCAAGTTTTAAAACTAAATAATCATTTCCTTTTGTTCTTTTTCTTCTACTTTCCCATCCATCCATCCATTTTCCGTTTTGATCAAATTTATTGGGAATAAAAACTGGAGGATTAGGACTGATAATTCTAGAGGCTTTTGCAAAAAAATCATCTGTGCAATAAACAATTTTTGAACCAAGTCGTGGTTGAGCTAAATCTATAATATTATTTTTAAATATAATTTTTTCTTTTTTCATTTAAGATGAATAATGTTTAATCCAATGTTTGGCAATATCGATACGTTTACAAATCCATATATCTTTAAATTTTTTTACATATTTAATAAAATTTTCTAATGCCACTATTCTTCCAGGCCTACCAATTATTCTACAATGCAATCCGACTGACATCATTTTAGGAAATGTACTACCTTCTTTATACAAATAATCAAAACTATCCTTGAGATACTCAAAAAAATCTGATGATTTAATAAAACCCTCTTCTGTAACAAATTTTCCATCATTATTATCAAACGTATAAGGAATAATTAAAATTTTATTTTTACCTTGATAATGCCAGTAAGGAATATCGTCAGCATAACTATCGCTTGAATACAGAAATCCTTTTTCTTGCATGACCAAATCTAAAGTATTGGGACTACATCTTCCTGTATACCAACCGAGTGGTCTTTTCCCAAAAATGTTTTTTAATATCTGAATAGCTTGCAACATGTGTCTTTGTTCTATTTTTTTTGCTACATGTTGGTAATTGATCCACTTTAAGCCATGACAGGCAATTTCAATACTATCTTTTTTTAATGCATCACAAACATCTGGATTTTGCTGGAGTGCATTAGCTACGGCATACACTGTAAAAGGTATTTTATTTTTTTGAAATAAATCATAAATTCTCCAAAAACCTCTTCTTGATCCATACTCATAGATACTTTCCATGTTCATATGTCTTCCTTTTATAGGAGTAAGATTAATCAGTTCTGAATTTAAAACTTCTGAGTAAGTATCTCCATTTAACACACAACTCTCTGCACCTTCTTCGTAATTCAAAACGAACTGTAGTGCTAATTTAGCGTTATTTGGCCATTTAACTTTAGGTTGGTTTTTACCATAACCCATTAAATCTCGTTTGTGATTATTTCTCATACCTTAATTCTAGATAGATACAACGAACACTCTAACCCATCAATAAAATTTAAATTAAATTTTTTTTGTAGTTGCTCTTTATACTTCGTTAGTCCTGTAGAGCCTAGAATAACATTTTGAATATTAGATTTAGCTATCAATTGGGAAATTTGATTTTGTAAATTATTAAAAAAATTTTTATCATAAATATTACTAATATCTAAATTTAATGAATTTACTTTCACATGATAAGCTTTATATTTTTTAAGTAACTTTTTAATAACTGGGACTGAATTTTTATTTATTGTTAAAATAGCACTTTTGCCATCAACGAGCTGACAGTAAAATAAAGATGATTGACAAAGAGAAAAAACAGGTTTGTTTACAATTGATCGAATTTCTTCAAGGGCTATATCATCAAAACAACATAAAATATAATTATCAAATTTTTTATTTTCTTTTTTATTAAAAAATTTAATCATTTCAGATTTAGCTATCAATCCATCTTTAACTCCTTGTATTGATTTAGGAGCATTTTTTAAAAATTTAACAACAAAATATTTTTTAAATTTTGGAAAGATGGTATTAATTCTGCCTAAAATAATGTGATTAATTTTTTTATCTGAATTTGCATTAAGGACGAGAGTTTTCATTAATGCTCAATTAACGATGAAACGCCTCTATTTACAAACTTGCCTTTTGGTTTTGTTAAAAATTTTCCATTAGAATAAACTACTGTACCATTTGAAATAGTTGTAATTGGCACTCCCGTAACCTCAAATCCCTCCCACGGAGTATAATCAGAACCATGATGTAAATTTTTCTGAGCAATGGTAACTTTTTTATTTGGATCCCATAAAACAATATCCGCATCAAATCCAACTTCAATAGATCCTTTATGAGGCCATAAACCATAGATTTTGGCATGATTAGTAGATGTTAAATCTACAAATTGCTTAAGGGATATTCTTTTTTTTGAAACTCCTTCTGAAAAGAATATAGGTAGCCTGGTTTCAATTCCTGGAATACCATTTGGTACCCACCGAAATGATGTTTTTGCTTTCGGATTTAACTTGCCTTTGTTGTCATTATATTTAAATGGACAATGATCACTTGAAAATACACTGAAAATATTTTCTTGAAGACCTTTCCAAATAGCTTTTTGAGATTGCTCATCTCTAGGTGGTGGACTACAAACATATTTTGCTCCTGTCATATCCATATTAAGTCCCTTTAAGTCGTCTTTTGTTAATGTGATATATTGAGTGCAAGTTTCAGCATAAATAGGAAGTTTTCTTTTTTCCTTGGCCCATCTAATTTGTTCTAAAGCAATTTCAGAAGATACATGAACAATCATTAACGGAATTCCAACAATCTCTGCATGACTAATGGCTCGGTGCACAGCTTCTCTTTCCACAATATCTGGTCTAGTTTCGGCATGATAATAAGGAGCAATATTTCCTTTTCTTTCAGCTTCATCGGTTAAAAATCTAATCGCATCATAACCTTCAGCATGAACCATAACTAATGCTTGATGCTCTTTTGCAGTATTCATAATTTTAAGAATTTCTAAATCTTGAAGCACTAAGTCGTCGTATGTCATAAATATTTTTAATGATGTGTAGCCATCTTTAATTAAAGCTGGCAATTCTTGTCCTAAAATTTTTGGATTAGTATCTGAAATAATCAGATGAAAAGCATAGTCTATATAACAATTACCATCTGCTAATTTATGATAATTTTGAACTACAGTTCTGATTGATTCACCTCTGTTTTGAAGTGCAAATGGTATTACAAAAGTATTTCCGCCAGCAGCAGCAGCTTTAGTTGCGGATGTAAAATCATCAGCCATTTCAACATCTGGACCTGATGGCTGTGATATATGCACATGACTATCAATACCACCTGGTAATGCTAATAAATTTTGAGCATTAACAATCTCGGCAGATTCTGATTCATTGATATTTTTTTCTATTTTTACAATTTTTGAATTAACAATTCCTATATCTAATTTTTGAACATTATCTTGATAAAAAACTTCAGCATTTTTAATTAATAAATCATACATAATGAGTAAGTATTATATTAACACAATCTTATTTAAACAGACTTGTTTATACATTGTTATAAAAAAAAAATATTTATATGTCATGTTTAATTTTTAGAAATTAATTTAATAATATTTTTTTCTAACAATAAACTAACTAATTTAGCTCCTGCAACATTGGGATGAATACCATCGGCTTGGTTATATTGAGGCTGCATAGCAACACCCTCTAACAAAAATGGAATAAGCGGAAGATTGTAGGTCTTGGCTAATGCTGGAAAAATAGCATCAAATTCTTTTTTATAAGCAAGACCATGCGTAGTAGGTGCAACCATGCCAGCAAGAATAATCGGTATATTCTTCTTTTGTGTTTGTTGAATAATTTTTTCTAAGTTCGATTTTGTTTCCTTAGGGTTAATGCCACGTAACATATCATTTGCACCTAAACCTATAATCAGAAGATCAATGCCTGGCTCTTGCAATGTCCATGCAATGCGATTTAATCCACCAGCGGAGGTACTTCCAGATACACTACCGTTGATAATTTGAATCTTATAACCCTTTGCTTGTAACTGCTCTTCTAAGATAACAGACAAATGTTGTTCAGCAGGTAAACCATACCCTGCCATTAAACTGTCACCAAATAAGACTACCTTCTCTACCGCTGATGCTTTTATGCACAGTAGACACAGTATCGTAATTTTAATAAGTACAGTTTTAATCATGAGCACTCTTCTTAAATTAAAAAAGGTAAATCTAAAATACCAAACTGGCAACAAAGCGATCAAAGTGTTGCGTGATATTGACCTTGAAACCAAAGCACAGGAAACGATATCTATTGTTGGTGAGAGTGGTTCAGGCAAAACTAGCCTGATTATGCTGATTGCTGGACTAGAAAAAGCTAGTTCAGGAAATATTTTCTTTGAAGGAGAAGATATTAGTACCATGTCTGAGGATGCAGTCTCTGACATTAGAAGAAGGAAAATAGGAATTATTTTTCAATCTTTTTATCTTATTCCTAATTACACGGCTTTAGAGAATGTTGCTTTAACCCTAGAGTTAAATCGATTGCCTCAACCCATAACGCAAGCGAAACATTTACTAGAACGCTTTGGTTTAAAGCACCGTTTACACAATTTGCCATCCCAATTATCAGGTGGAGAACAACAGCGTGTAGCCATTGCTAGAGCCATCGCTATGAAACCATCGTTGATTTTAGCAGATGAGCCGACGGGAAATTTAGACAGCGAAAATTCTAAAATGATTGCGAATATTTTATTTCAATACGCTAAAGAAGAAGGATCTTCTTTAATGATGGTGACCCACGATAAGCAATTAGCCAAACAAGCAAAACGAAGTATCCAAATTCAAGATGGCAAAATCATCTAGCTTTATTCAACCATCTTTAATTATCCAATACGCTTGCCGCGATCTTGCAAGAAATTATAAAAAAATCTCAAGTATTATAATTACCTTATTGATTAGTTTATTTATTTTAAGTTCCATCCTCACCATTGAAGATAGTTTGCAAAAAGAATTAAATAATAATGCAAGAGCATTGCTAGGTGGTGATGTTGAAATAGATTATAACCGAGATCCTGGTGATCAAGCTCTATTAGATCAAGTACGAACCTTTGCTACAGTCTCACAAATGGTGGAATTTAGTACCATGCTATCTACCTACCAAAGAACGAATAATTCCTCTCTTTTTACTAGAGTGAAAACCGTGGATGAGCTGTATCCTTTGTATGGTTCGGTTCAGGTGGAGCCTGCCAATGCTTTACAACGAATGCAAAAAGAAGACAGGACGATATTGGTCAATGAAAATATTTTTAAAACATTACAATTAACGTTAGGGGAAACTATTAAGGTTCAAGATCAATTATTCACAATCATTGGCATAGTGCGTGCTGTTCCTGATGTCAGTGGATTTATTGCTTTTGGCGATTTTGCCCTTACCGGAAAACAAACCTTAGAGTTAATGAAGCTGAATACCATGGGCAGTTTTTTAAACCATGAATACAAAGTTCGTTTTCCAGAACAAGATAACATTGCAACTAACAGACTTAAAATTCAAACCATTTTTGCCAACGATAAAAAAGTCATACTTCGTTATCCAGAAAATTCTGCAAGTGGTCTGAAACGAGTTATTAATAATTTTTCTCAATTCTTATCGCTTGTTTCTATCAGTGCCATGCTGATTGCAGGGATTGGGATTGCGAATACCTTAATGTCTTTTTTAAATCAGAATAATATGTCGATTGCGGTACAAAAAGCTTTGGGCTTTCCCTCCATCCACATCAAAGCAGTCTATTATGTTCAATTATTATGTTTATTATTAATCATTAGTATCCTCGCTTACGCTTCTAGCTTTTTAATTATTCCTATCGTTAGCAGTTATCTTTCTCAAGGATTGGGTTTAGCCATTGATGCTGATTTTTCCTTTGTGAACTTTAGTAAAATTTTCTTAGTTGGATTATTAGTACTTATTCTTTTTTCTATCCCAACTCTTAATGCCATTGATCAAGTCAAAGCATCGAATTTATTTCGTAATGTATTTCAAAATTTAGAATTTTATTATTCCAAACGATCGGTTGGCGTAAGCTGCATCGTCTTCGTTGCTTTAGTTCTTTTATTTACCCTGGGATCGGCAAGACCTCTATATAGCCTTGGTTACTTTGCAGCGTTTTTACTTTGTTTACTGATTTTTTTTGGATTGTCCAAATTCATGATTGCAGGATTAAAAATGTTTCAGACTAGTTCTAATATTTCTCTTAAAACATCGGTGAAAAATATTACGCAAGCAAAAAGCATTACACCGATTACGATTATGTCTTTAGGACTAGGCGTCACTTTGTTGTTAACTTTGGCTTTAGTTGGAACTAATTTTAAACGAGAGATTGCTAAATCGATTCCAGCCATTGCGCCTGATTATTTTTTTCTTGGGATACAACAAGAGGATAAAAATATATTTCAAAAGACTATTATAAGTATGGATCCTTCGGTCAAGCTTGAGGTAGTTCCTATTATTTCTTCCGCAATTACAAAGATTAATGGCATCGATCCGAATACCTACATTCAACCTAGCAATGATAGTTATTGGGTGATTAGTCGTGAGCGTCGATCATCGTGGGCGGATGTTACTCCAGAAGACAATCCTATTGTGGCAGGTACATGGTGGGATATAAATCGGTCAGACCAATTACAAATTTCACTGGACGCAAAAGTTGCAAGGGACTTTGGTATTCGTCTAGGGGATACCTTTACTTTAAATATGTACGGCAGAGAGATTACAGGAACCATTATTAATTTTCGTGCAGTCGATTACCGAGATTTAAATATTAATTTTGCCATGTTATTTAATCCATCCTTTGCCAAAAACATTCCTCATGAATTTTTAGCCACTGCTAAATTTACGGATCCAAAACAATTTCAAGAAAGCAGGATGTTAGATGCATTACCTAGTTTATCCATGATCAAAATTGCTGATTACTTAAATAAAGTGACTGCTATTCTTAATCAAATTTTTATTGCCGTCCTCCTCATATCTGCTGTCACCGTCATCATAGGCCTCATTGTTATTTCTAGTGCAATTATGGTGCAGGGAAAAATAAAAGAATTTCAAAATTTAATTTTTAAAATTTTAGGCTTCTCGCAAAGAGAGGTTATCTTATCCTCTGTCATCGAGTTTCTGATTATCTTTAGTTCAGTTATTCTGATTGCTTGTCTTTTTGCAATCCTAGGATCGAAATTTATTATTGAAACTATTTTTAATTTAGTATGGCTTTTAGATATATCTATTTTATTTTATCTTGCAGGATCTATCGGAGTAGTAACGTTAATACTCATTATGCTCACTAACATTCGTTACCTAAATCCAAAAGTATATCCTTTAATTAGAAATCAGTAATAATTTTTTTACGAAACAATGAATAACAATCCTTTGGTGCCAATGACCATTCCTCTTTTTACTTTATCACCTCCTTGTACGAATACCTTATCTAAATGCTGGTAATCTGTTTCTAATCCCCCTGCATGTTTAATTCTTGCACTAATATTAAAATAAGCTTCTGCGTTAGCTTTTATTTTTTTATCCTGCACTCCCATTACCTCTCCATCCAAGGGTGCAATCACCATTTCTAAATTATTAGTAGATCAATTACTTCCAAAATATAGAAGCTAAAACAAAACCGGTTCCAAAAGAGTACAGCGCTATTTTAATATATTTGTTTTGTTGGTCTTCTGCCTTTTTAGCAAAAGCCATTCCTAGCATAGCGCAACCTAGTAAAAGTAAAAACTGTTGAGGCGTCATCGATTATGTCTTCTAAAGTTTAAATGATATTCATATTACTATACAATTTATTTAATGAAAAAATTTTTATTATTTATAGCTGCTTTTGTTTTGTTCTTTTCTGAAGTGCACGCAAATAATCACTTTCCCATCACCAGAGATAATAAGGAAGCGATAGCGCTTGGTCAAAAATTGTACAATCAAAACTGTGTAGCATGTCACCAACCCAATTTGGTTGGACAAACCAATTGGAAAACCAAACTAGATGCAGATGGCCACCGATTGGCTCCACCCTTGAATGGAACGGGTCACGCCTGGCATCATTCCGATGCGATGCTACATGATGTTATTAAGTATGGTTATGCAAATATGATAAAAAATTATAAAGGCAAAATGATGGGTTTTGCAAAAGTGTTAAGCGATACAGACATTGATCATGTTCTTGCCTACATGAAATCATTTTGGCCTGAAGATGTATACCAACATCAGATAAAACTTAGCAAACACGGCCACTAAAAAAATATATTCAAAGTAAGAAAAAAGTATATAGATCGAAGATACAACCTTTGCATTAATACTTTGTCGAACTTTGTTTTTTTCTTAATTCTGCTTTCTGCTGTTAGCCATGTGAGCTGGAATATTTTAATAAAACGATCGAACAATAAAATTATTTTCACCACGAGCCTTAACCTTAGTTGGAAGTGTACTGTTAATTCCCGTTACCTTTTTTTTAGATCCGCTACCAACAGCAGCCTACCCTTATTTTGCTGGAACTTTGATTATCCATGTTTTGTATAAATTGTTTTTATGTAGCATGCACGAAAGATCCGATCTTTCGTATGCTTATCCCGTTGCACGAGGTCTGCCTTCTTTAATTATTTTGTTTGCCACTCCTTTTATTTTTAATGAAGAGCTAACGTTACAAAATGAATTAGCAGTATTGTCTATTTGTTTTGGCATTTTGCTTCTGGTTTTTGCCAATCAAAAATTTAAAGAAATTAATTTCGCAGGTCTTGGTTTTGCTGTGCTGGTTGCTTTAACCATTGCCGCTTACACTATTAATGATGCTAAGGGAGTGAGGATTTCTGAACCTTTGACTTATCTTACTTATTATTTTGCTTTAGATGGCATTGTTTTCAACTTAGCTTTTATGATTTTTTTTAGAAAAGAAAAATTTGATCTATGCTATCGTTAGAACAAGAAATCAAACCAATTATTAGCGCTGGAATACTCAGTCTTGTATTCTTACTATCCTGCCGTATATGCATTTACCTTAACTAAAGTTGCAACCGTTGCAGCGCTAAGAGAGTGTAGTATTTTACTTGCATCGTTATATGGCGTGTTTGTCCTGAAAGAGAAGCTTGGTACCATCAGGATTATTTCGGCTATTTTTATTTTTGTAGGTAGCTTAATGATTAAATTATATTCTTAGATATATTGGCGTGAAATGAACTTATTTAGTCGATTTTTTTTATTTATATAGTTATCCCCATTAGGACATGGTAGATTAGTTTTTTTAGATACTACCATTTAAAATTCATTCGTCTTCAAGCCTTGGTAAGTATTATTTGGCAAATGCTAATCTAAAAGACTGTATCATCCTTTGGGATTTCCCTGGATGCAACCTTGTGCATAATTAAGAAAGGCCACCTTTTGAAACTTAAAAATATTGTATCTCTAGCAAGTACACCAAACGCAATTTTACCATTTCACAGAAAATACCCAGCGTTAAACAAAATTAATAAAAAAATTGAAATTCTAATTGTTCCCAAACCACGCAATCTGCAACGCAATCAGAAGAATGTTGCCATTGTGTGGGATGAGCATGCCATTCTTAAAATTTTACAAAGCGCATACGCCAATGTCATTATTACAAATATTAAAACAGAAAATGACCTTAAGCGATTGGCGCAACGAAAGCCTGATTTAGTTTTTTCTGGTGTGAAGTACTTTGATTTTAACGACCGAACGATCTGGTTAAATGATTATCTTGAAATACATGGCATTGCTTACATGGCTTCAGGAAGACAAGCTTTACAAAATGAACATGACAAAAGCAGAGCAAAAGAAATTATACAACAAGCTAAGGTTAAAACGGCAAGTTTTTTCACCACTGAACCAGGCGAGCATACTTCCGAAGCAGCCTTGCCTATTGCTTTTCCTTTATTTATTAAACCTGTCACAGGTGGCGATAGTAGAGGGGTCGATTGCAATTCCGTTGTTTATGACTTTACAAGTTTTACAGCTAAAGTTTTGGATATAAAAAATAAACAAAAATCTTCATCCTTAGTAGAAACGTATCTTTCAGGAAAAGAATACAGTGTTGCTATTTTAGAAGATAGTCTGACAGGAAATATTAAAGCTATGCCTATTGAAATTATTGTACCTAAAAATAATAACGGTCACTGTATATTAGATTACAATATAAAAAAACTAGATGAGGAAAAAGTAATAGCAGTAACAAATAGTAAAATTTTTAATCAACTTTCTATTTTGGCAAAAAAAGCATTTGCAGCCTTAGGAGGAAAATCATTAGGAAGAATAGATATTAAAATGAATGAACGAGGAGAAGCTTATTTTATTGAAGCTAATTTAATGCCGGGCTTGAGAAAAGGATATTTCTATCGAGCTTGCCGCCTTAATTTAGATCTAAGCTATCCAGAAATGATTTTATTAATTGCAAGAAATGGACTTGCGTTAAACCAATCGTATTCTGTTTCTAATATTAACGTTTTAGAAACAACAAATACTTATCTTTAAAATTTATACAGTAATTACTAAATTAATACCCGCTGATGCAAGTACCACTCCTATTATTTGGTAGTAGGAACTTCGCTATGATAGCTAAATTTATACACGACTTCATTTCTTCGATACAATGTGGTGCTAGCCAGATTCTTATTTTTCAACATTTGCGCCAACTTATCACAAAGTAATTTCTTAATTTCTTCTTCTGCTATTGTTTTAACTTGGCAACCTTTCGCGGTTGTAATTTCCACGCGAAACATGATTTATTTTTCTTTTGTTGGAGTTTCCAGCCAAATTAAAAAAACCATAAATAAAATGGTTATAGGTATTCCTAAAGCAAAAAGTATGATGGCCGTCTGTGGTTCCACGAGCATTTCTTGGTTAAATTGTAAGAAAAAAATTAATAAATAAAGAAAGAATAATTTTTTTAGTCGTTCACACCGTATCAAATTGGCATGGGAAACATACTAAATAACTAAGAATGCCACTTTTAAAATACGAATGTAAGCAATTGCTTTAATATTTTTCATAACAGCTATGTATTAATATCAATATCCAATCTTCCATAAAAAATTACTATCAAATGGAATTAATAATTATGCATTTTGCTTATGGACTGGAGACGGTTACAAGTTTTTAATAAAATAGCTAATTTTAACAGCTTTACAGAAGCCTCTAAAAATTTAAAAAAATCACAATCAGCTTTAAGCAGGGATATTATTTATTTAGAAAAGAAAGCAGGTTTTAAAGTTTTTGTCAGAGATATCAGGGGTATTAAGCTGACCAAAGAAGGACAGGCACTATTATCCATCACCAAAGAATTTTTTAACAAAATAGACTCACTTAAATAATTTTCACTATCTATCTAAATTTTAGATATCCAATTCAATCAGGTCTGTACGTCATTAGTAACATTACAAATTTTTACTTAAATCATTAAAGATAGTTTCAATTTAGGAGAAACTATGAAAAATAAAATATTAAGTTTAAGTGCGAGTTTGTTACTCTTGGCATCAGTCTCAACTTCTCATGTTGCAGCTGAACCAATTAAAATAGGAGCTGCAGAAATATCATTTAACGCTGGCTACATGTCTAACTATCAGTGGAGGGGTGAAGACCAAAATTCAGGTGATGGAACGCCTATGGCTGGAATGGATGTATCTCTTCCGCTTAATATCTATGTAGGAACATGGACAGCTTCTGCTGATTGGGCTAACGGTCAGGAAGTTGATTTTTATGGAGGAATTGCTCCATCCTTTGGCGATATAAGTTTTGATCTTGGTTATATTTCTTATTACTACCAAGGTGGAGATGATGGAACAAACTTTGGAGAATTTTATATTGGAGCTAGTTATGCACCAGAAGATAAACCTTACTCCTTTGGATTAAAGTATGCAGAAAGCGATACAAAAGGTGGTGATAATACTGCTGCAAATGGTTCTTATAGCGAAATATCTGCAAGCTACGATTTTATATCTTTAACGTATGGTGATTATGAAAAATCTAGAGAATATTACACCGTAGCAGTAACCAAAGAATATTCAGGAATTGAATTTAGCCTGGCTTATACAGATGCTGACTGGGATGCTGGCAAATCTGCAGCTACCAATCAAAAAGATGAATTTTTAGTTCTATCGTTATCAAAATCGTTCTAATCGTTTATTGCTCTCCCAAAAAAACCCTAGACTTAAAATCTAGGGTTTTTTTTTTTCATATTTGAATATAAAGTAGATTGTATGACATGGTATCTTCTTGGATTATTGTTGTGCGTCATCATCCGATGCTTATTTGCTCCCCCTTACAAAAATGAATTAGAACGATATGAAGACAAACATAATTGGACTTCACTAGGGGGTTGTTGAATTAATTGTTAATTGTTAATTGTTAATTATTAATAGTCAAAACTAACAATAAATCATTTGTTTATCAGATGAAATTGTAAGTGTTGTTTTTGTAAAAAATATGATAGCATCAAATATGAAAAACTTATTTAAAGTGAAATATATTTTTTTAAAAACTCACCTAGCACAAAACTATAAAATTTAGTTTTAACAAAAATATCAAAGCAAATTTATTAACTTTACATAACTTATTATTTTATGATTCGGCCATTAGATAAAAAGATTCGTAGTTCTATTAAAATTAATAAAAAACGAGTTCAGCAAAGATTAGATAAACTTTCAAAATTTACTATACCAGAACGCCCTTGGACACGGCGCGCATTCACTGACGATTATGCATCCGCAAGGAAATGGTTAATAAAGGAAATGAAGTCAGCTGGTTTAGTTATACGCTTAGATGCTGGTGGTAACCTTATTGGAACCATCAAAGGATCGAATTCTAAACTCGGTATTATTGCTAGCGGTAGTCACATTGATACGGTTATGGGTGGGGGCAGATACGATGGAATGCTTGGTGTTGTGGCTGCACTTGAAGCTGCTCAATCAATTTATGAAAGTGGTATTCAACTTAACCATACACTTGAGATCATAGATTTTCTATCAGAAGAAACTAGTGATTATGGCATTTCTTGTATCGGAAGCAGAGCTATGTCTGGCAATCTTTCAAACAAAGATTTACAATTTACCAATACCTCTGGTGAAAATCTCGGACAAGCTATTAAACGCATCGGTGGAAATCCAAAAAAACTTAATGCTCCCCTTCGTAGTAAAAATGAATTAACTGCTTATCTAGAATTACATATTGAACAAGGACGGATTATTGAAACTTCGAATAAACAAATTGGTGTCGTAACTAATATTGTAGGAATTCTTCGATATGAAATTACAATCTCTGGCCGTGCCGATCATTCTGGGACTACACCCATGCATCTTCGTCAGGATGCGCTTGTAGGTGCATCCAAATTCATAGAAAAAGTAAACTCCTTAGCTAAAACTTTTCAACGAACTCAAGGTCATCTAGTTGCAACCGTTGGAAAATTATCTGTTTTACCCAATGCTACTAATGTAGTTCCGGGCGAAGTACGTTTGTCTTTAGAAATACGTAGCGACAACAAGAAAAGATTAAATAATTTTCTCAATACGATGATAAAATGGTCAAAAATTAAGATTGATAAGCAAGAACAATTACAAATTAAATATCAGCCCTTAAGCGTTTCTAATCCAATTTTCTTTGCAGATACTGTCATTAATAAAGTAGCTAATTCTGCTACTTCGCTAGGTTTAAGTTGGATGAAAATAAAAAGTGGAGCTGGGCACGATGCTGGATACATGGCAAGTCTTTGCCCTGCTGGGATGATTTTTATTCCTTGTTTTGATGGACGAAGTCACTGTCCAGAAGAGAATATAACTATAAAAGATGCGATAAACGGTGCTAGTGTTCTAACTCATGCACTATTACTTTTAGATAATCAAGAATCTTAAAAAACGTTAAGATAATGTTTTAAATATTATTTAGTTATTAGCTAATAAAGTCTCGGATAACGTTGCCCAGTAATGAGCACCGATCGGTAACAACTTATCATTAAAATTATAATGAACACTGTGAAGGTTTTCTGAATCCTCTCCATTTCCTAACCAAATATAAGCGCCAGGTCTTTCTTGCAGCATATAAGAAAAATCCTCAGATCCCATACTTGGCGTTTGATCTGTTAAAATTTTTTCTTTACCAAAGGTACTTTCAAAAACATTAGATGCTACTTCTGCTTTTTCTGGATTGTTTACAGTTGGTGGATAGCCAGGTCTTATTTCCATTTCTACCGTGCAATCGTGAATAGCTGCAGCGTCCGATGCAACTTTTTTTATTTGCTTTAACATTCGGTCTCTTGTTTCATTGTTCGTCGTTCTGCAAGTACCCCCGATGGTAATCACATCTGGAATCACATTAAAAGCAGATCCGCCTTCAATTTTAGTCAAAGAGATAACGGTATGATCAAAAGGATCTAACTGACGAGAAATAATTGTTTGCAAACTAGTAATAACCAAACCCGCAGCAACCATTGGATCATGATTGTGATGTGGTTGAGCAGCGTGTCCACCTCTACCTGTAATTGTTAAAATAAAAATATCTCCACCAGCTTGAACTAAACCTTTATGAGACACTAAGTGACCAACAGGCAAACCTGGCCAATTGTGAATACCCCAGACACTATCAATTTTAAATTTTTTAAACAAACCATCTTCAATCATGGCTTTGGCGCCAGCATTTCCACCTTCTTCGGCAGGTTGGAAAATACAATACACCGTTCCGTAAAAATTTCTTGTCTTTGCTAAGTAATGAGCTGCACCTAGTAACATGGTGGTATGTCCATCATGTCCACATGCATGCATTCTTCCTTCATTTCTTGATGAGTATGGAAGGTTTGTTTTTTCTGTCATGGGCAAAGCATCAATATCCGCTCGAATTCCAACAGATTTATTGCTAGCTCCATTATCTTTTCCGTGAATAACTCCAACCAAACCAGTGCCACCCAATCCACGGTGCACTTCAATACCAAAGGACTCTAATTTTTTTGCAATAAAATCGGATGTTTCTTTTTCTTCAAAGGCAATTTCTGGGTGTTGATGAATATGATGTCTCCATTGCTCCATTTCTGGAATTAACAATTCTATTTCTTTTTTTATAGCCATGGATTAGAGATGTAATCAACCTAAGTATAAGATTCAATTGAATTTTTTTATGAGTGAAAAAAATATAACCATTTTTGGTGAAAATAATCAGTCTATACCCCTCATTCTAGACTCGCCTCACAGCGGAACAACCTACCCTGAAGATTTCAATCATCAAGCAGACTTTATGAAATTACGCCAAGCAGAAGATACTTATGTGGATGAATTATTTGATTTTGAAAATGGAGAAAAACTAGGTGCAGCAATGTTGCGAGCAGAATTTCCAAGATCTTATATTGATACGAATAGATCAGAAAAAGATTTTTCTCCAGAAGACCTCTTAGAAGATACAAATCATGTTTGTGATATTCAGTTTGCACCGAGTGTAAAAAGTAAATTAGGGATTGGTTTAATTTGGTTGCGCGTTCCTCCAGATGGAGAACCTATGTATGCATCCAAAATTCATCCGGATACTTTAATGCACCGAGTAAATCAGTATCACCGACCTTATCATCAAGCTTTACAAAGAATTATGAACCAAACCTATAATCGCTTTGGAAAATTTTATCATATCAATTGTCACTCGATGCAAAACCATGCTTCTGCAATGTCTGAACAACCAAAAGGCACCGTTCGACCTGATTTTGTGATTGGAGATCGAGATGGAACAACTTCAGAAAAAGATTTCCGTGATGTTATTGTGAGCTGCTTAAAACATTTACGCTATGACGTAACCGTCAATGATCCCTATAAAGGTGTGGAGTTAGTAGCTGCTTATAGTAATCCATCATTGCATAAAAATTCTATTCAAGTGGAGATTAACCGTAAATTATACATGGACGAAGTGACAAGAGAAAAAAATGATGGTTTTGATACAGTAAAAAAAAACTTGAAGATTGTATTACAAGAAGTAAAAAATTGGATTAGCAAAAAACAAGGAGAATAAACATGGCGGATAGTAGATTAGATTATGCAAACGAATACCCAGTAGAAATTACAGGACCTGATATTTCTCCTTATAAAAAAGGGAATACAGGAATTGATTATATTCACACGTTTGACTCTAAAAAACCTGGACCGCATGTACTTATCAGTGCCGTTGTCCATGGTAACGAACCCTGTGGAGCCATTGCTATCGATTGGTTTATGAAACAAAGTCACCGACCAATCCAAGGAAAGTTGTCCTTAGCATTTATGAATGTTGAAGCCTATTTAGCTTTTGATCCAAAAAATCCCAATCGAACAAGATGGGTGGAAGAAGATTTTAATAGACTGTGGGGTCCTGGTGTCTTGCAAGATTCAAGTAGAAAAAAAACTTGTGAATTTGTAAGAGCCAATGAGGTACTGCCAATTGTAGCAGAGGCAGATTTACTATTAGATATTCACTCCATGCAAAAACCTTGTGTACCTTTAATGATGGCTGGCATGGTGGACAAAGGTAGAGAGCTTGCAAAAGCAGTTGGCATGAACATGTCCACGATTACCGATTCTGGACACAAAGAAGGAATGCGAATGCGAGATTTTAATGGTTTTTCTGATCCATCCAGTAAAAAAAATGCACTACTCGTAGAATGTGGTCAGCACTGGGAAAAATCTTCTGAAGAAATAGCAATCGAGACTTTCATTAGATTTATCAGGCATTCTGGCATTATGCAGCCAGATTTTGGTTTGGAATATTTAAGCCAATCCAAAAATAAAGAGCAGATGCGATTTTTTAAAGTTGGAATGGCAGTCACCATTAAGACAGATAAATTTGTATTTAGCAAAGACTGGCAAGGATTTGATCATCTAGCAAAAGGAACGTTAATTGGAAATGATGGTGATGAACCTATTCTTGCTCCTTACGAACCAACGGTATTAATCATGCCAACAAAAAGATTATTTCCAGGTCTCACTGCAGTTCGTTTAGCCTCATCCTCTTTAATCGTTCAGATGACAAGCTGAGAAATGATTGGGAGCTATTTCTTTGAATAAAGGTTTTTCGACTTTGCATTTTTCGGTTGCAAATTTACAGCGTGGATGAAAATAACATCCGCTAGGTGGATTTAAGGGCGATGGTATTTCACCTTTGATCGGTTCATATATTTTTCTTGTTGTATCTAATGTTGGAACTCCACCTAATAATGCTTTAGTGTATGGATGGTTCGTCTGATGAATAATTTCATCTGGTAGCTTGCAATTTCTACTACTTGTCCTAAGATACATCACAACAATACGATCTGCGATATGCTCGATCACCCCCATATCATGACTAATAAAAAGATAGGTCAGATTCATATTTTTTCTTAAATCTAAAAAAAGATTAATAATTTGTGCTTGAATTGAAACGTCTAGTGCCGCAACTGATTCATCGCAAACTACAATTTCTGGCGAAACAGCAAGCGCTCTTGCAATTCCAACTCTTTGTCTTTGTCCTCCAGAAAATTGATGGGGATATCGATTCATTGCATCCGTATTTAGTCCTACCTTATTTAATATCTCAGCAACGAAACTTTTTTTATCTTTATTGGAAATGATTTGATGATGAATAGGTGCTTCAGAAATAATATCTACAACTTTTTTTCTAGGATTAAGAGAGGAGAATGGATCTTGAAAAATCATTTGTATCTTAAGATCAATCGCATGATCTTGTTGATACTTATCATTAACATACCCAACATAATGCTTTTCTTTAAAAGCTATACTGCCTTTCGTAAGAGGCATAATCCCAGCAATCATTCTTCCTAAAGTAGATTTGCCACAACCAGACTCGCCTACTACTCCAACTACTTCTCCTGACTGAATATTAAATGAAACATCATCAACAGCATGCACCACCTCTTCCTTGTAAGAGCCGCCAAAATAATTAACAAATTTTGCAGTCTTGTCTAAAGACTTTACAAATTTTTTAGTAACTTGTTTTACTTCAAGAATATGTTTCATGTTTGCTTACCTATATTCAAACAACGTAAAAAACGCCCATCGGTATGTTGTGTTTCGGAAGGCTCTTCTTGCTTGCACTGTTCGGATCGTAAGTAACAACGCTCTTCAAAGGCACAACCTTTGGGAAGGGAAAACATGGAAGGAACCATTCCGTCAATTTGATGAAGTTTTTCGCCCTTTTTATTCTTACTCGGAACACTTTTGATCAACCCTTGTGTATAAGGGTGGAGTGGTTGATTAATAATTTTATCAGTTGTTCCTTGTTCAATAATTCGTCCTGCATACATCACAGAAATACGATCGGTAATTCCAGCAACAACAGCAAGGTCATGCGTGACCCATAATAACGCGGTTCCAGATTCTTTACACAATTTTTGCATTTCAAAAATAACTTGTCCCTGAATCGTAACATCCAATGCAGTCGTTGGCTCATCCGCAATAATTAAATCAGGTTTATTTAGTAAAGCGATAGCAATGGAAACACGTTGTCTCATTCCTCCCGAAAATTGGTGTGGGTAAGCTTTCATTCTTTCATCGGGAGAAGAAATACCAACCAGACCTAATGCATCTCTACAGGTATTGTAGGCGTCTTGTTGAGAAATAGTTTTGTTATGGGCTTTAATAGTTTCAATCATTTGTGTCTCAATACGTAACACTGGATTTAACGTCATCATTGGATCTTGGAAAATCATTGCAATTCTATTTCCTCGAATATCCTGCATTTGTTTTGCAGATATTTTTTGTAAATCTAAATCTTTAAATTTTATATTTCCAGATACTATTTTTCCTGGTGAATCAATTAATCCCAAAATAGAAAAACCAGTAATCGTTTTTCCTGAACCAGACTCTCCTACTAGGCCAACAATTTCACCTGGATTAATATGAAAACTAATGTCGTCCACAGCTTTGACAACTCCTTCTTTTGTAAAAAAGTAAGTTTTTAAATTTTCAACTTCTAAAATAGGTTTCATGCTTTATCGTTTTAATCTAGGGTTAAACATATCGCGCAACTGATCCCCTACTAAATTAATAGAGACAATTGTAATCAGTAAAGCAATACCTGGAAAAATACTTATCCAGTAATCACCTGTATGAACATATTCAAAACCATTTCCTATCAACAAACCTAACGATGGTTCTGTTTGTGGTAGACCCAAACCAAGAAAGCTTAAGGTTGCCTCTAAAGAAATAGCATGAGCCGTTTGTAACGTTCCAACAACAATTAAAGGAGGGATGCAATTAGGAAGTATGTGATTGAGCATAATTCGCAAATTTCCTAAAGACAAACATTTTGCTGCATCCACATATTCTTTTCTGCTCTCAACTAAAGCAGAAGCTCTAGCTGTTCTTGCGTAATAAGCCCACTGTACTAGGACGAGTGCAAAAATAGTTTTGTCCACCCCTTTACCAAAGGCTGCTAAAATAATGAGCGCGACTAGAATGGATGGAAAGCTTAATTGAATATCAACAATTCGCATGACTAAAGTTTCATATCTTCCGCCAAAATATGCGGCTGAAATTCCAAAAAAAGTACCAACAATTAAGGCAAAAATACCTGATAAAACACCAACACTTAAGCTAATTCGAAGTCCATAAAAAATAGCAGATAACATATCTCTACCCGCACCATCGGTTCCCAACCAATATATATTTCCTGACAAATCCTCTTCCAATCGGAGCAAGTCTGCTATTCATGATGGTCACTGTTGCTAAATCATATGGATCGGTTGGCGATATAACAGACGCGAAAACGGCAACAAAAAGAATAATACTAAAACAGACTAAAGCAACAACTGCAATTTTATTTTCTGAAAACTCACTCCAGATTTTTGCTAATAATTCGTATTTATTATTTTGTGTCATTCGCTAGATCCTTTAATTCGTACCCTTGGATCCAAAAAACTATACAGGATATCTACAATTAAATTTAAAAAAACAAAGAACGCTACAATAATAATGAGATAAGCAACAATCACAGGTCTATCTAAATTATAAACAGAATCGATAATTAATTTTCCTGCTCCTGGCCATGCAAAAACTGTTTCGGTAACTGTAGAAAAAGCAACTAAGGATCCAAACTCTAGACCGATCACTGTAACAATAGGAATTAAAATATTTTTTAATAAATGAACATTAATCACTCTTGAATGAGAAAGACCTTTCGCTCTTGCAAATTTAATATAATCTTGCAGGATTACTTCTCTGGTTCCAGCTCTCGTTAAACGTAATACGGAAGAAAGTTTAAACAGATGCAAGATTTAAAGCTGGTAAAAAAATATGCGATAAGCCATTTAAGGTAAATAAAGAACTTTCAATTCCTAAAAACGTTCCAAGCTCTCCTCTGCCAGTGGATGGAAGCCAATCTAACTTTACAGCAAAAAGCATAATTAACATAATACCAACCCAGAATGTTGGCATAGAAAATCCTAAAATAGATCCAGACATAATAATTTTACTGGATTTTCTTTCTGGATATAGTCCAGCATAAACTCCTAAAGGCAAAGCAATCACTAAAGAGATAAATAAAGAAAAAACTGCAAGCTCTATGGTTGCAGGAAATCTTTCTAAAATGAGTGGCAGTGCTGGAATCCCTTGAACAAAGGAACGCCCAAAATCACCACTTGCAACATTTTTTAAAAAAAACCAATACTGTTCTAGAACAGGTCTATCAAAACCAAATTCCTTAATGACTCTTTCAATTTCTGCAGGTTCTGATTCTGGGCTGATCATCATATAAATCGGATCGCCAATCAAATTGACACCGCAGAAAACAATTAAAGACATGACAAATAGAACTACGAAACTTTGTAAAGTCCGCTGTAGTATATAAACTGTCATGTGTACCTAGGTTGACTTTAGTTGTACTTAATAAAAATCCAGGAAATACATTCCTGGATTTTTATGTTTTGTTATTTTTAAAGTTGTTAGGTTCTATTTTTTTTGAAAACCTGCAACTACAGTATATTCGTCTGTTCGAGGTAAATAAGAGTAACCAGCTTTAGCACCCCATGTATTCACCTGATAATGAATAGGAATAATACCGTAATTTTTTCCCACAGCTATTTCTGTCGCTTCTGCAAGGATTTTTCCTCGAGCAGGAGAATCAACTGTAGCCAATGCTTTATCAATTAAAGCATCCACTTTTGGATCCGAGTGTCTTCCACGGTTAGCTCCGCCCATACCTTTTTCTTTATTATGAGTTGCTAATAAAGATTTTAATGGCGAAGAAGCTTCTCCCGATCCAGCTCCCCATCCAAGTACCATCATACTAAATTCCGGAGTCTTGTCTGGACCACCAGCGGAAGCTCGTTTGAAATAAACAGCTTTTGGCATAGTTTCAATCTTACATTTGATACCAATTTTAGAAAGCATTTGTCCTAATGCTTCTGCAATTTTTGCATCATTAATGTAACGATCATTGGGACCATGAATGGTTAATTCAAATCCTTTTCCATACCCAGCTTCTTTCATCAATTGTTTTGCAGTTTTAATATCATATGGATCTGGTTTCATATTTTCTGAAACGCCATGAAATCCTTTTGGCAATAATTGGCCAGCAGGAATAGCAAGACCTTCCATCACTTTTGCAACCATCGCGTCACGATTAATAGCAAGAGAAATTGCTTTTCTCACTCTTACATCCATCAGAGGATTTTTAATATCTCCTCCACCAATTGCTCTTACATGCGGAGATTTTTCTCTGAATTGATCGATATGCAGATAAATAACTCTATTCGACGGTCCGCTACTAAGCTGAACTTTTTTATTTTTTTTCAACTTTTTCACATCCACTGGAGGAACACCATCAATCAGATCTACATCGCCTGAAAGCAAAGCTGCTACTCTAGCTGGTCCTGATTTAATAGGTTTGATTTCAACAGTGTCGTATTCAGGTTTTTTTCCAAAATAATCACTGTTTTTTTCTAAAACTATTTTATCACCTTTGACATATTGCTTAAATTTGTAAGGACCTGTTCCAATAGCTGCTTTTCCACTATTGTAATCTTCTGTTGTTGCATTCTCTCCATGCTTTTTAGAAATAATTTTAACAACACTAAGATCATTAGCCATTAAAGGATAAGGTTTTTCTGTTTTTACATGAACAGTATAATCGTCAATTTTTACAAAAGTTTTTCCTTTTAAGTAAATGCCAAAACTAGCTGGAGATTTTGGAACATTGGGAGCTCTTGTCGCTGTGAAAATAACATCATCAGCAGTAAATTTACTTCCATCATGCCATTTAACGTCATTTCTTAATTTGAATTCCCACGTCGTGTCATTAATAGGTTTCCAAGAAGTGGCTAGATCAGGAATAGTTTGCTGATTTTCATCTTGTCCAACTAACATGGAAAAAATGTTAGTAGCAAACATATTGTTAGGTCCAACATTGTGATAATGCGGATCTATTGAACTAGGTTCTCCCGCAACACCTATTTTAAGTGTCTTGGAATGTGCAATCGATGGAACTATACAAATTACCAACAATGCAACTATCTTTTTTAAAATATTCATTTTGATATCCCCTTTTTTAATTACAATTAGGACATAATTATAAGTTTGCAAAAGAGTCAAAAAAAAACAGCACAACCTATAGTATATGTTTGTTAATTCATAATTGCAGTTATCTTCATTAGATGATTAAAGACAAAATTTATAGCTATAAATTTGTATTTAAAAAATCTTTGCAAAGCTATATCCGTATCTCTTCGAATCTAAATAACGATAAATGAACGCTCTCAGCAATCGAACTTTTTTACTTTATTTTGTTACCAACACCCTTTCTTTACTGGGCACTTGGATTCAAAAAATTGGTGTGGGTTGGCTTACGTGGGAATTAACTCACTCTACGTTTTGGACAAGCTTTGTCACTTTATCTTTAATGGCACCAGCTGGAATTTTTGGTCCGCTGTTTGCTGTGTTTGCCGAAAAATGGGATATGCGAAAGGCAAGTCTTTATCTAAAACTATTGATGTTTTTCATTGGAGCTTGGATTTGGTATTTAGAACATTTAAATGCACATACTCTTTTCACTCTTGCAGCACTATCTGTCATTCAAGGAGTCATTCAAGCTTGCTATCATCCTGTACGATTAGTTTTTATTTCTGAAGTTGTCCCACGTGAAATGCTTTCCAGTGCCGTGGGTTTAAATGCTGCATCCTTTAATGCATCCAGAGTTATAGGTCCAAGTATTGCCGGGTTACTCATTCTTCTCTTTAATTTAGAAATTACTTTTCTGGTAGCGCTACTAACTTATATTCCGTTAATTCCGATTTTGCTTTTTATTAAATTAAATAACCGACAAAAATCCGTGACAGAAAATAAAAAGTTTTTTACTCGTTTAATTGAAGGTGGAAAAGTTGCTATTAATAATGAAATTATTTTCAAATGTTTGTTTTTAGTTTTAATGAATGGTTTTTTTGTACGTGGTATGCTGGAGATCCAACCTACCATTGCAGGGGAAATTTTAAAAAATGGAAGTTTTGGATTATCGCTGATTACAGCAGCAACTGGGCTTGGCGCTTTACTTGGAAGTATGTGGGTTGGTTTTGGAGCAAAAGCTGGTTTTAAAGCAGAAAAAGTAATTTTGCCTATGTTGTATGCAGGATTTGTCGTTGCTGTATTTATAGTCTTTTTTAACAATCTTTATGTTTCTTCTTTTTTATTTTTGGTAGCTGGATTTACTGCGACTTCTGTTGGTATTGGCAGTCAAACGATTATTCAATTAGAGGTGGACGATTCATATCGTGCCAGAGTTCTCACTTGGTGGTCTACGATGTCTTTTGGTTTTTTAACTTTAGGTGGATTGATTTTGGGATATGCGGGAGAAATTATACCTCTTCGCACGGCGATGATTGTGATGCCAATTGTAGGAATTATTATTTTTAAAGTTATTTGGTATTACCGTTTTAAGAATAAATTTATTTAGCTTTTGCTTTGGTTTCTCTTTGAAAAATATAAATTCCAGATAAAGTAATAATTAAACCTCCAACAATCGTGCTAACAATGGGTGACAAATCCCAAATAACAATGTCAAAAATTATTGCCCATATAATTCCTGAGTATTTAAAAGGAGTGATGATCGATGCTTCAGCATTTTTTAACGAATAGCTCATAAGCATTTGTCCAATCGCGGCAGAAATTCCCACTCCTAACATAAGCCATAAAAAATCACTGGATAGACTTTTCCAATAAAAAGGTTGAGCTAAACCAGTTACGATAACACTAATACTCATATAGTAAAAAACAACTGTGGTAGGACTTTCTGTTTTACCTAACACTCTCATAAATAAAAATGTACTTGCAAATAATAATGTTGCTAACAAAGCGATAAAAGATTCAATTTGAATATTTCCAGCAGGGTTAATGACTAAAACCACTCCTAAAAATCCAAATGAAATAGCTAACCATCTTCTCCAACCAACTTTTTCCTGTAAAAAAAATGTTGCAAGAATACAAACAAATATGGGCACGGCTTGACCAATGATAGTTACATCTGCAATGGACATTCGCTGATAACAATAAAAGTATAAAATATTACTAGCCGCTCCTGCTAAGGCTCTAAAAATATGAAGCACTGGCTTTTTGGTTGATACGACCTCTTTAACACCAGACTTTAAAATAAAAGGAGACAAAACAAGCAAGACAATCACTGCTCGTAAAAAAGTAATTTGAATAGGATGAAAATCAGGACCAATGATTTTTACAAACACGGTCATGCTAGATAAAGCAATGGTTGCAACTAACATCGCCACAATAGCTTTGGTGTTAGAATTGTTCGTCCAGCTCATAGTGAATAGTTATATTAAGTTAATAAAATAATAGAGGGTTCTATTACTTTAACAAGTTTAATAAAAATTTGGTTTTTTACTCTTTCTTTATTATTATAACTCTATGACTACTTTTTTAGCAGGTATCTTCTTATATCTATTTATTCGTATTCCTTTTTCTAAGCCCTACCGACATGGCTTAGAACGATTTGAAGATAAGAATAATTGGAACTTTTTTAACGGTTGCTAAGTTACACCGGATCAATATGGGTCATGACGTTTAGTACTGGCATTGCTTGCATGACTGCGTTTCTCGCATTCACGCCAATATCATGACCTTCTTGCAAGGTAAGTTTTGCATCCACTTCAATATGCGCATCCACTAAAATCATATCCCCAGTTTTTCTTGTCTTTAAATCATGGCAACCTTTCACTCCAGGTGTTGCTAAAATAATTGATATAATTTTTTTTTCCATATCATCCGATAACGATCGGTCCATTAAATCGTGAAACGCTTCCAAAGCAAAACCCCAACCCATTTTCACAATAATTAAACCAACCACTAAGGCAGCGATCGTGTCAAATAAAGGGTAGCCATACAATGCACCAATAATTCCCAGCGCAACCACTAGCGACGATGCAGCATCCGATCTTGCGTGCCAAGAATTGGCAGCCAACATAGAAGACTTCACTTTTTTGGCTACATAGATCATGTACTGAAATAATCCTTCTTTAATCACTAAGGATCCTAAGGCAACCCACAGCGCAATCCATTTTACTTGTCTCGTCATGTCAGGCTCGAGCAAACTAGTGATCACATTCCATAACATTCCAACGCCAACTGCAATTAAGGAAACACCAATAAATAATGAAGCAGCAGTTTCATAACGCTGATGACCATAAGGATGATCATGATCCGGATCTTTGTGACTATGTTGATTGGCAACTAATACAACAAAGTCAGAAAACATATCCGACAAAGAATGAATTCCATCCGCAACCAAACCTTGCGACCCTGAGAAAAGACCAAGTATAATTTGCGCAGTCCCTAAACAAATATTTACAAGAATACTGATTAAACTACTTTTTTTTGTGGCTGCTTTTTTTTCACTCATGAGCATTACTATTTACTTGAATTAATAATATTCAGATATCAATCTATCATGAGAAAATATATTGTTAATTCAGAGAAAAAAAATTATTAATCGTTCATGTTTTACTTTTCTTTTTTTACCTTTGTATTGGTTGCTTTAAGCATCATTATTCATGGTATTGCGATTAATTACTTAGCGATCGCTAAAATCAAAAGTATCAATTATCTTACCTTTGCTAAGTTTTCTCTTGTCTTATTCTGCTCCCATCTAGCTCACATCTTTTTATTTGCTATATTTTACGCTTATTCTTTTCGTCATTTGGGACCCGCAGAATTATTTGCAGGTAATTTACAAGATAATTTTGTTGATTTTTTTTACTTTTCTATCACTACCTACACCACACTTGGTGTTGGTGATGTTTATCCACTGGGCAATATGAGAATTGTAGCTGGTCTTCAATCATTAGTGGGGCTAGTGCTAATCGCTTGGACCGCAACATTTAAACTGGGCTATCTATTTAAAATAAAAAAATAGCTTAAGAACTCTCACTAACATAAGCTGAAACGCCTCTGTTATTCAGATTGATATTAAGATTTTTGTTAATGGGTGGAAATGCCCTTTGCTGGCAATCCATCCTTGGGCAGGTTCTGCAATTCACACCAATTGGGATAGCTGCACTTTCATCTTTTAAATTTAAGGTATCGGAATAAATAAAATCTTTGGCATATTTTAATTGGCAACCCAAACCAATACTTAAAATACTTCGGTAGATACCATATCTGCCAATTCCTTTTTCAATGGTTCTTGCAATACAAACATACACTTCACCATCTGGCATTTTGGATAAGGCGCAATGAATTTTTCCCGGTAACATAAAAGAAGAATGAATATTCCAACGTGGGCAAGCTCCACCGTAACGTGGAATTTGAATGCCTGATAGAGAAAGACGTTTTGAAATATTTCCTGCAATATCTGCACGTAACATATGAAAAGGAATACCTCTCATTTTAGGATTTTGTAAACAAGTAACACGGTGCGCAACTTGTTCAAAAGAAACAGCAAAGGTATGCTGTAATAATTCTAAATCATAACGATGTTTTTTACACTCTTCATAAAATAATTTGTAAGGCATTAAAATGGCAGCTGCTGCATAATTAATTAACGTAATTGTTGTTAGCTGCTTGGCTGTATCAGATGGAAAATTAAAGTCTTGTAAATATTCATGAATAATATCCATACATTCCATTTGGACAATTTGAGCTGCGCAATAAATTTTTTTCGATTCTAAAGTTAAATAATCCGATAAATACAATTTCTTTTTTTCTGGAACATACTTTTTAGAAAACAAAGCCTCGTGCTTTGGAACAATATCTTCTACTTCAATTTTATGAACTTTTTTTAAATACTCGACTAATAAAACATACCTTGTTTTGTCTTTGCGGTTTACTTTAGAAAATAATTTATTGGCATACTCTTCTAATTTAGGAAAATAATTTTGGTGTTCTTGTAAATAATCAGAAACTGCCTCTCCAGGAAACGTAGTTTTATCATTCGTAACATTACCACCAGAAATAACTTCTATTTGATCATGTAGTTCTGTATTTTTTTTTCGGTAGACATCTCCTAGTCTAATCAGTGCTTTTGATATAAGTGGATTACTTTCGATTAAATCTTTCACCTCTAGATTCGTTATATCTAAATCTTCAAATAAATTATCACTCAATAGATCCTGTAAATCATGCAATAATCCAGCGTCGTTCTTGGTAGATAATTTTTTTAAATCTAAATTTAATTCTTCCGATGCTTTAATCAGTAAATCTACGCTTACTTTTCGTTTTCCTGCTTCAATTAAATTTAAATAACTAGGAGAAATATTAAGTTTTTTGGATAATTCGAGCTGATTTAATCCTAATTTTCTTCTTGCAGTTTTAATTTTAAAGCCAATTTGTGCACTCATAAGATTTACAAAATTTACAATTTGAAAATTTATTAGTCAATATTTAATTTCAAATTTACAAGCAATATCAACATTTTTCTTTCATAATTTATTATTTGAAAATATTGTAAATTTATAAACAAACAAGGAGAAATACCATGACAAACAAAACAAGCGAATTATTTACCAAATACCTAGAGGAAAAACTTGGGCTAAATACGCAAGTGGCGAAAGAGTGCCAGTTTCAACAGCGTGGTATTTACGTAAGAGAAGATGATCAGGACTGGGGTGGCTCAGGAATGCAAGACATACAAACTAATAATGAGGAGACATCGAATGCCTAATGCTGAAGCAATATTAGAGACCATAGAAAAAAAGAGAATCGAAAGTACAAAAACTACCTTTTCAGCAGAAGATGTAGAAAAGCTTAGAGGGACATTTAACGTCGAATATACCGTATCAAAACAATTATCAAAAAAACTTTGGAAATTATTAAATACAGAAAAATATATTAATACGCTTGGTGGCCTTTCTGGTAACCATGCGGTGCAACACGCAAAAGCAGGTTTGCGCGCAATCTATCTATCAGGCTGGCAAGTAGCTGCAGATGCAAATTCAGCTGGAGAAATGTATCCAGATCAAAGTTTGTATCCATACGATAGTGCACCTAAATTAGTAGAGAATATGATTAATGCTTTAATGCGAGCAGATCAAATTCAATATATGGAAATTTTAGAAGGAAAAATGAATCCAAAAGATAGCGTAGACTATCATATGCCAATCATCGCGGATGGTGAGGCAGGATTTGGTGGACCACTAAACGTATATGAACTTACGAAGAAGTTTATTAAAGCAGGAGCTGCTGGAGTACACTTTGAAGATCAATTAGCTGCAGAGAAAAAATGCGGTCATATGGGAGGAAAAGTTTTAATTCCAACCCAAAATGCAATTCGTAATTTAAAAGCTGCTCGTTTAGCTGCTAATGTTATGAATGTACCATTAGTAATTTTAGCTAGAACCGATGCTAACGCTGCTAAACTTATTACAAGTGACTGTGATGCAAATGATAAACCGTTTTTAACAGGCGAAAGATCTGCAGAAGGTTTTTACTATGTAAAAAATGGTATCGATCAAGCTATTGCAAGAGGCTTAGCGTACGCTCCTTATTGTGATTTAATCTGGTGTGAAACAGATAAGCCTGATTTGGCGGAAGCGAAAAAATTTGCTGAAGCTATTCATGCGAAGTTCCCAGGTAAATTACTAGCGTACAATTGTTCGCCTTCCTTTAACTGGAAAAAATATTTAACAGAAAGTGAAATGCAAACTTTCCAACAAAAACTTGGTGATATGGGATATAAATTCCAATTCATTACGTTGGCAGGTTTCCACGTACAGAACTATTCTGTTTTCACATTTGCACAAAACTACAAAAAAGATGGAATGGCTGCGTACTCTAAGATTCAGCAACAAGAATTTGAAGCTGAAAAAGATGGCTATACTGCAGTGAAACATCAAAGAGAAGTTGGTGCATCATACTTTGATAATATCTCTCAAATTATCAGTGCCGGACAATCATCAACGACTGCCATGTCTGGGTCGACTGAGTCAGAGCAGTTTTAAATTTCTCATATAGTTAGTATTTCCATAGGGGCTAAAAACCCCTATGGACTCTGTTTTATCTAAACTTATTTTACTTGTTGAATAGAATTTTTGGCTTCGGCGTACAATTCAGCCATTTTTTTTCGTAACTCTTCGTCGCTAATATTATTTCCTTCTAAATCTTCTTTCACTTTATGAAAGACATCATCATCACCTGCTTGCTTAAAATCAGCTTTAATCACTTCTTCAATATAAGCTTTCGTTTGAGATTCGTCATAACCCATGATCTCCGAAACCCACTGGCCTAATAATTTATTACGTTTCGCTTCAATTTTAAATTTAAGCTCTTCGTCTATAACAAACTTTTTCTCAAAACTTTTTTCTCTATCGTCAAATTTATTCATATATTGATTATATTATATTTAAAAAAATTACATAGATCTAATTTAAACATAAGAGTATGAATATTTTATGAGACAAATATTATATTTTCTTATTGTTATTAGTTTTTTTATTTTTTCTCCCTTTTCCGCTCACGCAAAAGATAAAATTAAAGTTGTTGATGGCGATACTATTCATATCGGAGTGAACAAATATCGTTTTTCAGGAATTGATACTCCTGAAATGAAACAAGTCTGTAAAAAAGAAGACAAAAATATTCTGTGCGGTGTGCTTGCAAGAGATGCTTTAATTCAAAAAATTAATAATCAACCGGTTACATGTAAAAAAGAAACAATCGATAGATATAAAAGAATAGTAGCTGAATGTTTTGTGAACAATGAAAGTTTATCAAAATATCTAGTTCGTAATGGTTATGCTTTTGCTTACCGAAGATATTCTACAAAATTTGTTGAGGATGAAGAATATGCCAAGACCAATCAATTGGGATTGTGGGCTATGCAATTTGAGTATCCTTGGGATTACCGAAAAAGAATACGATCTAATCAATAATATTAAATAAATTTTTGCGAAATTCGGTCAAAAATAATTGCAATGAGAACAATACCAATTCCACCCACTAAGGCTTGACCAATATCAAGTCTTCCTAATCCAACATAAACCGTTAGTCCTAATCCACCCGCACCAATTAAAGCAGCAATCACCGCCATGGATAAAGACAACATCAGGGTCTGGTTCACTCCTGCCATAATTGTTTTTAAAGCAAGCGGTAATTCAATTTTATATAAAATCATCCAATTTTTGCAGCCCAAAGCTGATTTAATTCTTTTTACTTAAAGACCACAGGAAGCCTTGGTCCGTTAATAATAAAACTTTTCCTGCTTCATCTAATTTAATGTCTCTTATTCTTCCTATTTTTTTTTCAAAAATAATATCTTCCTGGATCAGTTTATTATCTTTAAATATAATTTTTCTTAAAGACTGTTCGCGCAAAGATGCAATTAACGCATGACCATTCCAATCTGGAAATTCCTTGCCTTGATAAATTAAACATGCAGAAGTTGCGATAGATGGAACGTAATAAGTAATGGGTTTATCAAATCCAGGTAACCATTTCGGTCCTCCTTCTAAACCTGAATACTTAGTGCCTCCCCAATATAAAGTATCCCAACCATAATTGCCTGCGTAGTTCACTTTGCCAAACCAATCGCCACCTCTGGCTCCATGGTTTGTCATATACACTTCCCCATCATAAGGTGACAAAGCCATACCTTGCACATTACGAATTCCTATTTGATAAATTTCTGGTAGCCAATTAGATTTACCTTTAAACTTTGGATTATCCTTTGGAATACTTCCATCTAAATGAACTCGAATAATACTGCCCGGATGTTTGGTTGGATCTTGAGCAATACTATCACCCCCTCTTTCACCAGCTGAAAGAAATACATAATCATCCTTAATCACTATTCTTGATCCAAAATGATATCCACTATTGATCGGAGGTTCGGCTCGAAAGATATTCGTAAATTCTAATTTACTTTCATTAAATTTAGCTCGTGCAGCTGAAGTACTTGTTTTTCCTTGTCCTCTATTTTCAGCATAAGTAACGTACACATAATCCTTGTGATACATCACGTCTAGTAAACCACCTTGACCATCTTCTAAAACGTTCAAGTTATGAGAAATTTTCTTTCTGCTGTATTAGTCTCTCTATTCAACAAAACTAAGATTTCCCGATTTTTCCGTAATTAAATATAAATTGGGCTTGAACAATAGTTAGTGACCAAGGAGCCTGAAACCGATCCGCTATCTTTACTAAGTTCAGTATTTGCAAATGAAGGAAGGGAGAGAAAAAGGAGAGAAAAAATAAGTACAATATATTTTTTCATAGATTGTTAAGCGCCATTTTCATTCATAACAATGGCGCTTATAATTCAAATATTAGTGTAATTTAGGAAGATCTGCATTCATGACTTTAGTCCAAACAGCAACAAAGTCTTTTACAAATTTTTCCTTGTTATCATCTTGTGCATACACTTCTGCATAAGATCGCAAGCACTGGAGTTAGATCCAAATACTAAGATCTAGCTCTAGCTTGCGGTAAATTTAACTTTTCCCGATTTACGCTCAATAATATCGTATGAATTTTTACCAGTTGGTTTCCAGTTGTATTTCATATCTGTTAAATGAACGAAGAAATCATTAGTTAATGCTCCGACTTTATCAGTAAATACACCATGCTTGATTCCACCAAAGTTAGCACCTAACACTCGCATCCCTCCAACTCAAACATGTCATTTCTTTTGCCGATCAGTCCTATCATACGATTTGCTCTTTCTAATAATAATTCTTCAGGCATTACTGATAAAATCTCCCTTAACGTAATTTCTAAATCCATCATGTAATTGGCTCTAGCACTGTTAAGAGAATCTTATATGTGTTTGTGCTTGCAATTGCATCACCTCTTCCTGGATCGGAAATGGAACTTTAACTTTGGAACCAGCTTTTTTAATAGCTTGTCTCCAGTCCCACAGTTACCAGCTAAGCACAATAGTGTCTGCAATAGTTGCTCCAGTTTTTTTGGCAACTAGCTTCTAAAACTTTTAGCGTCTTTGCTCAATCTTTTTGGTTCATTAGCTGCCCAATTTATTCATGAGGAGCAAAACGAATTCGTGCACCATTCGCACCGCCTCGTTTATCAGTTCTTCGGTAAGTTCTTGCACTATCCCAAGCAACAACAATTAGATCGCTTACTACTTAATGCTTGTTTTTGCGATCAATTGCTTTTACTTTTTCTGCATTTATATTTCTTTCTATTGGTGCTGGTACATTGATTTTGCCAAACCAAATCTTCTTTGGGTGACCAAGGGTCCAATATAGTTATGCTCTATTGCCCATGGTCTCTATGTGTTAATTTAAACCAAGCTCTTGCAAAAGAATCTTCAAAGAATTGTGGATCTTTATAAAATTGCTCTGAAATTTTTCTATATTTTGGATCCATTTTCATTGCCATATCCGCATCCGTCATGCATTGGGTCTATGTCTAACTTTTTAGGATTTTCTAGATCGTCTAGGTTTTTTATGTTCAGGTCAAGATTAATCGGTTCCCACTGATTAGCTCCTGCTGGACTTTTTTTGCAGTTCCCACTCATAATTTAAGTAATAGATCTAAATATTCATGAGTTCCATTTATCCGGATTAGATGTCCAAGCACCTTCTAATACCAGCTAGTAACTTGATATTATTCCTAAACCATTTTTTTGATTCCAGCCTAAACCTTGTTCATGAATTTCAGCAGCGGCTGGTTCTCTTCCTAATTTAGAAGCATCACCATTTCCGTGTGCTCTTCCAATAGAGTGACCACCTACCGTTAAGTGCTACAAGTTTCTTCATCATTCATTGCCATTCGGCCGAAAGTTTCTCTCACATCCATGCGCTGTTTTTAACGGATCTGGTTTTCCGCTCCACTCCTTCGCGGATTCACATAAACTCAATCGCCAGTGACCACTGCTGCCAGATGGATTTTCTAATGAGGTACGGTCTTCTTTGGCTTTTTATATCGTATCAATCTTGCTAACGGCATTCTTTCTTCTGAACCCCAATACACATCTTTTTCTGGATGCCAGATATCTTCTCTTCCAAAAGAAAATCCATAGGTTCTTAAATCCAGCATGTTCATAAGCCATGGTTACCAGCTAAGATACATTAAATCTGCCCAGCTTAATTTATTTCCATATTTTTTCTTAATTGGCCAAAGCAATCTTCTTGCTTTATCTAAGTTGGTATTGTCGGGCCATGAGTCTAATGGGGTGAAAATCTGTGATTACCAGTTCCGCTTCCGCCACGACCATCTGCAATTCGGTAAGTTCCTGCTGAGTGCCAAGCCATTCTGACAAACAAACCAGAGTAGGTTCCTAAATCTGCAGGCCACCAATCTTGGCTATCTGTCCATTAATTTTAATAAATCTTTTTTTAACGCTTTAAAATTTAATTTTTTTACTTCTTTTTTGTAATTAAAATCTGGTAGTGGATTTGTTTTTGTGTCGTGCTGATGCAAAATATCTAAATTTAAAGATTTCGGCCACCAAGCAGTTGGTGATTGATCCGATTGAGTCATACTTCCATGCATGACTGGACATTTTCCTGAACCATTTGACATTGCTTTACTCATAACTTGTTGTTCTCCTTGTTAATAATGAAAATAAATTGATAGTGAAATATTTGCAAATCTTACAGAATCTTTAACTCTTCAAGACCTTCCGCAAAAGCTCCTACTCCTTCGTAACCAAAGTAAACGGCCATAGCAAAAAGTAGTACGCTAGATATTCTAAAAAAAGTTCCAATCGGAATAATTTTAGTAATTCTATTTAAACCATAGTAAGAACCGACTAGAGCAATTAGACCTGCAATTGCTCCGATGATTACTGGCTGTGTACTTTGAATTCCTGATGTAACTAACGCTGCATAAAATAAAACAATCTCAAAACCTTCTCGAACGATTGCTAAGAATACAGTTAAAGATAAAATAAATGAACTACCTGTAGCAATTGCATTATCTACTTTTCCTTCAACATGTTGTTTTGCATTGTGACAGAAGAATGCAACATAGGTTAGCATTCCAGCAGCAATTAACATGACACTTCCTTCAAACAATTCTTCGTGAGCATGAGTAACACCTGCGATTGTTTTAAAACCGAGAGCGATAAATAAAGATGCAACTACTCCTGCAGCAAGACCCCAAAACACAGCTGGTCTTTTGTGCTTTGCATTCATCTTGTCTAGATACATAAAGACAAGCATGGCAATTAGCATAGCTTCAAATCCTTCTCGTAAAAGAATAAAGAAAGAGCTTAAGATTATTGGCATCGATTCTGTCATGAAAAACATCTTTATTGAGAATTATTCGCAATGTCAAGTTTGTTGAGAATAATTCTTAATATCAAAAAAAATATAGTAAATTCAACATTTTTATAAGCATTTTTTTATTAAATTGCTAAAATAAATCAAGATATGCAAAAAAGATCGAATAGCGTCGACCTATTTACCAAAAAGGTCATGGACTACATGACGGATGATTATATCTGTGTGGATAGTAAAGAAACGATCGGCACAGCTACTCAGCAGTTACGTGACGAAAAAAAATCTACTTTGATCATTCAAAACGAACAAGGTGTTTGTGGAGTGATTACAGAAAAAGATATCGCAACCAAAGTAGTTTTTCAAATGAATGAAAATACTCCCGTTGATCAAATTATGTCTGCGCCCGTGAAGTATGTATTTGATGATGATTTAGTTTTTCATGCAGTTGGAAAAATGCGCAAATTTGGTTTTAGGCATTTACCTGTTTTCAATTACAATTTTAACATTATTGGAATCATACAAATGAATGATGCGCTTGTCGCTGAACTTGGAGACATCATGAATCAAATTGATCAGATGACCTATGATGAAAATGATGAAAAAGGTTTACAGCTAATTAAAAAACAACAAATATATATCGCAGAAGAAATGTTAGAGCGAAATATTTCTCCTCATGACATTAGTTATCTCTTAAGTTTTTTAAATAATGTCATTTATCGAAGATCCATAAATATTGCAGAAAAAAAAGTTAAAGAAAAAAATATTATTCAAGACATTCCTGAATACTCTGTCATTGTTATGGGATCCGGAGGTAGAATGGAAAGTTTTTTACACCCAGATCAAGACAATGGAATCATTTATGAAGATACATCAAATGAAGATCCTAAAAAAGTAGATCAATATTTTGAAGAACTAGCAAAACATTTTACCAAAACATTAGATGATTGCGACATCCCTTTTTGTAAAGGAAATTTAATGGCGAGCAATCCTTTGTGGAGAAAAAGTTTACCAGATTGGAAAAAACAAATTAATACATGGGTGAATCAGCATGCACCACAAGATATGCGCTATATTGATATGCTGTATGATTTTAGATCGGTTCATGGAAAATTTGAACTAGCAGAAGAATTAAGAACTCATTTAATTCAACAATTACAACAAAACAAAATATTAAAATTTTTGTATCATAGTGAAGAAGAAAGTAATCCTGCTATTGGTTTTTTTGGTCAATTTATTTTAGAAAGAAATGATCCTGACAATATTGGATTGTTAAATTTAAAACATACTGGAACACTTCCTTTGGTAGAGTCTATTCGTTTATATTCTATCAAACACTCTGTAGATAGAATTTCGACATTGGGAAGATTGGAAGAGTTAAAATCAAAAGAAGTATTCACAGATCATGAAGCTGATTTTTTTACAAATGCGCACCGTTTTTTATCTAATATTCTATTAAAAAATCAGGTCAATCGAGCTAAGCAAGGCTTACCTATTCAAAACTTTATTGATCCTAAAAAACTATTGGACCGAGAAGTCAGGGTGTTGAAAATGTATCTTAAAAAAATTAGAGATTTAAAAGAAAAAGTAAGGGGTGATATCGGTGAAGAGTATTTTTAAATTTATTCGTTCCTATATAGATACGCACCGCTTGTTTCGTGGTTTGGAGATTAACAACTGTTCTTTCGTGATTTTAGATACGGAAACAACTGGTTTAGAGGCTAGCATGGGCGATAAAATCATATCTTTAGCTGCTTTAAAAATTAGGAATTCATTAATTCAAGAAAATGAATTTCTTGATGAATTAATCAACCCAGAAAGGGATATTCCTTGGGAATCCGTTAAAATTCATCACATAACTGATGAACATGTAAGAGGCAAACCCACCCTGCCCGAATTACAAAGCAAAATAAACTTATTCTTAAAAAAAAGTATCTTAATTGGCCATAATATCGAATTTGACAAAAAATTTATTTACCAAGATGCTGCAAATTCAGACTTATCCAAACGTATGAAAAAAATCACAAGCATTGATACTATTTATTTAACTGCAGCTCTGTATCCGGATTTAGAAAATTATGATCTTTCTTACCTATGTGAGCATTTTAATATTAGAACCAATGATCAAATTAGACATTCTGCACTGGGAGATTGCTGGATTACCGCAAGGCTATTTTTACATTTATTACATAAGGCAAAAGAAAAAAATATAACAACTGCAAGTGGTTTGCTAAAACTATGTAATCAGGGTGCTAAACTACATCATCTTATTCGCAACGCGAAAAAAATACACTAAAATCAAGGTAAATAATTTTGGGAAAAAAATTAACAAGAGTATATGCGCATGCAAGGTTGTAATCAAGAAATCTAACTTCTTGAAAATGAATAACTTTTTTTTTCATTTTTACTTTGCTGTTTTTATCTCTAACAAAACATAAGTTTTTTTTAATTGTGGCAAAAGGGATTTGCCACAATTCATCGTAAGATTATGAATTTACGTTATTATTTCTTTCCCAAAAAATTTTTTGCCTTATTTGATTTATTTTCCAAATTAGTAAAAGATAAAAAGTGGAGGAGGACTATTATATGTCACCACCTGAAACATGAAGAGAGTTAGTTAAATACTAACACTTCATTAGTTACAAAACTAATAGGAATTCATTTTTCTAAATGAATTCGGCCGAAAGGCTAATTTAAAGGGGGCTCTTTAGTAGGACTACTAAAGAGCCGTTCCCGAATTTTTTCTTAAATAGTATTCTTTGCGATAAAATCATCTGCTTTAGCAAAAATTCTTTTTTTTCTTTCTTTGTCCATTTTTTCTAAAATTTTTGCCATCATTGCTAATCGGTAATTTTGTAAGAAAAACTTTTTATGCCTATCAATAAATCTCCAGTACAAACCATCCATCACCTCACACCATTCTCCTTTAGGATGATCGCTCATTTTTAAAATATAAGCTGATCCGCAAATATAAGGCTTGGTTGCAAAAATTCCTCCATCACTAAATAAGCCCATGCCCATGACGTTAGGTGCCATCACCCAATCCGAAGAGTCGACATACATTTCCATAAACCATCGGAAGACTTCTTTTGGATGAATGCCAGATAAATTCATTAAATTACAAACCACCATTAATCTTTCAATATGGTGACTGTAACCGTGGTTCAGACAATTCTTAATGGTGTGATCTAATGGAACCATTCCAGTGGTGCCGTCGTACCAACTCTTCTTTAACTTTCGAGTATGCTGGAAGAAATTATCAGTTAGTAATTTCTTTTCATAATTTTGGTAAATACCACGCATAAATTCCCGCCAGCCAATGACCTGCCTCACATAACCCTCTAAAGAATTAAGCGGTACTTTATTTTTTTTAGCAAACAACAAAGTCTCTTTGATCATGGTACCAGGTGTGATCAACCCAAGGTTCATCACAGGACTTAGCATACTATGAAATACAGAATACGATTTAGTGGTAATAGAATCTTCATAATCTCCAAATAATTTTATTTTGTTATTAAGGAAATCTAAAAATAATTTGATGGTATCCTTTCTTGTAGTTGGATGATGAAATGCTTTTAAATTTCCTGGGTGTGAAGCAAAATGCTTTTCGATAAAGGGGATTAATTCTTTGGTATGAGAGGTGTGTTTAAAAACTTTTAGTTTAGGAATGTCGATATTGTGCGCAAGTTTTTTTCTATTATCTTCATCAAAAGACCACTTATCTCCAATGGGTTTGTTTTTATCTTTGATTAAAATATTGAGTTTAATTCTTTGCAGCTTATAAAATGTTGCCATAAATGGTTTTTTATTAGCCTGCAAATACTCAGTAAATTCAGCTCTACTTGTGACAAACATTGGAGACGGCACTATGTGGTAATTGATTTTATGTTTTGCTAGAAAATTAACTACCCTAGTTTCAAAGAATTTATCTTCAATTTCAAAACTAGTAATTTCTGTAATTTTATTAGCTTGAATAAAATCTAATAATTTTGCCTCATAATCTTTTGTAAATAACTTATGTTCGCAATTATAATAAGTAACTTTCAGCTTTGCTGTTTGTAATTCTTCCGCGTAAGAACGCATGGCAGATAAAAAAAGTAAAATTTTTTGCTTATGATGTTTAACATAAGTACAAAGGCCATAATCTTCCGCCATGAAAAAAATATGGTCCTTGTAATCTTTAAGATGAACAGTGGGAAATAATTGATTTCCTAAAATAATAAAAGCTTTAGAAGACATAGAAATGTTATGATTTTTGCTCTAATTGAATTTTTACTTTATCTACAAACTGACGTACCTCAAACTTAATTCTTTTATCAGCTCTTTTTCGATCAGAGCGCAATGGTGCGTCCGTAGCTAAGGCTAAATGCTTTAAGGTTTCTAAATATTTTTTTTTCTTAAATAAATACTTTGCATAAGCAAAATTACTTTCTAATCCTTGGGGGTCCAAGCGAATACTTTGGAGTAAATATTCCTTGCTAAGTTGATCAAATTTATCTCCTGATTTTTCTAAATATAAAAGACCAAGTGAAGTATAGATAATTCCTTTTTGTAAATTTGCATCCATGGATTTTGCTTGCTCTAAGAATTGAATAGCTTTGTTCTTGCGATTATTGGCCTTATATAAATTCAAAGTATAATATTTTGACTCAGCTGCAAAAATAATTCCTGTCCAGGCCTTGATGGCAGCATCCTTTGGATATTGATTTACTAGTGCGGTTGCTTTTTTAGATAGTTTTATAAGTAATTTTTTTTGATCCTCTTCATATCGAACTTTATACAAAGCCTCATCATAATCTCTTAGTAGTTCTAAATAGGCATCATTTTTAGAATAAGAAACGTTAGCGCATAACAAAAAAGATAAAAAAACAAATAATTTTTTAAGCATGATTTAATTGAAGATATTTTACTTCAATCGGTGCAAGTTTCAAAAAATTAAAGGTCGTCTTTATGTAACGTAACTTCAAGCTTTTTACTTTTTCGAAAACGTAACACCACTATTGCTATGGCAATAAGTAAAATGGCTGATGATTCATAAATTAACGAAATAGCATCGATGTCTTTTTTTTGTAAAATAATTAAACGACCAATCGCAGTAATGGCAATAAACAAAGGATAGGTTAATCGAATTCTTTGGGTTCCCCAATAACTTGTAACCATACCTAGTACCTCTAAGTAGATAAATAAAAGTAAAATATCTGCAAGAAATACATCTTGGGTAACAATCATTTTTTTCACTTCTAATCCAAACGCAACAATCGTGGTAATCATAATGATTACAGCGCCCGTCAGTTGAATGTTTCTTAGCAAATTACCCATGCATATAGTTTATACTAATTTAGAAAAAAAAGTTAACTTTTTATGCTTTAAAGCTTTTTAAAAGTATAGCTAAGAAAATAATGCTTCCACCTATTAATACGCCAAGCGGTGGTACTTCATGAACAAATATCCATGCCCAAATAGGACCTGCGATAGCTTCCGTGAAAGTAAAAATACCAATTTTAGCAGATGGTGTTTTTCTCGAACCTAAGGTTAAGCAAATAAAACCAGGTGCATACTGTAAGGCACCAAAGAAAAAAACTAAAATTAAATCATGGGTGCTAATGGCTATGTTTCCTCCTAAAAAAAATCCAAACGTCAACGCCAATATTCCTGATACTGCCACTGCAGGAACCATATCGATATGAGGATATTTTCTAATAAGAAATACTACCAGGGTGAAGGCAACCGGAATGATAAATGCAAATGCATTACCAAATGCGGTTCCACCTGAAATTTTTGTCCCAATCATAATATAAAGTCCTGTTGCGGCTAATAGAATAGCTACAAAAGTAGAAAGATTAATTTTTTCTTTTAAAAAAAAATAACCCATGATGGCAAGAAAGAAAGTTTGAATACTAATAATGAAAACAACATTAGCAACTGTTGTATATTTTAACGCGAACATGTAGGCAGCGCTTCCCGTTGCGTACAAGCAGGCACACATCAAACCAACCCAACCAAGAGAAGTAAATTTTCTTACAAAGGATGTTTGGTTGGTAAAAAATACAAATAAAAAAACAGCGGGTGTAAAAAAAACAGATCTCCAGAAATAAATCGTCCAAGGGTCTGTCATTTCAAAAGAACGAAAAATAGTTCCTCCAGAACTAAGGAATAAACCACCTAAAGCAATCAACAGAGGGCCTGGAATTTTATCAATAGACATTCACTTTTTTTCCTTTAGAAATTATCTCATGAAGATCGGATTTATAGGTACAGGCAAAATCACCACCTCGGTTATAACTGGATTATTTAGGTCAAAAGCGAACCTGAAGCAAATTCTTATTTCTGAGCGTAGTAAAAAGAATTCTCGTGCTTTAGCTAAACGATTGAAACAGGTGAAAGTTGTTAAAGATAATCAAGAGATTATTAATCGATCGAACTGGGTAGTCTTGGCGGTAGTTCCAACGGTTGCAAAAAAAATCTTACATGACTTGAAATTTAAAAAAGGTCAAACAGTTATTAGCTTTGTCTCTACCTTAAACATGAAAGACTTAAGAAGATTTGCATCACCTGCAACACTTGTGTTCAAAGCAGCGCCATTGCCGATGGTTGAAAGTAAGCTAGGTCCGATTGTATTGTATCCAAGCAACAATAAAGTAAATGCTTTATTTAATAAAATTGGCACAGTGATTAATGCCAAAAACGAAAAAGAAAATAATTATCTTTGGACTTTAACTGCAGGAATGGCAACTTATTTAGAATTATGTGCAACTCTTGAAAATTGGCTTGTACAAAGAAAAGTGAACACTACAAAAGCTAAGCGCCTAGTAACAAGTTTAGTTTTTGGTTTGTCGCATACTTTGCTTTTATCTAAACAGGATACAAGAAGTTTAGTCAAAGAATACCAAACTAAAAAAGGTATTAATGAAGAATTATTACTTCGATTAAAAAAAGATAAAGTATTTGATAAGATCAATAAAAATCTAAATACTATTTTTGCCAGAATTAAGAAAGCAAACGACCAATAAGGAGAAAGTAATATGAGTGAATTTAAAGATGTAGAAGGAAATTGTATCAACCCAGATCAAGATACAAAAGATTTTATTCTTAATCACACGATGCTGCGTGTGAAAGATCCAAAAAAATCATTAGATTTTTATACGAGAGTGATGGGAATGACCTTAGTGCGTAAAAATGATTTTCCAGGAGGAAAATTTTCCCTTTATTTTTTAGGAACTTTCAATGAAGAAGAAAAAAAATCTATTCCAAAGTCTAATGATGATATGCGAGGCTGGGCATTAAATCAAAAATCTATTTTAGAATTAACCCATAATTGGGGAACTGAAAATGATCCAAATTTTTCTTACCATGATGGTAATAAAGAACCACGTGGCTTTGGTCATATTGCATTTAAGGTTCCAGATGTGCAGCAAGCTTGCGAACGATTTGAAAAACTAGGAGTTACATTTCAAAAAAAACCAAGTGATGGCAACATGAAGAGCATTGCTTTTATTAAAGACCCAGATGGTTATTGGATTGAAATTGTCTAAATAAAAACTTGACGGAACTACGAAGTATAAATTAAACTAAATTCAATTATGAGCCACGCAGAAAAAGCAGAAGGACTTGCAAACTCCATCGATAAAGAAACGGATGGCTATATTTTTAACCATTCAATGTTGCGTATCAAAGATCCTAAACGATCATTAGAGTTTTATTCTAAAGTATTAGGAATGAGATTGGTAAAAAAACTTGATTTTCCTTCTATGAAGTTTTCCTTATATTTTTTAGGAAAACATACGGATGAAGAAGTAAAACAAATCCCAACCGATAGCTATGAAAGAACAGTTTGGACCTTTCGACAAAAAGGTTTGCTGGAATTAACTCATAACTGGGGAGCAGAAAATGATGATGCGGTTAAATTTCATGATGGTAACTCCGATCCAAAAGGCTTTGGTCATATTGCTTTCTCGGTGCCAGATGTTCATGCTGCATGCAGTCGATTTGAAAAACATAATATTACCTTTGTCAAAAAAGCAGATGATGGCTCGATGAAACCACTTGCTTTCATCAAAGATCCAGATGGGTATTGGATTGAAATCATGGAAGCTAAAGCTACGGCTAACATTGCAAAAGAGCTAGGCACCATTTAATAATAATTCTCACCTTCTACTTCACGGTGAATTTATTTTGTCCATTTTTTAACGTAATTTTGCATCGCAATATTTATTCATAAAAAAAAATTTATTTTATTTTTAAATTCAGTTACACTTTTCTTAATTCAAAATAACAAAGGGGGAAGTTATGAGAATATTGGATAAAAAAGCTATATCCAGACGTTCTTTTCTAAAAGGCGGTACTGCTACTGCGCTTGGTCTCACAATTGCCGGAAATATGGTTTTGGGAAAAAGTTCAGCGTGGGCTGCTTCGTTCGATAATCTTGGAGGTGATAATGCTGCTACTCTTATTCAGATGGCGCGAGACATTTATCCTCATGATCATTTAGCAGATAAGTATTATGCAAAAGTTATTGAAGGTTACAATACAGCTGCTGCTAAAGACGCAAAACTAAAATCAATGATCCAGGCAGAATTAGAAAAAATTAATACTGCTGCAAAAAAGAAATACGGAAGTGACTATAAAAATATCAACCGTGAACTTGAACGAGTAGATATTTTGAAAGCAAATACCTCTTCCCCTCTTTTTGGAAAATTGCGAGGAGATCTTGTGACAGGATTATATAACAACCAAGAAGTCTGGCCTAAGTTTGGTTACGAAGGAGCTTCTGCTGATAAAGGTGGTTACATCAACAGAGGGTTTAACGATATCAACTGGTTAGATAAGGTATAGGAGGAACCGATGGCAAAATTTGATAAAAATGATGATAGCTTATTTGTAATCATTGGCTCAGGTGCTGGTGGTGGAACTCTTGGTTATGAACTAGCAAAAAAAGGAATTAAATCTGTAATCTTAGAAGCCGGTGGAAGACACGAAACGAAAGATTTCAGTAACGATGAGTGGGGAATGTTTGGTCAAATTTCTTGGCTGGATAAACGTACCACATCAGGTGACTGGAGAGTTGCAAAAGACTTTGGTGGTCTGCCTGCATGGATTGTGAAAGCTGTTGGTGGATCAACTGTCCACTGGGCTGGCGCATCTCTTCGTTTCCAGCCACATGAGTGGAAAGCTAGAACGACTTATGGTGACATTAAAGGTGCAACTTTATTAGACTGGCCAATTGATGCGAAAGAAATGGCTCCTTACTATGCTAAAGCTGAGTACGAGATGGGAACCACTGGCACTAACGGAATACCAAGATTACCTGGTAACAATAATTTTAAAGTATTGGAAGCCGGTGCAAAAAAACTTGGTTATAAGAAAGTGCATACTGGAAACATGTCTATCAACTCCAAACCTCGAGATGGAAGAATCAGCTGTCAACAAATTGGCTTTTGTTTTCAAGGATGTAAAACTGGAGCGAAATGGTCAACATTAGTTGCGGCAATTCCAAAAGGAGAGAAAACTGGTAACTTAGAAGTAAGACCTAATAGTCATGTAATGAGAATTGAACATGACCAAACAGGTAAAGTTACTGGAGTAGTATACAAAGATAAAGATGGAAACACTCAAATACAAAAAGCTAGAGCTGTAGCTGTTGCTGGTAACTCCATTGAGTCTCCAAGACTACTATTAAACTCTGAATCGAATATGTTTAAAGATGGTCTTGCTAACTCTTCAGGAGAAGTGGGTAAAAACTATATGCGTCACATGACTGCTAGTGTGTATGGTATCTTTGAAAGACCTGTATATATGTATCCGTGGAACGACTATGGCCGGTATTGTTCAGGATGAATCAATTCATGATCCAAAACGAGGATTTCGTTGGTGGATATGAATTAGAAACTTTATCGCTTGGACTTCCATTTATGGCTGCATTCTTAGATCCAGGACAATGGGGAAGAGAATTTACAGCTTCCATGGATAAGTACGATCATATGGCAGGGATGTGGATTGTGGGAGAAGACATGCCTCAATCTAGCTAACCGTGTAACTCTATCCGATCAAAAAGATCAGTACGGCATGAGAGCTCCTAACGTTCATTTTAGTGATCACAAAAATGATATCGCTATGAGAAACCATGCCTTTGGAAGAGGAAAAGCAATCTATGATGCAGTAGGTGCAACGAAAACAATTGAAACACCTCCGTATCCATCTACTCACAACTTAGGTACAAACCGAATGAGTGCCAAAGCAAGTGATGGTGTAGTGAATAAGTATTCGGACAATCATGGGATATTAAAAATTTATTTGTATCCGATGGTAGTCAGTTCACAACAGGTGCTGCGGAAAATCCTACATTAACAATTGTTGCTCTTGCAATCCGACAAGCGGATTACATTGCTGGACAAATGAAATCCAAAGCAATTTAATTAAATAAATAATTTACATAAAAAAGGCCCCGATAGTAGTTGGGGCCTTTTTATTTTATGGGTATAAAATTTCTTGATGCCAAGCGTTACCAATTTTAGCATAACACAATCTTTGATGAAGACGATTTTCAACATCCATCCAAAATTCAATTTTGTAAGGCTTTAATAACCAGCCAGACCAATAAGAGGGTCTTGGTACATTGTTTGGATCTGGATACTTTTCTTTAAACTCTTTTATTTTTTTTTCAAATTCTTCTCTGGTTTGCATCACTTCTGATTGAGAAGAAGCCCACGCTCCTATTCTGCTTTCATAAGGTCTAGTTGCATAATATTCATCAGCTGTTTTATTATCGACTAAGGTCACTGATCCTTGAATTCGTATTTGTCTTCTTAAAGATTTCCAATGAAAACACATGGAAGCTTTTGGATTAGCTTTTAAATCTTTTCCTTTTTTACTTTCTAAGTTGGTATAAAAAATAAAACCTTCCTCATTTAATCCTTTTAATAAAACCATTCGGTTGTCTGGTTGGCCAGCTGCATCTACTGTTGCAACAGATAAAGCATTAGGGTCATTGATTTCAGACTTCTCAGCCTCCGCCATCCATATGTTAAATAGATCGTACGGGTTCGCTTCATCTAAGAAAGCTTTATCTAAACCTAATTTATCGTTCATAATTTAGTCAAATTAACTTATATATTAGCTATATGTCATTTAATACATTTGGAAAAGTTTTTCGTTTCACAACCTGGGGAGAATCTCATGGTCCAGCTATTGGCTGTGTGGTCGATGGCTGTCCGCCTAATATTGCCCTTTCAGAAAAAGATATTCAAGCTGATCTTAATTTACGTAAGCCTGGACAATCAAAATTTACTACACAAAGAAAAGAAAAGGATTTAGTTAAAATCTTATCAGGTGTGTTTGAAGGTAAAACAACGGGAACGCCTATTTCCCTTATTATTTACAATGAAGACATGAAATCTAAAGATTACGGTAATATTAAAAATAAATTTAGACCCGGTCATGCTGATTTTACTTACTTTAAAAAATATGGAATTCGTGACTACCGAGGTGGCGGAAGGTCCTCTGCACGAGAAACTGCTTCTCGTGTTGCAGCTGGTGCTATTGCAAAAAAAGTATTGAAACAATTTATCGGTAGTAAGTTTTCTATCATTGGTGGTGTAACTCAAATCGGTCCTGTGTTTATTAATCGCGATAATTGGAATGACTCACAAATTAGAAAAAACCCATTTTTTTGTCCGGATAAAGAAATTGTTTCTATGTTTGAAGAGTACTTATTGGACACAAGAAAAAGAGGAAGTTCCTGCGGTGCAATGATTGAACTTCGAGCTAAAGGAATTCCTATTGGACTTGGAGCTCCTATTTATTCCAAACTTGATGCAGATATTGCTGCTGCCTTGATGAGTATCAATGCTGTGAAATCGGTAAACATTGGAGCGGGTAGCGATGTGGCTGCATTAACAGGTGAAATGAATTCAGATGAAATTAGAAGTAAGAACGGAAAAATAAAATTTAAAACTAATAACGCAGGTGGAATATTGGGTGGAATTTCTTCTGGCCAAGATATTATTTGTTCTTTTGCAGTCAAACCAACCTCTTCTATTTTGAATACAAGAGAAACAATTGATACGTCAGGAAAAAATACTAAAATTTCAGTTCATGGCAGACATGATCCTTGCGTAGGAATTCGTGCTGTTCCTATAGGTGAAGCAATGCTTGCATGTGTTTTATTGGATCATTACTTAATGAACCGTGCGCAGTGTGGCTAGGCCTTGATACCTCTTAAAGACGACAATCCCACTTATAGCAAACCAGTCATTACCTATTCTATTTTAGGAATTTGCGTATTAGTGTTTATCCTACAAATTAGTTCAGCATCTTATCAAAGTGGAAAACTATTTTACTCTTATGGACTGATCCCAGCGGTTCTTACAGGTCACAAACAATTACCTCTAGAGCTTGAGATGATCGCTCCAGAATTAACACTCATTACTTCTATGTTTATGCATGGAGGATTTATGCATTTGATTGGCAATATGCTTTATCTTTGGATTTTCGCAGACAACATTGAAGATGAGCTTGGTCCGGTTAAATTTATTTGTTTTTATATTTTATCTGGGATTGCAGCTGCTCTAACGCAAGTTTTTCTTAATACAGAATCAACTATTCCCATGATTGGTGCAAGCGGTGCAATTGGAGGAGTGCTAGGAGCTTACATTGTTAATCATCCTAAAGCTAAAGTAATTGTGCTCATACCTCTTGGTTTTTTTTCCCAAATAGTAAAAATACCAGCACTATATGTTTTAGGTTTTTGGTTTGTTTTGCAATTTATTAACTCTTCTTTATCTTCATCCGAAGGTGGTGGAGTTGCGTATGGCGCTCATATTGGTGGATTTATATTTGGTGCTGTAGCAATTTTATTTTTCAATAAAAAAAATAAGCCGTTGCCAAAAAGTAGTAAAAAAAATATTAATCCTTGGGACCAATCATGAATTATAAAAATTTAGGCACTACCGATTTAAAAGTGAGCTCTATTTGTCTCGGTACTATGACTTGGGGTTATCAAAACACACAGGAGGATGGTTTTGAACAAATGGATTATGCTTTGGATCAGGGTATCAATTTTTGGGATACTGCAGAATTATATGCAGTTCCTCCTAGAGCAGAAACATATGGCCATACAGAAGTAATTATTGGAAACTGGTTTGAGCAAAATAAAAAAAGGGATAAAGTAATTTTAGCATCTAAAGTTGCAGGCCCAGGACGACCTCATATTAGAGGTGGTGCATATAGTTATGGAATTGATAATCTAACAGAAGCACTAAATGACAGCCTTAAGCGATTAAAAACAGACTATATAGATCTTTATCAGTTACATTGGCCCGAACGACCAGCTAACTATTTTGGAAAACTTGGATACCAACATGAAGAAAAAAATGACTGGAATCAATTTGAAGATGTTTTGGGAAATTTACAAACATTTATTGATCAAGGAAAAATTAGATATATTGGATTGTCAAACGAAACCCCTTGGGGAGTTAATAAATGTCTGGAACTTTCAAAAATTAACCAACTTCCAAGAATAATGTCGATACAAAACTCTTATAGCTTACTAAACCGTACATTTGAAATTGGTCTTGCTGAAATTTCAATTCGAGAAAAAGTTAGTATGCTGGGTTACTCACCGTTAACAAGTGGATACTTAACTGGCAAATACAGAAACAATCAAAGACCAGCCAATGCAAGAATTACTCTAGATCCAGATTTTTGGGTAAGAAATGAAAAACCAAATACAGCTCCAGCAGTAGAAGCTTATTATGCAATAGCTAAAAAATATAATTTAATTTTATCGCAAATGGCATTAAAATTTTGTCAAATACAACCATTTATGACGAGCGTTATAATTGGTGCAACTAGCATGGAGCAATTAAAAAGTAATATTCAAAGTATGGATATCAATTTAACTGACGAGATAATAAATGAGATTAATAAAGTCCAACAACTTTACTCTAATCCATGTCCGTAATTTTTACTTAAAGCACAAACTCCTAAACACCATTTTAAAATAGGCTTATCCACACAAAGAAATGTGCTTTTATCCGATGTTCTCGTTTTGATTCTGTTTTGATTCCATTTTGAATCAAAAATACAACCTAAAAGAGTATTAATTTACTTGATGATTTTGATGCCTTCTTTGCTAAAAAAAACGTCCAATATCTTCTTGGAGATTTGTTTCGCATTTAAACCTGCAACATCATACATTTTTTCAGGAGTATCTTGGTCAATAAATAGATCAGGTAACATCATAGATCTAAATTTTAATCCTTTATCAAAAATTCCTTTTTCCGCCAGCAAGTTTGCAACATGTGAACCAAATCCTCCAATGGAACCTTCTTCAATTGTGATCATCATGTCATGTTTGGTTGCGCAACTTAAAATAAGCTCTTCATCTAATGGTTTAGCAAATCTTGCATCTACAATAGTAGTGGTAATACCTTTATTTTCTAATTGATGAGCTGCAATTTTGCATTCCTCTAATCTTGTTCCTAAACTCAAAATACAAACCTGCTTTCCTTGTTGAATTATTCTTCCTTTGCCAATTTCTAATTTTTCCTCAATAGATGGAAGCTCCACACCTATTCCATTACCTCTTGGATATCGAAAGGCACAAGGTCTGTCATTAATATCAACTGAAGTATTAATCATTCGAACAAGTTCAGCTTCGTCACTTGCTGCCATAACAACGAAATTAGGAAGTGTTGCAAGATATGTAATATCAAAAGATCCAGCATGCGTTGGGCCGTCAGCTCCTACTAAGCCCGCCCTATCAATAGCAAATCGTACAGGTAAATTTTGTATCGCAACATCATGCACTACTTGATCATAGGCACGTTGTAAAAAAGTTGAATAAATTGCGGCATAAGGCTTGTATCCCTCTGTAGCTAAACCTGCTGCAAAAGTTACTGCGTGTTGCTCAGCAATTCCAACATCAAAGGTTCGTTTAGGAAATTTCTTTTGAAAAATGTTAATTCCTGTTCCAGATGGCATAGCACCAGTAATGGCAACAATCTTATTATCTTGCTCTGCATGCTTAGCTAATGTTTCGCCAAAGACATTCGTATATGATGGCTTATTGGAAACACTTTTAGTTTGCTCACCTGTTACAACATTAAACTTAGTTACACCGTGATATTTGTCAGTGGAGTCTTCTGCAGGTTGATACCCTTTTCCTTTTTGCGTAATTGCATGAATTAAAAAAGGTCCTTCATGAGTAGAATTTTTAACGTTTTCTAATACTGGTAGTAACTGATCAAAGTTGTGACCATCTACGGATCCTACATAAAAAAATCCCATCTCTTCAAATAAAGTACCCCCTACTGCCATACCTCGCAAGTATTCTTCAGCTTTACCAATGCTTTGTTTTAATCTTCCAGGAAATTTATTTGAAATTTTTTTAAAAAAGTTTCTAAAGCCAATATATTTTTTTCCAGATAATAATTTTGTTAAATAAGAACTCATCGCACCCACAGGAGGAGCAATCGACATTTCATTGTCATTTAAAATTACAATTAACCTTGAGTCCATAGAGCCTGCATTATTCATAGCTTCGTAAGCCATTCCTGCGCTCATTGCCCCGTCACCAATTACACTGATAATATTGTTTTTTTTACCCTCCAAGTCTCTTGCCACAGCCATGCCGAGACCGGCTGAAATAGAAGTCGAACTATGTGCGGTTCCAAAAGGATCGTACTGACTTTCAGATCTTTTAGTAAAACCTGATAATCCACCACCCTGTCTTAAAGTTCTAATTTTATCTCTTCTACCAGTTAAAATTTTGTGAGGATAAGCTTGGTGACCGACATCCCATATTAATCTGTCATTTGGAGTATCGAATAAATAATGAATGGCAATTGTTAATTCAACAACACCTAAACCAGCTCCTAAATGACCACCGGTTACGGAAACAGCATCAATTAATTCCTCGCGCAACTCTTTTGCCAATGCAGTTAGTTGCTCTTTTTTTAGCTGCTTAAGATCTGATGGATAATTGATCTGATCTAATAATGGAGTAACTGGCATTTAATGATCTCGCTTTAATATAAATTCAGCTGAGGTTACCAATCTATTCGATTTAGATCCATATTTTTTTAAGGATTGTTGAATTTTATTAAGCAAGTTTTCTGCAAGTTTTTTTGTACTTTCTAAACCAAGTGTAGAAAGCAATGTTACTTTGCCTTTGATATCATCTTGCTTGGAAGGTTTTCCCATTTTTTGCTGATCACCATATGCATCTAGCAAATCATCTGCAACTTGGAATAATAATCCCATATCTAGTCCAATCTTTCTCAACTCTTCACGTAATTCTTTTTTTTTTCCAACAATAGCAGCTGCTTCACAACAAAATCCCATCAACACTCCAGTTTTTTTATTCTCCATATCAATAATAGCCTCTTGGGTTTGTTGCTTACCCTCAAAAGATAAATCAAGATATTGACCTCCTGCAATCCCTTGATGACCAGAACAAGAGGCAAGTGCAAACACTAAATCTGATTTAGTTTCTTTGTCTAAATGAAGAGCGTCACTTGTTAAAATTTCAAAAGCTATGGTTAGTAAAGAATTACCTGCAAGAATAGCTGTGGACTCACCAAACTTTTTATGAGTACTTTCTTTGCCTCTTCGAAAATCATCATTATCCATAGATGGTAAATCATCATGGATAAGGGAATAACTATGTACACATTCAATAGCTGCCGCAACGGGTATGGCTAAGCTCTCCTCAAGTTCTAATAAGTCAAAAGCACCGAGTGTTAAGTAAGATCTAATTTTTTTACCTCCGCTAAATAAGCCGTATCCCATAGCTTCATATATTTTTGTCGGTTGCTCTTGTTGCTTAAAATAATCTAGAAGAAAACTGTCAATCTTATCTGCAAAAGATTTTAGATCAGTAGAAAAGGAAGACATGAAAAAAAATTATTTGTCTCGTTCGAAATCTTTTTTGCTAATATTTCCATCTTTATCGATAGAAATTTGCTCTACTTTCATCGTTGCTTCTTTCAACTTTGCTTCACAATGTTTTTTTAGCAAAGTTCCCCTTGTGTATTCTTCAATAGATTCCTCTAATTGAATGGTGCCATCCTCTAATTTTGATACAATATTTTCTAATTGCTCTAAAGCTTGTTCAAAGGACAGTTTTTCTATATCAGCAGGAATATTGTTTTTTTTCATTAAAGGCATAATAAATAATTAAAAATGAAATTCTATTCAAATATCTTCAAAGCGACGAAAAAAAATATACTGAAGGCTAGCCTGTTGATTAAATCTGGTACAGTCGTAGCTATACCCACCGAGACTGTATATGGTCTTGCGGGAAATGCTTTAAAATCGAGTGCTGTAAAAAAAATCTACCAATTAAAAAAAAGACCAAAACATAATCCTTTAATTGTTCATTTTTCTAGTCTTGAAGCAATTAAACAGATTGCGGTTGTACATCCTGACTGTATCAAACTTGCTAAAAAATTTTCGCCTGGACCCATTACTTATGTACTGCCGATTAAAAAGAATTCTGGTATTTCGCCTTTAGTACTGAATAGTAAAAAACAAATAGCCTGCAGAATTCCAAATCATAAAACTTTCTTATCTATTTTAAAACAATCGGAAGTTCCTATTGCTGCACCTAGTGCTAATATGAGCAATGCTGTCAGTACTTTACGAGCAGTGGATGTGCATAAAGAATTTGGTTCTAAAATAAAAATGATCCTAGATACAAATAAAATAAAAATAGGCTTAGAATCTACCGTTATTAAATTTGGCTCAACAATTCAAATTTTACGACCAGGAGCTATTACAAAAGAAATGCTAGAAAAAACTTTAAGAAAAAAAGTTTCCTTACCTGCTAAATTTAAAACTATTGAAGCACCAGGACAAATGAAAAAACACTATTCACCTGGTATTCCAGTTTATCTAAATCAAAAAAAAGAAAAACCAAATGGAGCTTTATTGGTGTTTGGAAGATATAAATTGAAAGGTAGACATATTTTTTATTTAAGTAAGAAATCCTCACTAGAAGAAGCAGCAAAAAATCTTTATGTTTTGTTGCGTACTGCAAAAGAAAGAGGATTTAAAAATATTTCCGTTCATCCTATTCCCAATAAGGGAATCGGTAGAGCAATTAACGACCGATTAACTAGGGCTGCAGGATAAAATGCTAACTATCAGTAATTTAGAAAAAAAATTTGGTGATTTTAATGCTGTAAAAAAAATTAATTTTTCGATTCAAAAAAATCAAACGGTTGCTTTGCTTGGACCGAATGGCTGTGGCAAAACTACAACGATTGCAATGATATTGGGTTTAATTACACCAACGTCAGGCTCTATTATCATTAACAATCAAGCGCTAACCAAAAATCATCATTACTTATCAAAAATGAATTTTGCCTCTCCTTATGTAGAGCTTCCTAAAAAATTAAAAGTTATCGAAAACCTAAAAGTATATGCAATGATGTATGAGGTAAAAAATCCAAAAAATAAAATTGAACAATTAATTGAAGAATTAAACTTATCTCCCATTTTATATAAAAAAACTGGCGAGCTATCCTCTGGACAAAGAAATAGAGTTTCTCTTGCAAAATCTATTATTAATGATCCTGAAATACTTTTGCTAGATGAGCCTACAGCAAGCTTAGATCCAGATACGGGAGATTTTATCCGTACTTTTTTAGAAAATTATAAAAAAAAGAATGCTATGGCTACTTTATTAGCTTCACACAATATGGATGAGGTAACTAGATTAAGTGACTATGTCTTAATGATGAAAGAAGGTTCTATTATTGATGAGGGTACTGCGACTGCATTAATTGAAAAGCATGGAAGAGATAATTTAGAGGAAGTATTCTTAAAGCTAGCGAGGCAACATGAGCATTAAAAGAATATTATCCTTAATGTTGCGACACCTGTATTTGATCAAAGGATCTGTTCCAAGAATTATTGATTTAATTTATTGGCCAACTGTTCAAATTATTTTATGGGGTTTTGTTTCTAAATTTTTTACCATGCACAGCACCTATTTTAACAACACGGCAGGAATTATTTTAAGTGCAGCCATTTTGTATGATTTTTTATTTAGATCTAGCATTAGTTATAATATGCTTTTTTTGGAAGAAATCTGGAGCAGAAATTTAATTAATTTATTTGTATCTCCATTAAAAATTGGAGAAATTGTAACTGCTTTAACTTGTACTGCATTACTTAGGACGCTCATTGGATTAGTTCCAGCAGTATTAATTGCTATTCCTTTATTTGGAATTTCATTACTTAAACTAGGCATACCACTTATTTTACTTCTGCTGAGTCTTTATTTATTTGGAATTACTCTAGGATTATTAGTGACTTCTGGATTGGTGAGATATGGACCTTCGTTTGAAAATATTGCCTGGGCAAGTTTATTTTTCATAGCACCTATTGGATGTATTTATTATCCTGTTGAAATTTTACCAACATGGTTGCAGCCCATTGCCTTAGCATTACCACTTGCTCATATTTTTGAAGAGACACGATCTATTCTGATTAATGGAGTTGTAAATTTTTCTAATATTTATCACGCACTAATGCTTAATGTAATTTATTTAAGTGTTGCGCTTTTTACTTTTTACCAATCTTTTAAATCTGCTAAAATTAAAGGTAGCTTAGTGAATGTGGGTGAGTAATGGCGGTCTTGTTAGGATTCGAACCTAAAACGCTTGTTTCGAAGACAAGAATGATATCCATTTCACTACAAGACCACAAAGATGTTATATCAAGACTATGACAAATAAAAAATACATGTTTAGCGTAGAAGAAGAGCAAAACGGCAAGCGTGTAGATCAATTTATTACTGAGCAACTTCCTTCTTTTAGCAGAACCAAAATTGGAAAATTAGTTAAAGAAGGTGCGTTATTAATTAATAATAAACCAATCAATGAAAATGCTAAAAAAATTGTTACAGGGGATCAAATTCAATTAGAAGTTCCTGAACCCATAGTAACAGACACAGTTGCCCAAGATATAAAGTTAAATATTATTTTTGAAGATAAAGATTTGCTTGTCGTAAATAAACCCATTGGAATGGTAGTTCACCCTGGTGCTGGTAATATGGATGGGACCTTGGTTAATGCGCTACTACATCACTGCAAAGGAAACTTATCTGGTATTAATGGAGAGTTACGACCTGGTATTGTTCATAGAATTGATAAAGATACCAGTGGATTACTTGTGGTTGCAAAAAATGATGTTGCACATAACGAGCTTGCCAAACAATTTGAAGATCATTCAATCACAAGATCTTATTTGGCCTTCGTTTGGGGCATGATCAAACCTACTAGTGGAAGAATTGAAACACTTATTGGACGAAGTAGATATAACCGACAAAAAATGAGTGCTGATGTGGGTCAAGGTAAAAATGCAATCACTAATTATAAAACATTAGAAATCTATAAAGGAAAAAATATTCCAGACATTAGTTTAATTGAATGTGTTTTAGAAACAGGAAGAACACATCAAATTCGAGTTCACTTATCGCATAAAGGAAATCCCATTATTGGTGATCCGACCTATGGAAAAAAAATAAAAAAAATTCGTGATATTGATCCAGATTTTGAACAATTGCTCAATAACATCACCTTTCAAGCGTTACATGCAAAATCACTTGGATTTATTCATCCCACATCGGGAAAAGAACTTTTTTTCACCACAGATTTGCCTAAAGATTTGTTAAACTTTCAAAAAATGTTAAAAAAACTTGGAAATTAAGACCTTGTTATTTTACAATTGAAAATTACATAATAAGCATATGAGCAAAGAAGTTACAAAAACAAATTTACCAACACTTACCCCCGAAGGTAGCTTTAGTGCATACCTTGCAAAAATTAGAAAATTTCCCATGCTGGATGCAGCAGAAGAATATATTCTTGCAAAAAATTGGAGGGAACAAGGTGATAAGGAAGCTGCTCATAAATTAGTTACAAGTCATTTACGATTAGTCGCAAAAATTGCCATGGGTTACCGAGGATATGGATTACCTGTGAGTGAATTAGTATCAGAGGGAAATATTGGTCTAATGCAAGCGGTAAAAAAATTTGATCCTGAAAAAGGTTTTCGTCTTGCAACTTATGCTATGTGGTGGATTAAAGCTTCTATTCAAGAATATGTATTACGTTCTTGGAGCTTGGTTAAAATTGGAACAACTGCAGCGCAAAAGAAATTATTTTTTAACTTAAAAAAAATTAAAAACCAAATTTTTGCTGCTGAAAAAGGAGATATGCTACCAGAGCATGTCACGCAAATTGCTAATCAATTAGATGTTCGGGAAGATGAAGTAATATCTATGAATCAACGTTTAGCAGGTCACGAGCATTCCTTAAATGCGCATGTTGGCAATGAAGAAGGTGATGCAGAATGGCAAGATTGGGTAGTCGATGAAGATGCAGATCAAGAATTACAAGTTTCCCAACGTCAAGAATTACAACAAAAGCAAGCTTTATTAAAAAATGCTATGTCAGTACTAGATGAAAGAGAAAAAGAAATATTACAAGACAGAAGATTAATTGATGAACCCAAAACATTAGAAGAACTTAGTCAGAAATATAAAGTTAGCAGAGAACGAATTCGTCAAATTGAAAATAGAGCATTTGAAAAGTTACAAAAAGCAATGCTTGAAAACGTTAAGCAACCAAAACAACTTTCGGTAAATTAATTCTAAACTTTAAAAGGATTTTCTACTAGTATTGTATCATCTCGCTCTGGGCTTGTAGAGATACTAGATATTTTCGTACCAATAAAATCTTCTAATTCACTTAAATATATTTTAGCTTCTCGTGGCAGCTCATCATAATTTCTAATGCCTTGTGTTGAAGATTTCCAACCTTTAAAAGTTTTGTAAATGGGTTGTACTCTTGCCTGATCTTCTGCTGCAGCTGGCAAGTAATCTATCTTGGTTCCATCTAAATCGTATTCGATACACATATTAATTTCTTCCAATTCATCCAAGACATCCAGTTTGGTTAAAGCAATACCATCAATGCCTGACATTTTGACAGTTTGTCTTACCAGCACTCCATCAAACCAACCGCATCTTCTTTTTCTTCCCGTAACCGTTCCAAATTCTTTTCCACGTTTTCCTAAAGACTCTCCAATTTTATCTGTCAGTTCTGTAGGAAAAGGTCCTTCTCCTACTCTAGTTGTATAAGCCTTAGTAATTCCAAGGACATAATTGATAGTTTTTGGCCCAACCCCCGTTCCGGTGCTTGCAGCGCCTGCCACAGTATTTGATGAAGTGACATAAGGGTAGGTTCCATGATCAACATCCAGCAAAATTCCTTGCGCACCTTCAAATAATATTTTTTTACCCTCACTTCGGTATTGATCCATTTTTCTCCACACAGGTTGTGAATATTTTAAAATAGATGGAGCAATTTTTAACAAGTCTTCAATTAATTTTTCTTTTTCAAATAGTTTTTTTCCCAATCCTTTTCTAATAGCATTGTGGTGTGCTAACACGACTTCTAACCTTTTATTTAAATTACTTTCTGATTTTAAATCCATCACACGAATAGATCGTCTACCAACCTTATCTTCATAAGCTGGTCCTATACCTCGTCTTGTTGTTCCGATTTTTCCTTTACCTGCTAGATCTTCTCTAATTTCATCCATCTCTTGATGAAAAGGTAAAATTAAACTTGCTGTTTCTGCTAGGACTAGATTTTCTTCCGTAACGGTTACACCTTGTTTTTCAATGCCTTTGATCTCGTCCAATAATGCCCAAGGATCTACAACCACACCGTTTCCAATCACAGAAACTTTATTCGATCTTACAATTCCTGAAGGAAGTAATTTTAATTTATATACTTTGCCGTCAATAACGAGTGTGTGGCCTGCGTTATGACCTCCTTGAAACCTAACAACAATATCGGCTTGTTCGGACAACCAGTCCACAATCTTTCCCTTTACCCTCATCGCCCCATTGAGAGCCTACGACAACAACGTTTTGCATTTATTTAAATTTTGTATCCAAGTGTATGGAGGTCAAATGATTGACCGGACCATGACCTTTTCCATAATGGGGATTAGATCTGATCGCATTATTAACATATCTAATTGCAAGTTCACAGGATTTGTCGATAGGTTTTCCACAGCCTAAAAAAGTTGTAATTGCTGAAGATAATGTACATCCCGTTCCGTGCGTATTTTTTGTCTTTAGTTTTTTATTTTTGTACATAAATATTTTCTTTGGAGTAACTAAAATATCCTGGACATAATTTCCTTTTAGGTGCCCACCTTTCAGCAAAACATTTTTTGCTCCCCAGTGCATCAAGGTATAAGCAGCTAAAATCATGCCATCGGTATTGGTAATTTTTTTTCCCGTTAAAATTTCAGCTTCTGGAATATTGGGAGTAACAAGAAGAGCTTTGCTCATTAATTTATTTTTTAATACTTGAATGGCAGGATCATTAATTAGTCGAGCCCCTCCCTTGGCTACCATTACTGGATCTAAAACTATTTTTGCAATTTTTATTTGATTTAATGCTGACAGCACTTGATGAATCACATCTGGAGAATGGAGCATGCCAATTTTAATTGCATCTGGTTTTATATCCTTTGCAGTGAAAGTAATTTGCTTTGCAATTTCTTTCGCAGGAATAGGGATAACTGAAGTCACTCCTGTCGTATTTTGTACCGTAATTGCTGTCACTGCTGTCATGGCATAGCCACCTAAACTTGTTACTGTTTTAATATCTGCTTGAATACCTGCTCCACCAGAAGAGTCTGATCCTGCAATAATGAGTATTTTACTTCTCGGTTTCACTTAATTGATTTTGATACGATTTGAATTGCTTGTTGTAATAGTTTTTTATTATGACTTTCTCCCATAATTCTTATTTTGGGCTCGGTTCCAGATTTTCTCACCAACATTCTTCCTTGTTCTCCCAATAACTGTTCTGCTTTTTTGATTGCTTGAACACATGCTTTGCTGGTTATGACTGACTTGTCTTTAACAACTATATTCTCCAAAATTTGTGGAACTGGAGTAAAAACTTTTAAAAGTTTGCTAGCTTTTTTTCCTTTACGCATCGAAAACAAAACTTCTAAAGCAACTAATAAACCATCTCCTGTAGTCGTAAAATCTCCGAGAATAATATGACCAGACTGTTCACCCCCTAAATTAAACTTCTTATCCCTCATTGTTTCCTTCACATATCGGTCACCTACATCAGATCTTACAAAAGGAATATGATTAGCTTTAAAATATTGCTCCAATCCCAAGTTGCTCATTAAAGTTCCAACAACTCCACCTTCTAAAATATTTTTTAATTTCCATCGAGTTGCAATCATTCCAATGATTTGATCGCCATCAATGATAGTTCCTTTTTCATCACATAAAATAACTCGGTCTGCATCTCCATCTAAAGCAATCCCTAAATCTGCTTTATTTTGTTTCACAGCTTTCTGTAAAGTTTTTGGATAAGTTGATCCACAGTTATCATTAATATTGTAGCCATTCGGTTCTACACCTAAGGCTATAACGGTTGCGCCTAACTCTTCTAACATCTTAGGTGCCGCTTTATATCCGGCTCCATTGGCAGCATCGACTACTACTTTCATTCCTTTTAAATCAAAATCAGCTGGGAAATTACTTTTTAAAATTTCTATATATCTTGAATTACCATCCTCTAAACGCTTTACACGACCAAGTTCTTTGACAGGGACAAGTAATTTGTTTTTAGGAGCATCAATTAATTTTTCTATTTTTTTTTCAACTTCATCCGATAATTTTAAACCATCAGGACCAAATAATTTTAGACCATTGTCATGATACGGATTATGGGATGCAGTAATCATAATACCAATATCTGCCTTCATTGATCTTGTTAGCATAGCAAGTGCATTGGTAGGAATAGGACCAAATGTAATAATGTCCATACCTGCGGAAGTTAAACCAGATACTATTGCAGGCTCCAACATGTAACCCGAAATTCTTGTATCTTTAGCAATAATAGCAAGGTGTTTTTTTTTATCCTTAATTTTAAAAAAACTTCCCGCTGCTAAAGCAAATTTGTAAAAATCTTCTCCAGTAACATGGCCTTGATTTACAGTTCCACGAATACCATCTGTACCAAAATATTTTTTCATTAAATTGTATGTAGCGCTTGATTAATTGTTAATGCCTCGTTGATTTCTTTTATATCATGCACCCTAAAAAACTGAACACCTTGGTTCGCACCAATTATTACAGCAGATATCGTTCCACCAATTCTAGAAATGCTATCTTTTTTACCCATAATTTTTCCAATAAAACTTTTTCTTGATGGACCAAGCATCAAAGGACAACCTAAAGAATGAAAAAAAGAAACATGTCTCATTAATGTTAGATTGTGCTGAACATTTTTACCAAAACCAATACCTGGATCTACAATGATATGTTTTCTTGGTATTCCCTTTTTTTCTAATTGTTTAATTTTATTTTCAAAATAGTCATAAATTTCAATCAAAACATTTTGATAGGTTGGATTTTTTTGCATCGTTTCTGGTGTGCCTTGCGAATGATTAAGAATAATTGGCTTTTTCAAATCTATAACTACTTGTTCTGATTGAGGATCAAAATCTAAAGCAGAAACATCATTGATAATAGTTGCACCAGCTTTTGCAGCCTGTTTCATAACTTGTGATTTTCTTGTATCGATAGAAATAATGCATGATTTAATTTTTTTAATCTTTTGAATGACTTTAATCACTCGGTTACATTCTTCCTTAACAGATATTAGTTTTGCACCAGGTCTCGTAGACTCTCCACCTACATCAATAATGTGAGCTCCATCTTGGATCATTTGTTTTGTATGTTGCAAAGCTTTGTTTAGCTTATTGAATTTTCCTCCGTCAGAAAAACTGTCAGGAGTAACATTTAATACTCCCATTAAGATAGGTTGATCCATATTTAATTTTCCAATGGAAGTTCGTTTTTTTTGAATTTGTTTTAAGTCTAACTGAACTTGTTTTTGATATTGTTTGGATAGGTTGTTAACTTGGGAAATAGTAATAATTTGTCTTTTATTTTTTTTTGTAATGATTTCTACGTGAGTAAAAGCAATCGATCTGTTTCCACAGATAGGTAATGCTTGTTTTTTTTGAATAAGAAAAGTTGCATGCTTGCCATGAACAAAATTGCATGGCCTTACGTAAACAGACCTCATGAAAAAATTAATTTTGTAATTTTGGTTTTAGACCAATAGAACCTAGGGCGCTGTCTGATTTAGAATTAGTATCTTCTCCTGCTTTTATTCCTCGATTAGGATAGATGTTTTTAAAAATTAAATCTCTAATTTCATCACCATTCAATGTTTCATATTCTAACAAAGCCTTGGAAAGTTTATGAAGATCATCTAATTTTTCTGTAAGAATTTTTTTTGCTCTTCCATAACCAGTATCAACAATTTTTCTCACTTCAGCATCAATTTTTTTTGCCGTTTCTTCAGAAACATTTTGGGTTCTAGCTACAGATCGTCCTAAAAATACCTCTTCTTCATTTTCTTGATACGCAATAGGACCCATGGCTTCACTCATGCCCCATCTAGTAACCATATTTTTTGCCATTTTTGTTACCATTTCAATATCAGAAGAAGCTCCTGAAGTAACTTTGTCATGACCAAAAATAATTTCTTCTGCAATTCGTCCACCCATTGCTACTGAAATGTCAGCATACATCTTTTCTCTACTCATCGATAATTGATCTCTTTCTGGTAGTCGCATCACCATACCAAGCGCTCTTCCTCTTGGAATAATAGTAGCTTTATGAATAGGATCGGATGCGCTTTCGTATAATGCAACAATAGCGTGACCGCCTTCGTGATATGCAGTTAATTTTTTCTCATCTTCTGACATCACCATACTTCTTCTCTCAGCACCCATCATAACTTTATCTTTTGCTTCTTCTAAGTCAGACATCGTGACAATTCTTTTGTTTTTTCTTGCAGCTAGTAAAGCTGCCTCATTACAAATATTTGCTAAATCCGCACCAGAAAAACCTGGCGTCCCTCTTGCAATCGTTCTTGCAGCAACATCAGGTCCTGTTGTGATTTTTTTCAAATGAACTTTCAAAATAGCTTCTCTACCAATAATATCTGGATTAGGAACTACCACTTGTCGGTCAAATCTACCTGGTCTTAATAATGCAGGATCTAATACATCTGGTCTATTAGTTGCAGCTATTAAAATGACTCCTTCATTGGTCTCAAATCCATCCATTTCAACAAGTAATTGGTTAAGCGTTTGCTCACGCTCATCATTTCCACCGCCTAAGCCAGCACCTCTGCTTCTTCCAACTGCATCAATCTCATCGATAAAAATAATACAAGGTGCATTTTTTTTACCTTGCTCAAACATATCTCTAACTCTGGATGCTCCCACACCAACAAACATTTCAACAAAGTCAGATCCTGAAATACTAAAGAAAGGAACATTTGCTTCTCCTGCAACAGCTCTTGCAATTAATGTTTTTCCAGTTCCTGGAGGTCCTACAAGCAAAGCACCTTTAGGAATTTTTCCACCAAGCTTTTGATATTTTCTTGGATCTTTTAAAAATTCTACAATTTCTTCTAATTCTTCTTTTGCTTCATCTACACCGGCCACATCTTGAAAGGTAACTCGACCTTGTGCTTCTGTTAAAAGTTTTGCTTTTGATTTACCAAATCCCATGGCACCACCTTTTCCTCCTTGCATCTGTCGCATGAAGAAAATCCAAACACCGATTAATAAAATCATTGGGAACCAAGATAATAAGACACCAAATAATGAAGGCATTTTATCCTCGACTGGTCCTGCGGTAATAGAAACTCCTTTGCCGTTTAATTTTTCAACTAAGTTTGGATAGTTTGGCGAATACGTTCTGAATTTTGTTCCATTTGCAAACGTCCCTTGAATTTCATTTCCTCTTATATCGACAGAAGTAATATTACCTTTGTCGATCTCACTCATAAAAGTTGAGAAGGGTAAATCTTTGGATCCTGACATAGTAGATGGATTTTGAAATAAATTAAAAAGACCTAGTACTAGAAGTACTATAATGCCCCACATGGTCAGATTTTTAAGATTCATACGTTATAAAATAGGTATTAAAATGAAAGTTACAAGATGCAATATAACACATGAATGTAAATAAATTGACTAAATTCTAATTTTTTTCCTTATTTCTTTGACTCATTATTACCTTGTTCAGGTGATTAGAAAAGACAAACCCACCTAAGGTAACTGATTTAAAATCTTTTCTTTGAATAGCAGTAATTAAATTTTCAATACCTTTAGATCGAGGTGGGTATTCCTTTCTAGATTTTTTTTTTATTAACTCTGTAATTGTGCGGTAAATAATTTCAAAAGGTTCTTTTGTAAATAGCTGCTTACTAATTTCCGTTTTGGAACGAAGAAAACGAATATTTTTTTTAAAAGCATGATCAACATAAAAATCTAACGCTTCTTTTGCGGAATTTAAATTTGCAATAGTTTTTATCAACCTGTCTTGGTCTAAACCTTCTTTACTAAGTTGTTTTTTTAATTTTCTAATTCTAACTCGTAAAAATTGATCGTTATTATTTGATGGATCTTTAACATATTGTGAAAAAATTTTTTTAGCTAAGTATTCAAGATCTTTTTTTTTACAATTTAATAAAGGTCTAACTAGTGAGATATTTCCCTGATTTTTTTCTATAGTTTTCATAGAAGATAAGCCATTTAAACCACTGCCCCTACTTAAGCGAATGTAAAAGTTTTCAACTTGATCGTCTAAGTGATGGGCTGTTAAGAGATAATTTGCTTTTCTTTTTTTGCAAAAAGCATTCATCAATTTATATCGTTCATCTCTTGCTTGCTTTTGAATATTAGTCAGAATTTTTTTTTTAACTTTTAAAATAGTATTTTTTACTTCAATCCTCGAAAGATTTTTTGCAGTTAATCTACATTCTGCAGCGCTTGATTTTCGAATTGCATGATCAATAATGATGGCTTCTAATTGTGAATTTGTCTGAGCTACATAGATTCTGGCTAGATAAGCCAAAGCTAAACTATCTGGACCACCTGATACTGCTAGAATAAATTTTTTTTTTTTAATTTCTGTTTTAACTACTTTGGCAAAATGTGAATAAAGAGAATTAATTGTAGGATCGTCTAAGCAAAAATTATGTTTTTTTACATTTGTATTTACTTGTTTCATATTTTGCTTTCTGAATAATAGACTTTTCTGCTTTTGGATATTGTTTTTCCAAACCTGTTAACATTAAACATCCTTGTTCTTTTTCGCCAAGTTCAGCCAAAGTTATTCCGAGCTTTAAAAGATTTTGTGGAGCCTTGTTGCTCTTTGGATATTTCTGATAACCGTCTAAGTAAGCTGCTGCTGCATCATGATACAACTGTCTTATATAATATGTTTCAGCAAACCAATATTGAGCATTTCCTGTAAGGTTGTGATTAGGATTAGTTTCAATAAATTCTTTTAAAGCTATTTCTGCTTTTTCATAATCTCCAACTTTAATAAAGCTAGTTGCAAACTTGTATTGATTTTCCGGAGATCCTTTTGGCAATAATTTAGGCTTTTCTACTTCTGCTGTCTTTACAACCGCAGCAGGACTAATGGTTTGAATTTTTTGCTTTTCAGCAACAACTGGCTTGCTACTATTTAATGTGCTTGCAAAATCTTGTGGTTTATCTGTACCAGGAAATTTTTTATCAGCTTTTACATTTTTTGTTTTTTCAGCTGTTACTACTTTATTTGTTACTGGCGTGTTAGTTGTTGCTGGAGCTTGATTTCCAATTTCGCTAAATCGTAATTCTGTATCTTTTTGAATTTTGTCCACACGTTCAGAAATTTTTTGTAATTTAAATAATGTTTCTTCATAACCAGCTGTGATTTTTTGAATTTGCTCTTCAAGATCTGAAAGCTTCACAAGTTGTCTTGTTAAAGCTCCTTCCAGGGCACTAGGAATTCCAGTATTTGTTCCAGATGCATTAGCTGTGAAGCTTTTGCTATATACTGCCTTCTCTAGAGTTTTTAAATCTTTGTTTAAAGTTTGAAGTTCAATTAAAATCTTATCTAATTTTTCATCTGCACTGGCAATAGAAACAAAACTTATAAATAAAATGCTTAATAAAAATTTTTTCATATTATTTTTCATTTCTATTACTACAGTTAATTTTGTCAAAAAAAAGACCTCGAGCAAGTTTATGTTGCGCGAGGTCTTTTATTAAAACTTTTATAATTCTTATTTATTTTTAACAGTAACAGATCTACGATTTTGTGACCAAGCTAATTTAGAAGACTCAGAATTCACAGGTCTTTCTTTTCCATAGGAAATTACAGAAACATCACCCGCTTTTACTCCCAAGCTCATTAAATAATCTCTAACTGCATTCGCTCTTCTTTCGCCTAATGCTAAGTTATATTCTCTTGTTCCTCTTTCGTCGGCATGACCTTCAATTAAAACAGCAATCTTGCTAGACTTTATATATCCTGCTTGCTTAGACAAAGTTTGTTTAGCTGCAGTTGTTAAAGTTGATTTGTTTGTTGCAAAGAAAACTCTATCAGCAACTCCTGTTGCTAAAAATTTTACAGTGTCAGAACCAGAATACGCATCACCTGCGCCATCACCTTTGATTGCTACTTTTTTTGCACTAGTTGAACAAGCTGTAATTAATAAACCTATTGATAAAACTAAAAAAATATTTTTTAAACTTCTTAATAACATTATTTACCTCTCAAAATAAAATTGAACTGTTGAATTGTGTTCTATCTAATACGCTATTTTTTATCAAGGATAAAGTACTAATTTTTTTACTAAATACAGTGTTTTTTTAGCTACTTGGATAAAAGTCCAGACCATGCTGGATCAGATGCGTCAGTTGGAGTATTAATTTTTTTTTCATTATATCCGGTTAAATCAATCGACCAAAGAGCTGAACTTGCTCCCGCACCTCCTTTTCCACCTGCTGTTTCTCTATAAAAAATTAATACACGTCCATTAGGTGACCAAGAGGGTGCTTCTTGATAAAAATTTTCTGTTAACAACCTTTCACCTGATCCATCACTTCGCATTACACCAATATAAAATTTTCCTTTAAAAATTTTAGTAAAAGCAATTAAATCTCCTCTTGGTGACCAAACAGGCGTTCCATACAGTCCTTCGCCAAAAGAAATTCTTTTAACTTGGGAACCGTCGCTTTTCATAACGTAAATTTGTTGGGCGCCACTTCTATCAGAGTTAAAAGTTATAAACTTTCCATCTGCCGAGTAAGATGGGGAAGTATCAATGGAAGGATGAGAGGTTAATTGTTCAACTATTCTTGATTTAATATCCATGGAATAAATGTCAGAATTACCATCTTTGGCAAAAGACATAATAATTTTACTTCCATCGGGTGAAAATCTTGGAGCAAAGGTCATACCAGGAAAGTCTCCGACTACTTCTTGAATTCCGGTTTCAATATTCAACATATAAACTCGTGGTAAATTTTTAAAATAAGACATGTAAGTTATAATCTGAGCTGTTGGATTAAATCTTGGCGTTAGCACAAGTTCATTTCCCAGTGTAAGATACTTATTGTTTGATCCATCTTGATCCATAATAGCCAGTCGTTTAACTCTTTGTTCCTTTGAGCCAGTTTCAGCTACATAAATAATACGTGTATCAAAATAACCAGATTCACCTGTTAATCTTTCATAAATTTTATCTGAAATTATATGAGCAATTCTTCTCCAGCTTTCAGGTGTGGCAAACAAAGCGAGGCCTTCTATTTCTTTTGCTGCAACTACATCCCACAATCTAAATTCTACTCTTAATCTCTTCTTGCTGTCTATAAGCAATTTACCTGAAACCATAACCTGTGATTTAATCAAAGCCCAGTCCTCAAATCTTGGTTTTAAGTGAGCAATTTTTGGTGATTGAATATAAGATTTAGGATCAATGATATTAAAAAGACCAGATCTTGTTAAATTATTTTTTATTACTGCAGAAATTTTTTCATCTAATTTTAATTTTTTTAATTCAGGCGAAAATTGAGCAGGATTATCTAAATAAAAATTAGATACTGCGATAGGAAGGGGTTCTAAATTTCCTCTAGTAATATCAATTTTGACAACTGCAAAACTTTGTTGGATCAAAAAAAAGAATAATGAAACTGTTATAAAAATTATTTTTTTCATTCTTGTAATACCTATCCTCTTAACATTTCTTTTGCATCAAAATTTAATTGCAGATCTTTCCATTTATCATAACCTGTAATTGGCATTTTTAACGGATTGCATAATTTAACAGCTCGTAAAGCACTCTCAGCTAAAACTTTATAAAATCCTTGCCCTGGTCTATTCATTCTAGCGTGATCCAATATCTCGGATGATAAGATGGTTCCATCTTGATTTAACTTTAATCTAATACGAACTAATAAATTTTGATCATAAGGAAGACCCAAAGGTATATTCCAACATTTGTAGATTTGTGCTTTCACTGCATCCTCTTGGCTCAAGGTTAATCCTTTATCTAAATTCACTCTACTATCTTGATCTTGCGTGAGCTCTAACGATTGTTTTTTTTGTATTTCAGCTGTTTCTTCTTTTGACTTATCTATCAAGGCAGCAATTTTATTCGGATCAAATAATTCTTTCTTTTCAAATTCTGAAGACTGTCTGACTAGTTCTTTTACTTCTTCAGGATTTTGTTTTTTTTTCTCTTCCTTCTTTTGTTCTGTTTTTAATTTATCTGGCAAAGGTACTGCTTTTGGTTTTTCTTTTGGAGTAATTTTTGGTGGAGCTTGTTTAGTCACCACTCTTTTTTCTTTTTCTTCTTTTATTTTTTCAATTATTTCTCTCGCTTTTGGGGCAAATGGGAGTTGAGTTTTTTCTGATATTTGAATTAAATCGATAGCAATTACTGGAGGAACGTTAATTGGATCTTTTCTCATAAAAGGCAAGGATAAGGCGGTTATTATAATTAGAACGCTATGAAAAAGGATCGATAACGATACACTTTTATACATAGTTTACCTTTTGGTTTCAGAGAGCAACGCTACTTTTGAAAAACCTGATCCAGATAATTTACCCATAATTTCCATTACTCTTCCGTAATTAATATTTCGGTCTCCTCTTATATAAATTCTTGTGTCCGTTCTATTTTTTGAAATAGCTAATAACTTTGGTACCAATTCGTTAAAAGAAACTTTCGTGTCTTGAATAAAAGTTTCTCCTTTAGAGTTAATGCTCAATGTTAAAGGCTCTTGATCATCTGGCAAGTGAATCTGCTTCACTATTCGGTAGATTAACAGGTACACCAACGGTTAGCATGGGTGCTGTTACCATAAATACTATCAGCAAAACTAACATCACATCGACAAATGGTGTTACGTTAATTTCGCTCATCAAAGACCTCGAGCGTGAACTAGATTTTGAAAATTGGAAAGCCATTTAAATGATAGTTAAAAAACTCTGGGTAAAATTTTCTAATTTTTGGGTATATTTTCTAGAGCTGCTCGTAAATTTATTATAAGCAACAACTGCAGGAATGGCAGCCAATAAACCTAAGGCTGTGGCAAACAATGCTTCGGCAATACCAGGCGCAACAATTGCTAAACTTGTATTTCTTGAAATTGCAATAGATTGGAAAGAATTCATAATTCCCCAGACTGTTCCAAACAAACCTATAAAAGGAGCAACTGATCCTACAGTAGCTAAGAAGGTTAAATTTTTTTCATATTTTTCCACTTCTTTATCGATTGCAACATCCATTACTCTTTTAGTTCTCTCTACTAATTGATTTTTTCCTTTATGGTCTTGAACACACTCCATGCCGGCACGAAAAACATTAGTCATAGGATCATCCGAATCTTTATCGGTTCGTTTATAAAAATCCAAAGCAGACTTAGACGACCAGAATTGATCCTCAAAAATTTCCGTAGATCGAAAAATTTTTCGAAAAATTTTAATTTTATCAAAAATAAGTGCCCAAGAAAAAATAGAAGCAGCAATTAACATGATTATCACAGACTTCACGACAAAGTCTGCTCTCATAAAAAGGGTTAGAATTGAAAAATCAGTAGTACCTAGACTTGTTGCAGCTGTTGTGACTGGATCCATATTAATTATAACTTTTAGAACTGAATATTGTCATTAATTTGTCCTTAACAATTACAAAGGTTCGCTTTTAAAGACAACTCTTGAATAAAGTCAGCGCCTCTTTTGGCATTTTGCTGGGCCTACTCTCTTTATTAATGCAGGCTAATTTCACTTTTGCTTCAATTAACAAATGTTCTTTATTATCTTTGTTAATCGTTTCTAATTTATAAATATTTTGCTTCATAATAATTTTTACAACTGACAACTGCTCAATAGATGTCTTGACTACCAAAAGGTCCTCGAATGATGCAGGTTTTTTAAATGCGATATCGCAGTGCGAAACTACAATTTGAAAACCAAAATCCTCCATCAATTTCTGATGATTTAATCCAAGATCATAAATCAGTTCCGTTCTGGCTCTTTCTAGAAATTTTAAATAGTTCGCATAATAAACAATACCTCCCGCATCAGTATCTTCGTAATAAACTTTCGTCTTAAAATTAAAAATTTTAGCCATGAAAACCCTCGTTGGTAAAGTGATCCACAAAATATTTACCAATTAGTATAGCGTCTGATTTATTAGAATCTTTTTTTTTAGTTAATTGCGGAGAAAGATCTGGAAACATTTCTATTACTTTTGTTCTGCTAGCATCTTTTGTAGTACCAATTAAATTAAAATGTTTTTTCCATTTCGCCGGTCTAATAAAATAAATAGAAATTCCAAGTGCTGAACAAATTCCCTTTATGACACCAAATGATTGACCAAAATTAAACATACTAGTAACCCCTTGACCAGGCATGGCACTTACCTGTTCTATAATGACTGCAGTTTTTTCTCGATCCACTACTCTCGATTTTATTTCATGTGCAAGCTGTGCAGCGTTGACTTGTCTTTTATTTTTTTTACCATCAATCATAGTTGGCATATCAAAAAAATTTATAATTTTTTTATTGTCAAAGACGCTAATGGCACCACTAACACCTGGATCAATTCCAAAAACAATCATGCCTCTAACTCCTGCAAAATTGTTTCATCAATATCAAAATTTGTATAAACATTTTGTACATCCTCATCATCTTCCAACAAATCAATAAAATGAATAATTTTTTCAAATGTAGGTTTGTCTATAGAAATAGTATTTTTTGCTTTCCAAATAATTCCTGCAAAACTTAAATCTTTTATTTTTTTTTCAATTGAATTTCTAACCTCATTGAAATTTTCTTTCTTGCAAAAGATTTCATGATATTCACCTTCATGTATGCAATCATCTGCACCAGCATCTATAGCTTGAGCAAATATCTCTTCCTCTGATATTAATTCTTTTTTAATTTTAATTTGCCCCACTTCCTCAAATTGATAAGATACCGATCCTTCTACACCCAAAGATGATCCATTTTTTTCAAATATCGATCGTAAATTAGTTACCGTTCTATTTTTATTATCCGTTAAAGCCTCTATAATAAAAGCAACTCCACCTGGACCAAATCCCTCGTATTGGCTTTTCTCATAATTTGAATCTTCGCTTGGACCTTGCGCCTTTTTAATGGCTCGTAAAATGTTATCTTTTGGCATATTGGCCTCTCTTGCAGCTTGTACAGCTGACCGTAAACGAGGATTAAAATCAACTTCTGGTAAACCCAACTTAGCTGAGACCGTTATTTCTCTACTTAGTTTGGAAAACAATTTAGAACGTTGCTTATCCGCTTTACCTTTTTTATGCTTAATACCTGCCCAATGGGAATGACCTGCCATGGATATCTTAAGTAAATTGTTTTGTTAAATTTGCACCAATAATAATAGGTTCTATTGCTTTGGCTAGTCCTGTCTTTATATCTCCAACAATTTTAATGCCTGAAATAGTCCCCTCACCTGAACCTGGCTGCAATCGTTCACCTCTTACACCTGTAAAAAAACGTTTTAATGCAGCATCTCGATCCATGCCAATGATTGTTTTGTAATCTCCACACATTCCTGCATCAGTTTGGTAAGCAGTACCGCCCTCCAAAACTCTAAAATCTAATGTGGGAGTGTGTGTATGAGTTCCTACAACTAGAGTTGCTTTTCCATCAAGAAAATAACCCATTGCTTGTTTTTCACTGGTAATTTCTGCATGAATATCCACCAGTAAAAAATCAACTTCTTGCTTTAATCTTATTTGTTTTATTTTTTCTTCAATAAAAGGAAATACAGCATCTGTTTTTTTCATATAAACATTTCCCATCAAATTCATTACACCAATTTTAAGGTTGTTTTTCTCAAAAATTTCAAACCCTGATCCCGGGGTACCTTCTCCCCAATTCCACGGACGCAAAAGTCTTTTTTCTTCTCTGATAAAATCCATGGTTTCTTTTTGATCCCAAATATGATTTCCTGAAGTAATCACATCCACTCCGACTTCGAATAGTTCATTACATATAGCTTGTGTAATTCCAAAACCTCCCGCAGAATTTTCTCCATTTGCCACAACAAAATCAATCTGATGTTTTTTGATTAAATCAGGGAGTTTGCTAACGACAATATTTCTTCCTGACCTGCCCATGATGTCTCCCAAAAATAAAAAGTTCATTAGATAGTTTGCAGTCCTTTTTCTGTGATCATTCCCTTTAATGGAACATCTAGATTATTGTTAGGAATGAATTTGCAATGTTGAAAAGAAAATGCAACTCCATAGCTTAAATATTTTTTATTTTTTGCAAGATAGTGATCATAATACCCTCTACCATAACCTAACCGGTTGAATTGATCATCGTAGGCTAATAAAGGTGTTAAAAATAAATGAGGAATAATTTTTTTTGCTGACGAAGATGGTTCAACTATTCCAAAACGATTTACATAGAGCGGATCATGCTTATCCCAAATCCTAAACTCCATAGAATTTTTTTTAAGTATTCTTGGCAAGGCTATTTTAACTTTTTGTTTTAATCGTTCTAATACAGGGCTGAGATCTAATTCATTATTAATAGAATAATAAGCCCCAATAATTTTTATTTTTTTTTGTTTAATAACCTTTAATAAATCTGAGTAAATTTGCTGAACTTGATTTGGCTTTAGAGAAAAATAACGTTTATTTCTTATAGCGAGAAACTTTTTTCTTAGTTTATTTTTCATTCATATTAGCTAGCTTTAGAAAGAAAATTATCAATAGAGCTGCTAACTTTATTTAAAACTTCAGAATAACTAGATTCATTTTGCTCAATCATGATTTTTAACTTGGCCAACTCTTCATTTAGATTTCTCACTTCTCTATCGCGATCATCTTTATACTGAATAGAAAGATCTTTAATTTCTTTAAATTTTTCCTCTAATTCTTTATTGTGTTTTTTTAATTTTTGCATTGTTTCTTTAATTGAAAACATCTCATCCATGGTTTGAATAGCAGTAATCAACAACAGTTTTCCCTCGCCTAAATTACCTAAGTCACTTTTTAACTTTTCAAATTTTTTGTTTAATTCAATGGTGAGTTTTTCTAATTCTTTTTCTTGGCCATCTTCACAAGCCAATAAATAATCTCTTGAATTAAATTTAACGTTTACATTTACCATTCTTGACCATCCTCAAAAGAATCTGCTTCTCTCGTAAGCTCATCAATTTTTTTTGATACTTCTGATTTTTTTTCTTCTGCTTTTATTAATTTGTACCTTGAAATCTCTAACTCTTTTTCCATTTCCTGTATTTCATATTTTAATTTTTGATTTTCTGTTTCAATAGTTTCGATCTTACTTTTTAGATCATTATTCGATCGATCTTCCAAATTTACTTTATTCTCTAAATTTTTTAAATTTTCTTTTAACAGCAAATTATCACTCTCCAGTGTGGATAACTTTGATTGAAGAGACAGTTTTTCTGTCTCCAAATTAAGTCTTACTTGCTCTAAATCTATGATTTTTTTTTTTGAATTTACAACTAAATCAGTAATTGAGTCTAATTTAGATAAAGATTGGAAAAGATTTTGTTCTTTTTCTTTATATTTATTCATTACATTTAAATTAAATTATTTGTAATTATAATACAAAGTAATATTAATTTCGAGATCCAAAGTCTAAAAGGTTTTTAAATGAAAAAAATTACACATCATGATTTAGCAAACGCTGTTCGTTTTTTATCAATAGATGCAGTACAAAAAGCTAATTCGGGACACCCTGGCATGCCAATGGGTATGGCTGATGTGTGTACTGTCCTTTTTAGGTATTTTTTAAAATTCAATCCACAAAATCCAAATTGGATTAATCGAGATCGATTCGTTTTATCAGCGGGACATGGTTCGATGTTATTATACTCACTTCTATATCTTACTGGGTACAAGAGTGTTTCGCTTCAAGATATTAAAAATTTTAGACAAATGGATTCTATTTGTGCAGGCCATCCAGAATATGAAAAAGGAACGGGTATTGAAACAACAACCGGACCACTGGGCCAAGGAATAGCCAATGCAGTAGGTTTTGCAATCTCAGAAGAAATTTTAAAAGCAAGAAAAGGAAAAAATATATTTGATCACAAAACTTATGTCGTGGCTGGTGATGGTTGTTTAATGGAAGGAATTAGTCATGAAGCTTTTAGTTTAGCTGGTCATTTGCAGTTGAAAAATTTAATTGTTTTTTTTGATAACAATTCTATTTCAATTGATGGGCCAACAAGTTTAGCAGTCTCAGATAACTATAAAAAAAGAATAGAATCTTATGGTTGGGATTACATTAATATTGACGGACATAATGAGAAACAAATTTTTAATGCCATTAAAAAAGCTCAACATGCAAAAAAACCAACTGTGATTGCATGTAAAACAATTATTGGATTTGGCTCTCCTAATAAATCTGGAAAATCTTCAGTTCATGGAAGTCCTTTAGGAGAAGAAGAAATACAATTAGTAAGAAAAAAACTTAATTGGGGCCATCAACCTTTTTCGATACCTTCTTCAATCTTGGAAGCTTGGAGAAATATTGGAAAAAAAGGTTTGCAAGAGGAAGAAAGATGGAAAAAGAAAAATAAATTAAAAAATAATTCTTTAAGTAATCTAAAAAAATTAAGTTCTATTATTACTAAGGCAAAAAAAAATGCTGCACAAAATGACAAACCAATAGCCACAAGAAAATCCTCAGAAGATATTCTAACGTTATTAACTAATGGTATACCAGAATTAATTGGTGGCTCTGCAGATTTAGCTGGATCCAATAATACAAAAACAAAAAATCAACTAGCTATTCAATCGGGAAATTTTAAAGGTAGTTATATTCATTATGGCGTCAGAGAACATGCGATGGCAGCTATTATGAATGGGATAGCTTTGCATGATAATTTAATACCCTACGGCGGTACATTTTTAATTTTTAGTGATTATTGTAAGCCAGCTATAAGATTGTCTGCTTTGATGAAGCAAAGAGTGATTTATGTAATGACACATGATTCAATTGGTCTTGGAGAGGATGGTCCTACTCATCAACCTATTGAACAACTTGCAGGACTTAGAGCTATACCAAATTTAAATGTATTTAGACCAGCAGACACGACGGAAACTATAGAGTGTTGGCAACTAGCTATTGAACAAAAGAATACGCCAAGCGTTCTTTCGCTTACTAGACAAAATTTAACTCCTATTCGAAAAAAATATATTAAAGAAAATAAATGTTCCTATGGAGCATACGAGGTTTTTAGGACAAATAACAAAATTCATTTAACTATTTTGGCAAGCGGTTCTGAAGTTGAAATTGCAATTGAAGCCAGCAAAAAACTTCAACAAGAAAAAATATACTCAAAAGTCATTTCAGTTCCTTGCCAAGAACTATTTGAATTGCAAAATAAAAAATATAAGCAAAAAATTCTAGGAGAAACAAAAGTAAAAATCTCACTTGAAGCAGCATCTACTTTGGGATGGAAAAAACTAACGGGAAATGAAGGAATGGAAATAGGCATTAATTCTTTTGGAAAAAGCGCACCATACAAAAAAATATATGAACATTTTCAAATTACGAGTAATAATGTAATACAGCAGGCAAAAAAATTAATTAAAAAATAATGATTAAAGTCGCGATTAATGGATTTGGCAGAATTGGAAGAATGGTTCTTAGATCCATAATTGAAAATAAAATTAAAAATATCAAAGTAATAGCAATCAATAATAGAGCCAATACTGGAACTAGCGCTTTTTTATTAGAAAAAGACACTATTCATGGCAATCTCAATCATGAAATAAAATTTGATAAAAAATCTATTAAAATTGCTGGACACAATATTCTATGCTTTCATGAAAGTGACCCTGAAAACTTACCATGGAAAAAGCTTGGTATTGATATTGTATTTGAATGCACAGGAAAATTTAACTCTAAAGAACAATCTAGTAAGCACCTAATGGCTGGTGCAAAAAGAGTGCTCGTGTCAGCGCCATGTAAAAACGCTGACCAGACAGTTGTCTATGGAATTAACCATAAAAATATTTCTAAAAAAGATAAAATTATTTCTGTAGCTTCTTGTACTACTAATTGTCTAGCTCCACTTGCTTATGTTATGGATAAAAACTTTACGATCCAAAATGGTTACATGACCACAATCCACTCTTACACAACTGATCAACGTTTATTAGACAACTCTCACAAAGATTTACGAAGAGCTAGAAGTGGTCCCAACAATATGGTTCCCACTAGCACAGGTGCTGCAAAAGCTTTGGAGCTTATTCTACCAAAATTAAAGAATAAAATTGATGGTATTTCCATTAGAGTACCTACTCCAAATGTTTCTTTGGTTCAGTTATCTTTTGTTGCTAAAAAAACAATTAATGAAAAACTGATTAACAATGCTCTAACTAAAGCAAGCAATACATATCTTAAAAATATATTAGGAGTTACAGACCAACCGCTAGTCTCATCTGACTTTAACCATGATAAAAGGTCTTCTGTTATTGATACTTTATTAACCAAGGTAATTGATAAAAAATTTGCAACTGTATTTGCCTGGTACGATAATGAATGGGGATTTTCTAACAGAATGGTAGATCTTGCTCTATTTCTGAAAAAATAAATTCCAGCATGCAACCTTTAAGACTGTTAGATGCAAATAGAAATATTCAAAATCTAAAAATTTTACTAAGAGTAGATTTTAATGTTCCTTTGCAAAACCAACAGGTTAGCGATGCAACTAAAATTATAAAAGTAAAACCAATTATTCATTCTTTATTGCAGAGAGGGGCAAAAGTTATTTTATGCTCTCATTTAGGTAGGCCTCAAACAAAGGGAAAGGCTGGTTTTTCTTTAGCTCCCATCAAACAAGAAGCAGAGAAGATAATTGGAAATGAAATAGAATTTATTACTGATAATTTTAAAGCAACAATTGATCAAAAAATCAAGGATGGTAAAAAACTTTTTTTATTAGAAAATCTACGATTTGATCCAGGTGAAGAAAAAGATTCCGAAATATTTTCCAAGTTATTAGCTGAAACTTCTGACTTATATATCAATGAAGCATTCTCCTGCTCACATAGGGCTCACGCATCTATTCATGGGATAACAAAATTTATTGAATCTTATGCTGGAGAAACCATAGTTGCAGAATTAAAAGCTCTCAATGCAATTATGCTAGATTCAAAAAAACCAGTTACTTGTATTATTGGTGGATCAAAAATTTCAACTAAAATTGATTTAATTATCAATTTGCTTCCCAAAATAGATTACATGGTCATCGGCGGAGCAATGGCAAATAATTTTTTTCAACATGATGGCTATAATGTTGGAAAGTCTAAAGTTGAGGATAACATCGAAGATACAATCAAAAGCATTATCAATGAGTCAAAGAGAAATAAATGTAAATTAATTTTACCTATGGATGTAATAACCGCAACAACATTTGAGGATCCGGGGTCAGATAAACCATTAGATAAAGTAAATGATGAAGATATGATTTTAGATATTGGTCAGCAGACTGTTCTCCAAATTCAGGAAATACTGACACAAAGTAAAACTGTTTTATGGAATGGTCCTTTAGGTTTCTTTGAAAAAGATCAATTTGCAAATGGAACTAATGCTGTTGCTAGAGCAATAGGTGAATTAACAGAAAATCAAAAAATTATTTCTATAGCTGGTGGTGGGGATACTTTTGCAGCAATCAAAAAATCAAACCAAGAAAATAAATTTACATACATATCCACAGCTGGTGGTGCATTCCTTGAATGGCTTGAGGGTAAAATACTTCCTGGCTTAAAAGTTCTTGAAAAATAAAATTAAATTACTATAGGTTCTTTCATTATGGAAATTGAAAAAATTGCAAAGCTTATGCTCGCTCCTGGAAAAGGAATTTTAGCAGCAGATGAAAGTACTGGAACAATGACAAAACGATTAGATTCTGTTGGTGTACCATCTACTCCAGAAAACAGACTGAATTTTAGAGAAACTTTATTTACATCTAACAAAGCAAAAGATTATATCAGTGGTGTTATTTTGTACGATGAAACATTAAGACAAACCACGAGTCAGGGAATATCTATTCCTGCATTACTCGAAAAACAAAATATTATTCCAGGAATTAAGGTAGATACTGGTGTTAAACCACTAGCTGGTTCTGCAGAAGAAACAATTACTGAAGGACTCAATGGATTAAGAGAGAGGCTTCAAGAATATTATCAACTGGGAGCAAGATTTGCCAAATGGAGAGGTGTTTATAAAATTTCAAATATTTACCCAAGTGAAGCAGCAATTGTCGCTAACGCACATTCGCTTGCAAGATATGCGGCCCTGGTGCAAGAAGCAAATATGGTACCAATCGTAGAGCCAGAAGTATTAATGGATGGCAAACATGATATGCAAAAGTGTTTTGATGTAACTGCAAGAGTTTTGCATGAATGCTTTCATCAGCTAAAAATTGCAAAGGTGAAATTAGAGGGAATTGTATTAAAACCTAATATGATTTTAAATGGATCTGAATCTGGTATTAAAAATGAAAATGAGATGGTAGCTAAAAAAACTTTAGAATGTATAAAAAGTAATGTTCCTGAGGAAGTTCCAGGAATCGCTTTTTTATCAGGTGGTCAAACAGAATTAGAGGCTACTAGAAATTTAAATGCAATTAATAAAATTAATAATACTGAATTTGTATTTACTTTTTCTTATGGTAGAGCCCTGCAACAAAGTGCTTTAAAAAAATGGGCTGAAGATATTACTAATGCATCTGACACTCAAAATGAATTTATTGTTCGAGCTTTAATGAACAGTTTAGCATCCAAAGGTGAGTGGAACGAAGCAAAAGAAATAGCTGCCTAGGTTGAATAAAAAAAATATTTATTTAATAACCCCAAATACATTAAATAATAATTTTTTTACTTACTTACCAAAATTAATCAAAACAAAACGAATTGCATTTTTGCAAATTAGATTAAAATCTTTATCTAAAAAAAAATTAATACAATCCATTACAAAGATAAAAAAAATAGTTAATAATAAAGTAAAATTAATCATTAATGATTTCCCTGAGATAGCTGCAAAACTAAATTGTGATGGCTGTCATATTGGTCAAAAAGATTTATCAATCCAGCAAACAAAACAAATAATGAAATCAAATAAGATTATTGGCGTAACTTGTCATAATTCGAAAGAACTTGCGCTGTCTGCAGAAAAATATGGGGCTTCTTATTTAGCTTTTGGATCTTTTTTCAAAACGAAAACAAAAAAAACAAAGTTCAAAGCTGATCCAAAATTACTTCAATGGGCACATAAAAACCTTAAAACTCCTGTGGTGGCAATAGGCGGAATTAATGAGGAGAATTATAAACTTTTATTACAAAATGGAGCCAAATATATTGCCTGCTCGAGCTATATTTGGAAAAATAGTAAATACAACCCGCTGAAAGCTCTAAACCAATTAAAGTAATTTATTTCAAATCAAAAAAGGTGTATTACCCTTGGCGTTATGAAAATTTCTGCAATCGAAATCAAACCTGGAACGATCATTGAATATAAGAATGATTTATGGCTTTGTTTAAAAGCACAGCATGTAAAGCCGGGAAAAGGTGGAGCCTTTAATCAAGTAGAACTTAAAAGTATTACAAAAAGTACAAAGTTAAACGAGAGATTTAGATCAGATGAAACAATTGAAAAAGCATCACTAGACGAAAGAAACTATCAATACTTATACAGTGACGACCAAAATTTATATTTTATGGATCAAAAAGATTATGAACAAATTACCATCACAAAAGATCTGGTTGGTGATGATGAAAAATTATTAACAGAAAATCTTGATGTAGTGATTGAATTTTATGAAGATAAGCCATTGAAAGTAACTTTGCCAAAGCATTTAGAATTTGAAATATTAGAAACAGATGCGGTTGTAAAAGGTCAAACAGCTTCTAGCTCTTATAAACCAGCTACTATTCAAAATGGAATTAAAATACAAGTTCCACCCTTTATTAATCAAGGAGACAGGATTTTAATAGATTCTGTGACAAGAGAATACACAAAGAAGGCTAACTAAATGCCTTTGCTGTCATCTGAAATTAATGTTTTAGAAAAAGTTTGTAACAAAGCATCAAAAATAATAATCCGTGATTTTGGAGAAATTGAAAAACTTCAAGTCTCCAAAAAAGGTCCTGGAGATTTTGTTACTAAAACAGATAAAAAAGTTGAGCAAATTATTATTGAAGAATTAGAAAAAGCAAGACCAGGATTTAATATATTAGCTGAAGAAGGTGGTACAGCAGAAAACAAAAGTGAATATACTTGGATTATTGATCCGATTGATGGAACAACAAATTTCATGCACGGCATTCCACATTTTGCAATATCAATTGGACTAGAAAAAAATGGAGAGGTCATAGCAGGAATAATATTTGACCCTATTAAAAATGAAATGTTTTATGCAGAAAAAGGAAGGGGGGCTTATTTAAATAACTCAAGAATTCGAGTTTCATCAAGAAATAATATCGCCGATTCCATCGCCTTAACAGGCGGTCCTGCTTTTGCAGAGAATAATAAACAAATCTTTTACGAAGAATATATTGCTATGAGTAACCATTTTCATCAAGTAAGAAAATTAGGTAGTGCAGCATTAGACCTTGCGTATGTTGCTGCTGGAAGAGCTGAGATTTTTTGGCATAAAAATTTAAAATACTGGGATATTGCAGCTGGAATAATTATAGTGAAAGAAGCAGGCGGAACTATCAGCGATTTCAAAGGAAAAACTTTTGACCTTTCAAAAAATCAACTATTAGCAACAAATTCAAGAATTGACCAAGAAACGACAAAAATTTTATCATCTATTGCATGATAAAATTTGTTTTTTTTCTTTTTCTAGATGTTGTTGCATTTAGTGGTATTCTTATTTCAACACTACCTTTCCTTATTAACAATTATGGTGGTGATATTTTTATTATCACTTTAGCATTTGGATCCTTCTCCTTTTTCCAATTTTTTGTATCCCCTTTCTGGGGAGGACTGTCTGATAAACTAGGAAGAAAACCTTTGTTGTTAATGAATTGCATTGCAGAATTTGTAGCTAATTTAATATTAGCAATTAGTGGAAGTTTAATAGTAATTTTTTTAGCAAGAGTAATAGCGGGTCTTTTTAAAACAAATGTTTCCGTGGGAACAGCTTATATAGCCGACATAACAGATAAAAATAATAGAGCCAAAGGAATGGGAATGTTTGGTGTTGCATTTGGACTTGGTTTTACAATCGGTCCTCTTATAGGAGGATTAATTGCTGGATCTAATTTTAGCTACCAGTCTTTGAGTAATGTTGCATGGTTTGCATGCGCTATTAATCTAATTAATTTTTTTTATGTTTTATTTTTTTTAGAAGAAAGTTTAAAAGATAAAAAAGAATATCATATTAAATATTCTTTTGAAAAATTTAGCTCACAATTTAAAACAATAGCTAATCAATCTATATATCCTTTTTTTATTTTAATATTTTGCATTCATTTTACCTTTTCTGGAATGGAAGGAACGATAGCGATATGGGGAAAGGATACATTTGATTGGGGTCCAAAAGAAATTGGATTTGTTATGCTTCTAGCTGGGTTAACGCAAATTGCTGTTCAAGGTGGTTTGTTAAGAGTTTTATTAAAATACTTTAATGAAAAGCAACTTATCAGAAGTGGCTACGTTAGTTTAATAATTGGTTTTTTTATTATACCATTCTCAAGCTTATATTCTTTACCGCTTGCAGTTGTGCTTTTATGTTATGGAATTGGAGTTTCTAATCCATGTCTTAATAGTCAAATTTCAAAAAATGCACCACCGGAATTAAAAGGATTGGCCTTGGGTTCTGCTTATTCATCCCAGGCTGCAGCCAGATTCTTGGGTCAACCAATCGCAGGATTAATATTTTTACATCTTGGTAAAAACTCTCATTTTCACTTTGATGTCATTTTATTAAGTATTTTGGCATTATTTTATTTTTTATTGAATCTGAATAAAGAAAAAACCTTATAATTAAGAATTGTTATAGTTTCTTGTTTATTTCATCTTATTTGCTATAAAAGCCCTCTTATTATTATGAAAAAAAACATACACCCAGATTTACATCCTATTAAAGTACAAATGACTGATGGTTCTGAATTTGAAACTATGTCAACTTGGGGCAAGAGTGGTGATACAATGAAATTGGATATTGATCCAAAATCACATCCAGCATGGACTGGGGTAACGCAAAAACTTCAAGATAAAGGTCGAGTTAGTAAATTTAATAAACGTTTTGCGAATTTAAAAAAGGCTTAAATTTTTTATGAATCAACCATTGATGCCAAAAGCTACAGCTGTTTGGTTAATAGACAATACTACTTTAACTTTTAAACAAATTGCAGATTTTTGTGGCTTGCACGAATTAGAAGTAAAAGGAATTGCAGATGGAGATGTTGCTGTAGGAATTAAAGCTTATAATCCAATCTTATCAAACCAATTAACAAGAGAAGAAATAGAACTTTGCTCTCAAGATCCATCAAGACCTTTGCAAATTAAGCAAAAAAATATGGACATTGAAGTTAAAAAAATGGTTGGAACTAAATATACTCCTATTGCCAAAAGAGAAGATAGACCAAATGCTATTGCTTGGCTTACAAAAAACTATCCGCAATTAGCTGATAGTCAAATTTGCAAACTAGTAGGAACTACTAAAAATACTGTTGCAGCGATACGAACTAGAAAACACTGGAATATGTCAAATATTTCACCGAAAGATCCTGTTGCAGCAAATTTATGTACTCAAACAGATCTAATGAAAGCTGTTGAAAGAGCTAAAAGAAAATTAGAGAGAATTGAAAAAGAAAAGAAAAAAGAAAAAGCAAAGCTAGCAGATCCTGCTGAATAATAATAAAATTGCTTGTGGTTAAAAAAAATAAAATAATAAATAAAATTGCTATTGTAATGGGTAGTAAATCAGATTGGCCAACAATGAAATATTGTGCCGATACTTTAAAAAAACTAAAAGTACAATTTGATGCCAAAATAGTTTCTGCTCATCGAACTCCTGATAGAATGTACGATTTTGCAAAAAACGCTGAAAAAAATTATTGTGTAATTATTGCTGGAGCTGGTGGATCAGCACATTTACCAGGAATGATTGCGTCTATGACAAATCTTCCAGTGATAGGAGTTCCTATAGAGAGTAAAAAATTAAAAGGTTTGGATAGTTTATTATCCATTGTTCAGATGCCAAAAGGTATACCCGTAGGAACCGTTGCTATTGGGGAGGATGGAGCAATGAATGCTGCAATTTTGTCAGCTTCTATCGTTGCTATATCTGATAATAAAGTTCGTTCTAATCTTGCATTGTGGAAAAAAAGACAAACAAGTTCTGTTAAAAAAAAACCTAATTAATGAATAAGCAAAAGCCTATACTTGGAATTATAGGTGGTGGCCAATTAGGGAGCATGCTGGCACAGGCTGCAAAAAAAATAGGGATTCAAACTATCATACTGTCTGACGATGAGTTTGCTCCAGCCGCAAACTATGCTGATCATTTTATTTATACAAAGTATGAAAATGAAGAAAATATTAAAGCATTTATAAACAAAGTAGATGTTGTAACCTTTGAGTTTGAAAATATTCCATATTCTATTTTAAGCACCATTAATAAAAGTAAACCAGTCCTACCCTTGCCTGAAATTAATCAAGTTGTCCAAGATAGACAAAAAGAAAAGTCTTTTGTTAACGGCCTAGGAATTAAGACAACAGAATGGTCTTTGGTGAAATCAAAAGAAGATATTATTAATAATGCAAATCTTCTTCCGGGTATTTTAAAAACGTGCACCCTTGGTTACGATGGCAAAGGGCAATATGTCATTAATTCGATCGATGATATTCCAAATAATTTATTTACTACTAATAATTTTATTTTAGAAAAACTAGTTTCTTTAAAAAAAGAAATTTCTGTAGTCATTACGAGATATCACAATGGTGAATGCTCTATTTATGAACCCATAGAAAACAAACATGAAAATCAAATTTTGAAACATTCAAAAATACCAGCAAGTATCAACTCTGATATTTTTAATCAAGCGCAAGATAATGCAAAATTACTATCTGAAAAACTAAACTATGTTGGAACCATGTGTGTTGAATACTTTATTACAAATGAAAATGAATTATTGGTAAATGAAATTGCTCCACGAGTTCATAATTCTGGTCATTTAACCATCGATGCTTTCAATGTAAGCCAATTTGAAAATCATGTAAGAGCTGTATGTGATTTAGAAAAAATCACTCTTAGTAAAAATTCTAATGCTGAAATGATTAATATTATTGGTAAAGAAATTAATAACTACCGAGGAAAGACTTTTGAACCTAATGAGTTTTTCTATGACTATCTAAAAAAGATATTAAAGAAAAACGAAAAATGGGTCATTTTACAAGACTATTAAAATCTTAGATAAATTGATAAGATTTTGTAGTGAGATTCTTTCAGCATATTATCTTTGTTATTATTTTTATTTCTAGTGCAGCTTCATTTGCCTTAGCAAACTATAACCTTCAGTGCTCATCTAATAATTTTGACTACAAAATTAAAAATGAAATGACAATTAATAATATTTTTGTAGATATTCCAGAAAACAAAAATGTAGTTACTTTTGATGGAAAAAATTATGTAACTAGCTTTGATGAAACATTTACACTTGTTGCTAATCGAAATAATAGAAGAATTATTCTAGACAAACTAGAAGGCACCATTTTTCTTGAAGAAAAATTTAATGATAAATTTACTATTTTAGAAATATATTATTGCCAAGGTTTTGTTCAGGACAAAACTTAAAAGCCTCTCCCTTCTTTTTTATTAGACGAAGGACTAAATTTTTTAAATACGGACAATATATCAGGCGATAAAATTTTAGACTTTAACTCATTAAATTTTTTTACTTTATTTAATTCATTATGAATATCCTCTTCAATCATTGAAGCGTCATAATTATGTACAGTAATAAGTTTAATAAATATTTTGGAATAAACCGTACAAAGAATTACTCGCTTTGAATAATAATTAATATCAGTGGATGTATCGCCTGCTACACTCCACATATTGCTACTCATACTAAAAAAATAATCCAAGATGGTAGGAAAATTTTTTTCTAAAGACAAAAACATAAAAACTTTTTTAAAGAAATCTTTATGTTTCAAATCTTGATGAAGCTGATGACTTAACAAAGAATGAATTTTTAGTGTTGTCCGATTAATTTTCTTAACTTTTGTAGATTGTTTTTGAATGCTGGCTTTATTTTGCTCTAAGAAATATTCAATAATCATAATAGATATTTCCTTGTCATCAAAGTAGCGTAATTGCTTATCTTTTCTAACAAAATCTAAATCTTTAATTCTTGAAAAATTCAGCTGTTCAACATTAGACAATAGGTTTTTTAACAATTTGTCTTTATTCATCTTTGTCATTACTAAACCTTTCTAAGCGTAAAAAAGAATATTTTAAAATAATCCAAAATATTGGGTAAGACAAAAAAGAACCAATAAAATTTAACACAAAAGCCTGAATATCAGTTTTAACACCTGTCAAATAGAACATCACTAATTCAACTACATAAACTACAAAAATGGCCAAACCAAAAGCTATCCACTCAGATATAAAAATACTTCTGACTTGTATAGTGTTTTGATAAATAGCTATTTTATAAAGTATCAAAAAAGCAATAGATGATATTCCTAAATAATTACCAATCAGACTGTCTACAATAATACCCAAAACAAATAACGAGATTGCTCTAAAATATTTAAATCTATTAAAAGAGAAAAAATAAATAATAATAAATTCAAGATTAAAATATTTGTTTAATTGAATATCACCAAAAGCTTCTAATGAAATGGATGGAGCTAGTGTAACAATTAAAACGATTAATACACTTAATAGATCATTGTAATTTTTTTTTACTTTTGCCATTTAAATTTATTGTTCGATTAATACCGAAACGTAATCTAAGTTAATAAAGTTATAATTAAATTCGACTAAATAATTATTATTTTGTTTAATTAATTTACCAATATAAATTCCTTTAGGTAAAATACTTTCTATTTCTGAAGTGTATATTTTATCTTGATCTTGAAACTCATATTCTTTTGGTAAAAACTCTAATTTTACACCGCTGGTTTCATTTAAATCTCCAACCATAATTCCGGTGTAGAGCTTTTCTCCTATCAAAACTGGTATTCTACTATTTAAATCTTTTAATAAAATAACTCTGGAACTTTTAAAATTAACTTCAGAAATTTGTCCTAACAAATTATTGTTCTTTATTACAGGATTACCTACTTTTATTCCGTCCAGCGAACCTTTATCAATAAGAAAATTATTTGCGTATATATTTTTACTATTAAATAATACTTTTGCTATAATTGATGGTCTCGAATAGTTTTTTTCTTGTTCTTGTATACTTAAATATTTTTGTAAATCTTTTTTTAAAAAATCATTTTCTAATTGTAATTTAGATATTGTGTTTTTTAACTCCTCTTGATTCTCAAATTTTTTTTGTAACAAACTAAATTCATTATAAACTGTTGGAATTTCTGTTATTAATTGAAATGGTCTTACAATCCAATAACTAACGTAAGCAGCTCCATCATTAATTACTGACTTTGTTTTTTTTATATAAGCTGAATTGGAATAATCTAAATAAGTTAAAACAAAACAAATAAAGCCAAGCAATAAAAATCTAATATTTTTATCTGACGCAGGCCTTTCTGCTTTCATCAACCCTTCTTAATATTCTGTAAGCATCGCATTAAAGATACCTTCTTGCTCTAATGCTTTTCCGGTACCTAAAGCAACACAAGAAAGAGGGTCCTCAGCGATAGAAACTGGTAAACCTGTTTCTCTTGCAATCAACTTGTCTAAGTTTTTTAAATAAGCTCCTCCACCTGCCAATACCATTCCCATATCTACTAAATCAGCAGCTAACTCGGGCGGTGTATTTTCTAAAGCTTCTCTAACAGCTGCAACAATTTGGGCTATGACGGGAGCTAGTGCTTCAGCTGTATCTTTTTCTGTTAATTTCACTTCTTTTGGCACACCAGTTCTTACATCTCGGCCTTTCATGATGTAAGTATTTTGTGTGTTTGATGGTATTGCTGACCCAATTTCTTTTTTAATTTTTTCAGCAGTACTTTCTCCGATAAGTAAATTAAATTTCTTACGCATAAATGCAATGATAGCCTGGTCCAGTGCATCACCAGCTAGACGTAAAGATTTAGAATAAACAATTCCACCTAAAGATAAGACTGCAATTTCAGTTGTTCCTCCACCAATATCAACAATCATTGATCCTGTAGGTTCTGAAATAGGTAAGCCTGCACCAATTGCTGCAGCGACTGGCTCTTCAATTAACTGAACTTTTCTTGCACCTGCTGCATGTGCAGCTTCTTGAATCGCTCTTCTTTCCACTGGAGTAGATCCTGTAGGAACACAAATAATAATTCTTGGATTAGCAAAAGCACTTCTCTTATGAACTTTTTTAATAAAGTGTTTTATCATCTCTTCTGTTACAACGAAATCTGCAATAACACCGTCTCTTAAAGGTCGGATTGCTTGAATGCTTCCAGGTGTTCTACCTAACATCTGTTTTGCATCCTCACCTACCGCAAGAACTTGATTTTTTCCTTTATCATTAATAATCGCAACAACCGAAGGTTCGTTAAGAACAATTCCTTTTCCTTTAACATAAACAAGTGTATTGGCAGTTCCTAAATCAATTGCCATATCCTGAGACCAAAGTGACATTATTTTATTAAACATTCTTTTTTTCTTTCTTTGTTATAGTTTTAAACAGCAGCAGAGAATTCATCTCTAGGAGCTGTTCGTTTTCGTTTTATAATTAATTTATTAAGAGCGTTAATATAGGCTTTTGCAGAAGCTACCAATGTATCTGTATCAGCTGCTTGTCCTACAGAAATTTTTCCATCCTCTTCTATTCTTACGCTTACAGTTGCTTGCGCATCCGTTCCTTCAGTAACAGCGTGCACTTGATATAGCTGTAAGTTAATATTATGAGGAAATAACTCCTTAATACCTTTAAAAATTGAATCCACTGGACCATCGCCAGACTGTTCTGTTTTTGATTTTTTTCCATATATATCAAGCTCTATTTCAGCTTTCTGTCCTTTAGTACCAGCAACTACATTTAAGGATACCAGTTGAATGACATTTTTATCTTTCATTAAATCATCATCGACTAATGCAACGATATCCTCATCAAAAACATGCTTTTTCTTATCAGCAAGATCTTTGAATTTTTTAAACGATTCATCAATTTTTTTTTCATCAAAATTTGGATATCCTAAAGCTTCTAATTTTTCTTTAAATGCGTGTCTGCCAGAGTGCTTTCCCATGACCAATGAAGATTTTACTACTCCGACACTTTCAGGAGTCATAATTTCATAAGTTTGTTTGTTTTTTAACATTCCATCTTGATGGATACCTGATTCATGCGCAAACGCATTTTTTCCAACGATGGCTTTATTATACTGAATAGGAAAACCTGTAACGCTTGACACTAATTTAGAACAAGCACTAATTTTTTTTGTATTAATATTTGTTTCATAAGGCATTAAATCATTTCTTGTTTTAATCGCCATCACAATTTCTTCTAAAGCAGCGTTTCCAGCTCGTTCACCAATTCCATTGATAGTACACTCAACTTGTCTTGCTCCAGCAGATATTCCAGCTAAAGCATTGGCAACACCAAGTCCTAAATCATTATGCGTATGAGTTGACACAACTACCTTATCTATATTTGGAACTCTATTGAATAGATCTTTTATAATTCTTTCATAATCAGACGGAGTTGCATAACCAACAGTATCAGGAATATTAATAGTGGTTGCACCACATTTAATTGCGTGTTCAACTGTTTTACACAAATAATCAGAATCTGTTCTAGTAGCATCCTCTGGCGACCATTCTACATCATTCGTGAATTGTTTTGCATATTCAACACTAAATTTAATTAAATCCAAAACTTCTTCTCTTGTTTTTTGTAATTTAAATTTCATATGTAGATCGCTAGTAGAAATAAAAGTATGAATTCTAAAATGCTTTGAGTGCTTTAATGACTCATAACATCTATCTAGATCATTTTTTACTGCTCTTGCTAATCCACAAGGAACTGTTTTGGTTAAAATTTTACTAATTTCTGAAACCGCTTCAAAATCACCTTGGGAGGCAGCAGGAAAACCAGCTTCTAATATGTCTACACCCAAATCTTCAAATGCTTTTGCAATTTGAATTTTTTCTTCTAGACTCATAGATGCACCAGGAGATTGCTCTCCATCTCTAAGAGTGGTGTCAAAAATAATAATTTGGTTTTTCTTCATGCTCTTAATCTAGTAAAGCTGACGTTAAAAATCTACTTTTAACGTATAAATTGTATTCGCTTTTACTACGATCTTACAAAAAAGAAAGAAAAATAAGAGTTTTTTCTAATTTTTACTCTTATCAATAATCTTGTTTTTAGAAATCCAAGGCATTAGGGCTCTTAGTTTTTCTCCAACCTGCTCGATGGGATGATCCGCAAGATCTTTTCTCATCTGAAGAAAGTTTTTTTGACCTGCTTCATTTTCTTTCATCCAGTCTTTAGTGAATTTTCCAGATTGAATATCTTTTAACACTTCTTTCATTCTCTCTTTTGTTTTGTCATCCACTATTTTTTTTCCAGACACATACTCTCCATACTCCGCTGTATTAGAAATAGAATAGTTCATGTTGGCAATTCCACCCTCATAAATTAAATCAACAATTAATTTAACTTCATGCAAACACTCGAAATATGCCATTTCAGGTGGATAGCCTGCCTCTACTAATGTTTCAAAACCTTTTTTAATTAATTCTACTAGTCCACCACATAAAACTACTTGTTCACCAAATAAATCTGTTTCACATTCATCTTTAAAAGTAGTTTCAATAATTCCTGATTTTCCTCCACCAATAGCAGAAGCATATGACAAAGCTAAATCTCTTGCTTTTCCGGAACTATCTTTGTGAACAGCCATCAAACAAGGTACACCACCGCCTTTTTGAAATTCTGTTCTTACTAAATGACCCGGTCCTTTAGGTGCAATCATAAAAACATCTAAATCATCTCTAGCTTTAATTAAGTCATAATGAATATTTAAACCATGAGCAAATGCTAAACTAGATCCTTGTTTCATTCGTTGCTCAATATGATTTTTATAAATACCAGATTGTAATTCGTCAGGAGCTAAAATCATTACAACATCTGCCCACTCAGCAGCATCAGAGATATTCATTACTTTTAAACCAGCTTGCTCTGCTTTTTTTACACTTGGCGATCCTTCTCGTAATGCAACAACTACTTCGCTCACTCCACTATCTTTTAAATTAAGCGCATGAGCATGGCCCTGACTACCAAAACCAATGATAGCAACTTTTTTTGATTTAATTAAATTTACGTCTGCATCTTTTTCATAAAACATTTTCATAATATTTTTCCTTTATTGTCTTTCACAGTTTGTGGTCCCTTTTTCATAGCCAGTGGTCCTGTTCTGGTAATACTTGCTAAACCAAATTGTTTAACTTTCTTGATAAACTCATCAATTTCTCTTCGTGTATTGATTACTTGCACTATAAATGACTCCGGGGTTTTATCTAAAAACTCACCTTTAAAGTCAACACAAATCTCCTCAGCTTTTTTAAGTAGTTCTTGAGAACCAACAAATTTAATCATCGCAAGTTCTCTAAAAATAGAGGTGTCATCTATTTTATAATCAGACACTTTGTGAACTGGCACTAGTTTTAATAGCTGGGCTTTAATCTGTTCAATAACTGGCCTTGTTCCATTAGTTGAAATAGTAATTCTAGATATATTTCTTTCTTCATCGACTTTAGCAACTGCCAATGTTTCAATATTATATCCGCGACCAGAAAATAATCCCGAAACTCTTGCTAATACTCCAGCTTCATTGTCTACCCAGGCAACAATGATGACTCGTTCAACTTTTTCTTCGATTGGATCTAAACTATAGGCAGATTTTGGCATTAGACTAATACCTTTCCTTCCTCTGAAATGGTTTCCTCATCCTCTGGTCCTAAAATCATTTCATTATGAGCTTTTCCGGATGGAATCATTGGAAAACAATTTTCCTCTTTTTCAACAACACAATCAAAAATAACTGGCTTATCAACATTTATCATTTCTTTAATTTTTTCATCTAACTCATCTGGCTTGTTAGCTCTAATTCCAACAGCTCCATATGCTTCAGCTAATTTGACAAAATCAGGTAATGCTTCTGAATAACTTTCAGAATAATTTTTTTCATGCAGCAATTCCTGCCATTGTCTGACCATTCCCATATATTCATTATTTAAAATAAATATTTTTACTGGTAGACGATACTGAACTGCAGTTGATAATTCTTGAATATTCATCAAAATTGAAGCTTCGCCAGCAATATCCACAACTAACTTTCCTGGATTTGCAATTTGCGTTCCTATTGCGGCAGGCAAACCATAACCCATCGTACCTAATCCACCCGAGGTCATCCATCGATTAGGCTTGCTAAATTTATAATGTTGAGCTGCCCACATTTGATGCTGTCCAACTTCCGTGGTAATAAAAGTATCTTGATTTTTAGTCAGTTCATATAATCGTTGCACTGCATATTGTGGCATAATCGTTGTTTTGCTCGATCTAAAAGATAGAGATTTTTTTTCTCTCCACACATTAATTTGCTCCCACCATTTACTAAGTTGTTCTTTATTTGAATTTTTAAAACCAGGATATTTTTTTTTAATACTATCAGCCATGTCATTCATGACATTACAAGCATCCCCAACAATACCCACATCAACTTTCACGACTTTGTTGATTGAAGAAGGGTCTATATCTATATGAATTTTTTTAGATCCTGGAGAAAACTTATTAACCATTCCTGTGATACGATCATCAAATCTCGCTCCAATATTAATCATTAAATCACAATCGTGCATTGCATTATTAGCTTCATACGTTCCATGCATTCCTAACATTCCCAAAAACTGATCATCCTCACCTGGATAACATCCCAAACCTTGCAAAGTTGAAGTAATAGGAAAACCTGTAAGGGACACTAAATCTCTTAAAGCTTGAGAAGCTTTTTCTCCAGCGTTAATAACTCCGCCACCAGTATAAAAAATTGGTTTTTTTGCATTAGCAATTAACTCTACTGCTTTTTCAATTTCATTTGGATCTCCTTTGATATTGGGTTGATATGTATCAATCTCAATATTCTCAAATCCTTTGTAAATTCCTTTTTTAAATTGAATGTCTTTTGGAATATCAACTAAAACAGGACCTGGTCGTCCGGTAGTTGCAATACGAAAAGCTTTATGAATTGTTTCAGCTAACTTATTTACATCTTTTACTAACCAATTATGTTTTGTGCACGGTCTAGTGATACCTGTTGTGTCACATTCCTGGAATGCATCTGTTCCAATTAAATGAGTTGGAACTTGCCCCGTAATACATACAAGAGGAATTGAATCCATGTATGCATCAGTTAATGCCGTAACCATATTGGTTGCACCAGGTCCAGATGTAACCAAAACAACTCCAGGTTTTCCTGAAGATCTTGCATAACCCTCTGCGGCATGACCCGCGCCCTGCTCATGTCTAACTAGAATGTGTTTAATTTTATCTTGTTTCGATAGCTCATCGTACAGAGGAAGCACTGCTCCTCCTGGATAACCAAAAATATATTCAACTTTATGATCGGCGAGAGCTTTAAAAACTATTTCTGCGCCGGTCAATTCCATAGTCATAGAAATCTCCCGAGTGGCCAATTTATCCAACTAATTTATTGGGTCAAGTTTTAGATAGTAAATTTGAAACTTTTTTAAATAATTTTTGATAATCTTGATCGAAAAACTGATTCCAGTCACTCATTTGACCTCTTTGCCACGTAAATTGTCTTTTTGCATACTGTTTTGTTCGAATAATAATTAATTCTATTAATTTTTCCTTTGTAATTATTTTTGCAAAATAGTCCTTAAATTCTTTTATACCTATAATAAAATTAGCTGGTAACAACGTATTGATTTTTAGTTGCAAAAACTGTTTCACTTCTCGCTCAGTCTTTGTGGAAATCATCAGCTTTGATCTTTTTTCTATTTTTTCATGCAGAATTATTTTTTCAGGACTAAGTAAAATCTTAATAAATTGTTTATTATTAAATTTTGATTTTGTTTCTTTTTTCCAATCCTGAATAGATTTTTTTGTATGAACAAAAACCTCATAGGCCCTGATCATTCTTTGTGGATCTGTTGGTTGAATTATATTTTTACATTTAGGATCAAGTATAATTAATTTCTCATAAAAAAGTTCATTTCCTAATTTTTTATGAAGCTGAATTGTTTTGTTTCTTATATTTTTTGATATGGCAGGAATTTTCGCCATTCCATTGATTAATGCTTTAAAATAAAGACCTGTGCCACCAACAATAATAGGAATTTTTTTTCTATCATGAACTTCTCTAATTTTTTTTTCCACTAATTGCAACCACTCTCCAGTAGAAAAGTTTTGTTTTGCACTAATAAAACCAAAAAAATGATGTTTGATTTTTTCTAATTTAATTGGTCTTGCAGATAATATTTTAATTTCTTTATACACTTGCATGCTATCTGCATTTATAATTTCACCTGAAAATTTTTTTGCAAGATCGATTGCTAATTTAGATTTGCCTGATGCAGTAGGTCCAGAGATTAAAATTATTTTATCATACATGCTGAATGTGATTACTTAATCTTCACACCAACATATCTACTTCTATTTTGAGAATCTACAATTGTTAATAATAAAGATTTTGATCCAGATTTGATTTCTTTTTTAAGTCTTTGTTCAAAATCTGTTACGTCTTTTATTTTTTTATTTTGTAAGGCGATGATAATGTCTCCTGCACTAACCGCCACATCTGATAGAGGTCCATTGACATCAACTTCTTGAATGATCACACCACTTTTGTCCTTTAATTTTCTAGAAGCAATATCTTTTTCTGTTAAATTTCTAACTTTAATTCCAAGGCTATCTAAAGAAGTATCTTCAACTTTAGTTGGTACTTGTTTTTGTTTAAATTCAGCGGTTTCTTCCAATCTACCGAGAACAACTGTCTTGCTCACAATTTGTTTATCTCTCCAAATTTTCATATTAGCAGCTCTGCCCACAGGTGCTTCACCAACTACTTTGGGAAGCTTTCTCATGGTATCAATTTTAATACCGTTAAATTCAATAATGACATCACCATCCTTAAGGCCAGCTTTTTGCGCTGGACTATTTTCATTAACATCAGCAACTAAAGCGCCAATAGCCTCTTTCATCCCAAGACTATCTGCAATCTCTTGAGTCACAACTTGAATTCTAACACCAAGCCACCCTCTTCTTGTCTCTCCGTATTTTTGAAGTTGCTCAATTACATTTTTTGCAAAACTAGAAGGAATAGCAAAACCAATCCCAACTGATCCTCCAGATTGTGAGAAAATTGCAGTATTAATTCCAACGACTTCACCTTGTAAATTAAACAAAGGTCCTCCAGAGTTTCCTTGGTTAATCGAGGCATCTGTTTGAATGAAATTATCGTATCTTCCCATGTTAATATCTCTATTAATTGCTGAGATAATTCCTGCAGTTACTGTTCCACCTAATCCAAATGGATTTCCAATGGCAAGCACCCAATCTCCTACTCTAGCTTTACTAGAGTCACCAAGCGGTACCGGTTTAAATTTTTCTTTAGAATTAATTTTTAATACAGCAATGTCACTAACTGGATCCGTTCCAACTAATTTTGCTTCATATTCTTTATCATCGGTAAACCTTACTAAAATTCCTTCGGCTCCTTGAATAACGTGATTATTAGTAATTACTACTCCATCCTCACTAATAACAAATCCAGATCCAAGTGCAGTTGATTTTCTTTTTTGTGGGGCTTGCTGCTGATTAAATTCTTTAAAAAATTCTTCGAATGGAGAGCCTGGAGGAAATTGAAAAGGAAATTGTGATTGTGGTCTTGTTTCTACTACCCTAGTTGCTGAAATATTGACGACTGAAGGCATTAATTTTTCTGCTAAATCTGCAAAACTAGCTGGAACTGCTTTAGCAAAAATTGAAGAAGGCAGAACTAGAAAAGAAAGAAAGAAAGATAACTATATAAAATTTTTTTAGATTCAAATAATTCTTCATAAAACTTATCTTTTTATATACCATACTAATATAAAACCTATTACGGCAAAAATAAGTCCGCTTGATCGTAACTTTGTCTCAGGCATATCCTTCATTGCATTTAACATCTTCTTCATAGCATTAGGAAAAATTGCATACAACAAACCCTCAATCACTAAAAGAAGGCCAATAGCTATACCTAGCTCTTTCATAAAAGATGATTACTTCTTGATAAGACTTAGTCCAGATTTTCCAAAAAATCTAAAAAATTCACTGTCAGGAGATAGTATTAATGATGTTTCTCCACCAATTAAGGATTTCTCATAAGATTGCATTGCACGATAAAAACTAAAAAAATCTGGATCTTTTCCAAAGGCCTCGGCAAAGATCTTATTTCTTTTTCCGTCACCCTCTCCTTTTAAAATTTCAGATTTCTTATTTGCTTCAGCTAAAATAATTGTAACTTCTTTATCGGCAGTAGACCTTACGGTTTGAGCTATTTCAGCACCTTCAGCTCTAAATTCTTTTGCTTCTCTTAGTCGCTCGGTCTGCATTCTTCGGTACACAGCCTCACTGTTAGCTTGTGGTAGATCTGCTCTTTTTATTCTTACATCTATAATTTCAATACCAAGTTTTGAAGCTTCGACATTTACATCTTGAGTGATTTTATCCATTAATCTTGCTCTTTCTTTCGATACCAAAGTTGCAAGTTCTTCTTTACCCAAAACCCCTCGAATACGAGAATTGATAATAGTAGATAGTCTTGATCTTGCTACTCTTTCATTTCCAACAGAAATATAAAATTTTAATGGGTCTTTAATTTTAAATCTAGCAAAAGCATCAACGATTAATCTTTTTTGGTCAGAAGCAATGACTTCTTCAGACGGCGCATCTAAATTTAAAATTCTTTTATCTAGCAAAACAACGTTTTGAATAAATGGAATCTTATAATTTAATCCTGCTTTTTGTATTACTCTTTTTGGATCACCAAACTGCAAAATAATAGCCTGCTGTATTTCATTAACAGTAAAAAGAGTCATGTATCCTAAAAAGGCAATTGCTCCAATTATAGGTACTAGAATTTTTAATTTTTTTTCACTCATTATTTTTTAACATTTCCTTTATTTTTACCTAATTCTGGAAGAGGTAAGTACGGAACTACTCCTCCACTTGAATTTTTATCAATAATAATTTTATCAATTCCTGCTAAAACTTTTTCCATTGTTTCTAAGTACATTCGTTCTTGAGTTACAGCTTTTGCATTTTTATACTCATCATAAATAGCAAGAAACCTGCTCGCCTCACCTTCTGCTGAAGCTACAACTTGATTTTTATAACCTTCTGCTTGTTGAACAATTTGCGCTGCTTCTCCTCGTGCTCTTGGGATAACATCATTAGCATAAGCGTCTGCTTCGTTTTGCTGTCGCTCTTTATCAGCTTTAGCAGCTTGCACATCTCTAAATGAATCAATTACTTCTTTTGGTGGATCAGCTTTTTGTGTTTGCACTTGAGTGATTTGAATTCCAGATTGATAATGATCTAAAATTTCTTGCATAATTTTTTGTGTATCAATCTCAATTTGCGCTCTTCCGCCAGTTAATACTGTTTGAATAGGATTTCTTGCTATCACCTCTCTCATTGCAGTTTCTGCAACACTTTTTACAGTTTCTTCGGGATCTTGAATATTAAACAAAAATTTTCCACCATCTTTAATAATCCAGAAAACTGAGTAATCAATATCTACAATATTTTCATCTCCTGTTAACATTAAGCTTTCTTCAGGCACGTCACTTATGCTTGTAGCTCTTCCAGTATCTGATGCAGATCTATAACCAACATCAATTCTATTAACTCTAGTAACTTTCGGAGTTAATGCTGTTTCGATTGGATAAGGAAAGTGATAATTTAATCCGGGCTGAGTTAAAGTTGTAAATTTTCCAAAACGCAATACCACACCTTGTTCATCAGGTAACACTCGGTAAAAACCACTACCTAACCATAAGGCAATTGCAATAATGATAAATAAACCGATTGGTTTTTTTCCTCCAGGTAAACTAGCACCTCCGCCACCAGGAAACATTTTTTTTAAAGAATCTTGAAACTGTCCAGCTAAATCATCGATATTTGGTGGTCTTTTTCCTCCACCGCTTGGTCCTTGATTAGAACCATCGTTACTTCCGCCGTTTCCCCAAGGAGATTGAACCATATTCAGAATATTTTTTATCATTGATAATTAATAATTTTATTGGTGTAACTAATATATATAAAGATAGTAACTTAAAAGAAAATTACAAGGCCAAATGGACGCAAAGTCAGTAAATTTAAGCAAAGAATTTGTAAATAAAATTTCTCCAGACGGAAAAAAACTAAAATTACCTATTAATGGAGTAAAAAAAATTATTGCTATCTCAAGTGCCAAGGGTGGTGTCGGAAAATCTACAATTGCTGTTAATTTGGCCATAGCTTTAAAAAAACTAAATTACAATGTAGGCATTTTAGATGCAGACATTTATGGACCGTCTGTGCCGCAAATGCTTGGCATTCATGAAAAGCCAAAAAGTGAAGATGGAAAAAATTTATTTCCTATTATCCAATATGGTATTCAATGCATGTCCATTGGATTTCTTGTAGATCAAGACACTGCTATGATTTGGAGAGGACCCATGGTGATTAGTGCAATCAAAACTTTTACAACTAATGTATTATGGAAAGATGTTGATTATTTAATCATCGACCTTCCACCAGGAACAGGTGATGCCTTACTAACTTTTGCTCAGGAAATTCAAATTGATGGTATTGTAGTCATCTCCACTCCTCAAGAAGTTGCGCTATTAGATGCAAATCGAGGAATTAAGATGTTTCAAAAGATGAATGTAAATATTATTGGAATAATTGAAAATATGAGCTCTTTTGTTTCGGATGATGGAAAAGAGCATTTTCTTTTTGGTAAAAATGGAGCTGAAAATTTGTCTAAAAATTTAAATTTAAATCTACTGGGAAAAATTCCAATTGAGATAAAGATAAGAGAAGGAGCTGATACTGGAAAACCATATATTGAATTCTTTAGTGATAATGAAACTTCCAATGAAATTATGAATATTGCTAAAAGAATTACTGAAAAAATTAAATAAGCTTATCTTTAAGCTCTAAAGTTTCCATTAATTCATTCCACTCTCTTTTACTCAAGTCAGAGTCTTCGTAGCCAACTTGTTTTCCACTAATCATAGATTTAACGACTTTTAGTCCTTTTGATGAAACATGAGCTGCTCCAACTCTATAATCTAAAAATGCAGCATGAGTTATAGGAACCCATTTCTTTACTGTCTCTAGCATTGCTTCAGCATAAACCCTTATTTCATATTGCGCATGACTGTCAGCTCGTAAAAATAAAAAATTAAGTAAATTCAACAAATCTGTTTTCCAGTACCACTGCGTATAAGAATTAAGAGTTAAATTCATTCTAGCAAGCTCTCTTGCCAAGCCAGATTTATTTTCATCAATCACTGATCCATCAAATCGTTCATTCAACATTTTTTCATAATTGTCATACGTTCTCATAGAATCTTCTTTTAAAATTTTTAAAACCTCATCAGCCTGATCGCCAGTAATTAAATCACCTCTTCCCTGCCTATTATTTGTAGCTTGTGCAGATAGCTGTTCTTTAGCTGGAATATAAAACTCTTTATCTAAAATAGAGTATCTTGCTGAATACTCATTAACATTTGCTGTCCTGTGTCTTATCCATTGTCTTGCAATAAAAATGGGAAGCTTAACGTGATATTTAATTTCACACATTTCAAAAGGAGTGCTATGCCAATGTCTCATCAAGTATCTGATTAAACCTTCGTCAGTGGAAACTTTTTTTGTACCTTTGCCATAAGAAACTCTTGCAGATTGAACGATGGAAGAGTCATCTCCCATATAATCTACAACGCGAACAAAGCCATGATCCAATATGGGAATTGCATCATATAAAATCTTCTCTAGTTCAGGAGAGGTTACTCTTCTCGTTTCAAATTTTTGTGCTTTTTGATCAGCAATTTCTTGTTTTTGTTGCTCTGTTAGTTTCATTTAAGATTTGTCTTTGAATCAGTACATGAAAGTTTTATATTATTGATGTTGGTTTTCCAACTATAACGATAAACGAAACTCGTAATAAACATTTTGGACCAGGGGGCGGTACCCTGCACCTCCACCATTTTACAACTCATGGGGGTGAAATAGGCTCGACAGATGTCTAAAAGTTTTTCTTTCGTTCGGTATTGTTCCGCCGTAACGGGCTACATTTTAAATGCTAACGAAAGTTACGCTATGGCTGCTTAATTAACTTCGGTTAATTAAAAAGCGGGGGTCCGGGGCACCTAGCAACAGAACGCCCCTATAAAAAAAATCATCATTACAACTCAATAGTTTTTTAATAATAAAAATAATAAAATAATTAATGTACTGACTATGTACCAACTATGTACCTAAATTACGAAATTCACTTTTATATTAAGAATTGTATTAGAAGAACAATTCATAGTATGTGACTAAATCATTATATTTAAATTTTTAAACAAATAACTCACATCTATATAAAGAAAAATCTATCATTCTAAATATTGTTTTTGATTAAATAATTAGTACATTCAGCAATTGTAGCATTTCTAAATGATTGTACACCTCTTTCAGAACCACAATGCTATGAGTAATAATATTACATCATAATTTAAATACTATTTGATAAATCTTTAAAGTATTTCTGATACAAATATAATTACTGCTTCTAATTATAGTGAAGTTTAATTAGACTTTGTGTAGAGTTTCATTTATTTCTATATCTATACAATTGTATTTACAATTCTATAAAATTTTTTATTATAATTAATTATGTCAGCATAAACATATGATAATTAATCTATTACATTATCATTCAATCATTTAAAGTTGTAGAAATTTATATTTATTAAATCTTCATGAAATATATGTCATATATTATCAAACATAATAGCAGTTTTGCTTTCTATCATTATACTGTTAATTATGAAATATTTAAATCTTTGACAATTGTCCTCATAACCATGAATATTAATTTTATTTTAATCTATAACATCTATGATAGAATCTACCATATGCCTAAATTTATCATCAATATGCATATTTTTCAAATATTAATATTTTAGAATTTAGTTAAATCATTTGTACTAGATTAAATCTTATTAAATCATGTAATTTGCAGTTACTGTTAACTAAATATTTAAAATAGACATTATATTATTTTTAATTGATTAAAAAATTTATAATTATTTTGATTGATTTCAAATTATAATAATAAGATCTGAAATTCTTAAATATTTAATCATTTGATTGATCTATTTTACGATACAAAATTAATATTGATGCAATTTTAGCATTATTAATGAATTTTAAAATAATTTATCTGATAAATTGTCTAAATATTTATGATTTTTTAATTATTATTTCATGATAAATTTTTTATATAATATTGTAAAAATATGCAATATTTTAAATGCTAACTGAAAGTTATACTAAAGCTGCTTAATAAACTTCTAGTTAATTTAAATTAATCGTGAAATTAGTGGGCACCTAGCAACAGAACGCCCCACTTAAAAAAATTATAAATTATTTAAAACTGCATCAGCACACTGTTTAGTGTTGCTTTTTCCTTTAAGATCTTTGGTTCTACTCTCTTCATTAGAAAGAGTTTTTTCAATAGCTTTGATAATATTGTCAGCAGCTTCTTTCTCTCCTAGATAATCTAACATCATTGCACCTGACCAAATTTGACCAATAGGATTTGCAATACCTTTTCCTGCAATATCTGGCGCAGATCCATGGACGGGTTCAAATAAAGATGGAAATTTCTTTTCTGGATTAATGTTTGCAGACGCGGCAATTCCAATGGTTCCGGTACATGCTGGTCCCAAATCAGAAAGTATATCTCCAAATAAATTAGATGCCACTACCACATCAAACCATTCAGGAGTTAATACAAATCTAGCTGCCAAGAATATCTATATGAAACTGATCCGTTGTAATATCGGGATATTTTTTTTTCATCTCTTCAAAACGCTCATCCCAAAATGGCATGGTAATAGAAATTCCGTTCGATTTAGTTGCGCTTGTTACTTTTTTTCTTTTTGTGTTTTTTGCAAGCTCAAAAGCAAATTTCAATACACGATCCACTCCTTGTCTCGACATAATTGTTTCTTGAATGGCAATTTCTCTATCCGTTCCACCATACATTCTTCCTCCAACTGAGGAATACTCGCCTTCCGTATTTTCACGAACTATCAACATATCAATATCTCCTGGAACTTTATTTGCCAAAGGACAAGGAACACCTGGCATTAATTTTACAGGTCTTAAGTTTATATATTGATCAAATTCTCTTCTAAATTTTAATAACGAACCCCACAAAGAAATGTGGTCTGGTAATTGATCTGGCATTCCAACCGCCCCGAAAAAAATAGCATCATGCTTACCAATTTGTTCTTTCCAATTATCTGGTAACATTGTTCCGTGCTTTGCATGATAATCACAAGAAGCAAAGTCAAATTCATCAAAATGAATTTTAAATTGATGTTGTTCAGCAACTTTTTTTAAAACTCTAATACCTTCGGGAGTAACTTCCTTACCTATTCCGTCTCCTGCTATTGATGCAATTTTATATTCTTTCATAAGGTGAAGTTTGTAAACCTTGCTAATTTTTATTCAATAAATTTTTGAAGGTTGGGCTTAAAATAGTTTGGACCCTTCATAACTTTGCCATTTTCATTATAAATGGGCTTGCCATTTTCATCTAATTTACTCATATTAGAATTCTGCACCTCGGCAAAACACTTGTCTAAATCAATACCAAACGCATGACCCGCTCCGTAAGTAACATATAGAATATCAGTTAAAGCATCCGCTACCTCTTTCAAGTTTTTTTGATTAAGGGCATCCTTTAATTCTTCTAATTCCTCTTTGATCAAATCGTATCTTAAATTTTGTATTTTTTGATCAGGAAATGATGCCTTGCTCTTTACCTCTTGACCAAAAGTTTCCATGAATACTTTGACTTTATTAAAATTGCTCATATATTTTATTGTATATGAAAATTTTTTTTTATTTCTTCTTTTTTAGTATTTTATCCACAAGTTCTTATTCTTTTGTAAATCCAAAAGTGAAAATTGAAAATTTTTTTATCAATAAGTACGAAGTTACCATTCAAGAATTTCAAGACTATGCAGATAAAAATAATATTAAAACTTTGGCAGAAAAAACTGGCGGTGGTTATGAATGGGGAGCTGGCTGGGAACAAAGAATAGGATGGACTTACAGAACTCCCTACGGAGCAAAACCAAAAAGTTTACTAGAACCAGCTGTGCACATAAATAGATTTGAGGCTGAAAAGTATTGCAAATCTATAAATGGAAGACTTCCATCATTTGATGAGTGGAAATTAGCAGCATATAAACAAGTCCTACCATCCAAAGTTTTTCAATTGAATAAAATTCACAAATATCCAAGTGGCGATAAGGCTGAAAAAATGAACTCACAAGGTTTGTTGGGTTACAACAGGCATATGGATGTTACAAAATTACCTGAAGGAATTAATGGATTGGTTGCCATGGGCGGAAATGTTTGGGAATGGATTCATGATAGCAAGGGTGGAGATTCATTAACTGCGGGAGCATCTTGGTGGTATGGAGCTAGCAAAACAAAAGAGTCTGGAGCACAATATAAACCATCTGATTTTTATGCAATTTATGTTGGATTTAGATGCGCATTTGATAATTAAAAAATAATGAACAAAGTTACAATTTACACAATGGACTATTGCCCTTACTGCATTCGGGCTAAAAACTTATTAGAAAGAAAAAAAATAAAGTTTACTGAAATCAATCTTCATAAAGAACCTAATAAATTTGAAGAAATGCAAAAAAATTCTAATGGAGCTAGAACCCTTCCGCAAATTTTTGTAAATGACAAACACATCGGAGACTGTGATCATATTCATTTATTAGACTCGGAAGGTAAATTAGATGCTATATTAAAAGACTAAATGTCTTTATTTTTTTTAAGCTTATTTGCAGGTTTTATTAGTTTTTTATCTCCTTGTGTCCTTCCCCTCATACCGGGTTACTTATCTTTTATCTGTGGCACAGATTTAGAAAATCTCAAAAAAAAATCTAAATATTTTATAGTGAATAAATCTATCTTATTTGTTTTTGGCTTTTCGATTGTTTTTATTTTGCTTGGAGCTTCATCTACATACTTTGGATCTTTTTTACTAAGTAAATCCCAAATCTTTTCTAACATTATTGCTATTATTATTATTATTTTTGGATTGTATTTAACAGGAATGATTAATTTTAATTTTTTAAATAATGATTTTAAATTTTATATATCCAAACATTCTAATAATTTTTTCTTTCCGGTGATTGTTGGTATGGGCTTTGCCTTTGGTTGGACACCTTGTATAGGTCCTATTCTTGGATCCATTTTAGCATTGGCATCTTTAGAAACTACATTATTTCAAGGTGTGATGCTCCTGCTTGTTTATTCTATTGGTTTGGGAGTTCCTTTTGTTTTAGCTGGTTATTTCTTGGGTAATTTTTTAATATTTTCTCAAAAAGCAAAAAAATATATTTTAACTATACAAAAAGGCTCAGGATTTATTCTTATCATAACTGGTATTTTAATACTTAGCTCAAAGCTTCAGAGTATAGGATTTTATATTTTAGAGCTGTTTCCTTTTTTGGGAAAATTAGGATAACCAAAAAATAAAAAGCCAAAAACTCAATAAGCCTGAAATAATTGTTAAAAGAATATTTTTAAAAAAAAATCCAATTATTAATGCTATCATAAATGCCCATATCTGAGGATTCTCAATAGAAACTAACAATCCTTTTGAATTAAGAAAAACTGCAGGAAAAATAATGGCTGGAAAAACTGCTGAAGGAACATAGGTTAAAACTTTTTTTGTATTTTTACTTAAAATGCTAGGATCAATAAAAGCAATCATAGAATATCTTGTAAAAAAAGTAATCAAGCCTGCAACAAAAATCCAAAACCAAATCATTTTGACTATTTCCTTAAACCTTAAAATTAAAAGATAGGAAACACCTAAGGCTATAAAAGCTGAGAGAATTATATAAATTTTATAAGGATAATTATAAAATACTAAAGACGAAGTTCCTGAAATTAAAATTACTATTACATGATCTAATTTTCTTAATTCACTAACAATTAAAGCTAAAAAAGTTAGGGGTATTGTAAATGTTAAACCTAGTTGCTCAGGAACAATATTGCCCAGAAAAATTCCTGCCAAAGTTGATATTTGCCATAATAACCAAAGTGTCAATCCAGATCCAAGCATATGGTAATGTGCATTAATTTTATTTTGATTATTTTTTAAATAAGATGAAGAAACGCTAAAGGCTTGATCAGTCATTAAATAACTAAGTAAAATTCTCCAATTAAAATTTAGTTTATTAAAATATTGAGAAAGCACAGCTCCGTACAAGAAATGTCTTGAATTGATAGCAGCTACAGAACCCAACATTACTAAGGGCGATGCTCCTGCAACAAAAAGTTGGGAAAATGCAATTTGAGATGAGCCTGCAAAAATTATAAATGACATTGCAAATGTCATAAACGGAGTTAAGCCCATCTCCACTCCTATAACACCATAAATAATCCCAAATGGAACAACAGGTATGGTGAGTGGCATAACATCCACAATGCCTTTTTGAAAAATTGCTATAGATTTCACTATATTAAATTATATTGATACTCTCTTGCCTTGGTAACTTCCTTGGGAAGATTTAATTCGACATCGTCTAAAGTGATGACCTGATCTTTTTTAATATTTCTTTTTACAATGGCTCCGTCTGATAATCCTAGGGCTAATATTTTTTCTTTTTTTGACTTTGCAGAAGTTACAAGCCTTCCTCTTGCACAAAAACCACCTTCTCCATCTAACTTCTCACCAATTTGTAAATCTTTTTTGGCATAAGAAGCAACGTCAGCATTATAATATTTTGTAAAACCAGTTGCTTTTTTATCTAATGCAACTGAATACATAGATTGAGCTAACTCCAAACCAATATAATGATAAGGCCTCCAAATTGCAGAATAAGTTCCTGAACTATCAGTCACCATGCCATAATCACTAAAACAATTTTTTACATATTGATTTTGTGCTTTAATCACAATGTAAACACCCCATCTTAAATCATTAGGAATATCTTTTTGATTTAAATCAATACTAGAAATAACTTCTACTTGACCCTCATAATCTATTAATCCACCTGCATTTTTAGGAATTAATTTTTTAGCAATGTCATAAACACCAACTGGAGGAAAAGTTAAACCATTACTTGGACATTGTAAATTTGTAGCGTTACTAACCGCTGCCATTTCGATTGCACTTTTATCTCCGCATAAAAATGAATTGAACATTTTTGGATTCATTCCAGATTCTACTTCTGCTCTTTCTTTACTAAGACCATAATAACCCCAAACAGTATCAGGTGTAGAATATTCAAAATTTGGATGATATTTTGTTCCTTTTCCAGCACATGTTACTTCAAAACCATTTAACCTTGCCCATTCTACTTGCTCCACAATTAATGATGGTTGATCACCATAAGCCATCGAGCAAATAACATTATGTTCTTTTGCAAGATCCGATAAATATTTTCCACATGTTACATCAGCTTCAACGTTAACTAAAATAACATGTTTCTTTTTTCTTATAATTTTAGCTGCATGTACCGTTCCAACTATCGGGTTACCGGTTGCTTCAATAAAAATATCAATATTTCTATCAATCACCTCATCTAAAGAATTAGCAAAGTGAATATTATTTACTGTTTCAGTTGACAATCCACTTTTGAGACAATTATTTTTTGCATTTTCAATCTTAAGATCAACAATTGTATCAATTTTAATTTTTTGTAACTGATTGTATTGCGATAAAAACATGGAAATAAATTTTCCACATCCAATAAATGCTATGGAAATATCTTTTTTACACTCCTCTAGTTTTGAAAAAAGATACATCTAATATGTAATTAACCAGCTAATTTTTCTTGAGAAGTCTCAAATGCTGAGGCAGGTAATCCGTTTTTCCATGGCAGATTGACTGGATAATCTTTTGTTAAACAATCATCAGGCAAACATTCGATTGGATCAAATTGTCTATGAGCAATATATTCTTTTCTTTTAAATCTTTGAATATGATTACTGACTGCACATAAACTCAAATACACACTTACTCTATTAAATGGTGACAAGTTACTTCCGGAGCAATGAACCAAGCAACTATGAAATAATATCATAGATCCAGCAGGTCCTTTGGGACTAACCATTCCCCCATTATAACCACCAGCTCTATCAACCAATTCACTGATGAGCTGATTGTCTATCGTCCATAACGGGTAACTAGTCGTACTTGTATCATGCTTAGCATCGATGACACCTCGTTTATGGGAGCCTGGTATAAATATTAAAGGTCCATTAAATTCTGTTACATCATCTAAGAAAAATTGCAACATTCATAGCTCTTTCGGTTGGCATTAAATCATCATTTTTCCAAGTTCCATAATCTTGATGCCACTGCCAAACATCTCCATCAAAAGCCATTTTTCCATTAATTTTAAACTGATGCATGTAAAGTTTTTCACCCAACAAATCTTCAACGGGTTTAACCATTCTTGGATGTCTTGCTAATTTTGCGAATGGCTCACTATACATATGAGCTGCAAAATTAGTTCTAACAGAGTCAGAGCCTTTTTCTCTTACGTTGTACTCTTCTCTTCTTTCATAAAGTTTGGGCACTTCATTCACTAAAACTTTTGTTTCTTCTGGGGAAAACAATTTGGGGAAAAAAAGATATCCCTCTTTATCAAATTGTTCCAATTGTGCTTTCGTTAAATTCATAATGCCCCCTTTTATTTAATTTAGTGCTTTTTTTGATGATAAAAAAATACCAAAAACTATAAATAAAGCACCATAAAAATGATAATGAGAAAATTTTTCGCCAAGTAAAAAAATTGCCATTAATGCGCTAAATACTGGCATTAAGTGTAAAAATATTCCTGCTCTATTAGGCCCAATTAACAAAACAGCTCCATTCCAAAAAATATAAGCACCAATCCCTGCAAATAAAACAACGTAACCAACAGTTAATACAACTGGTATATTTAAATTTAAATATTGACCATTTATAATTTCAAAAAGATACATTGGTGCTAAAAAAATAACACCAATCGTAATTAACGTTTGCAATAAAACAAAAGGTTTTAAATTAATTTTTTTTTCTTTCATCATGATTGAATAAGTCGCCCATGAGAACATGGCAACTAGCATCCACAAATCACCTTTGTTTAATTGCAAATGAATTAATCTTTGAAATTCCATTTTGGTAATAATAATGACTACTCCGCATAAAGAAACGACAACACCTAAAACTTGAAAAACATTAGTTCTTTCAGTTTTAAAAATGGAAGAAATAAAAATAATTAATACTGGAATAGTAGAAATCATTAACACCCCATTTAACACCTGAGTATAATTTAAAGCATAATAAACAACCGAATTAAAAACCGAAATACTTGTAAATGCCATTATCACAAGTGATAGAAAATTTTCTTTTATAATGCTCCAATTTGCAACAACCTCTTTTAAAGTAAAAGGAGCTAAAATTATCCAAGCAATGAACCAACGATAAAAATTTAAAGTTAAAGGTGGTATTTCAAACAAAGTAGCAACTTTTCCTACAATAAAATTACCTGACCAAAAAGCAGTACATAATATGAGCATCACATAGGCTTTTGTATCTTTTGAAAAATTCATTAAATCTATAATTGATAATCATTGTGGATTTTGGCACTCATTACAAGTCCTAACGCAAACATTGTTGTTAACATTGCTGTGCCTCCATAAGAAATAATAGGAAGTGGAACGCCAACAACTGGTAATAAACCAACTACCATTCCTAGATTAACTGCCAAATAAACAAAAATGTTAAAAGCAATACCAAAACAAAGCAATCTTGCAAAATTATTGTTTGCTTTCAGAGAAATATTTAAAATCATAAGGATGATTGCCATAAATAAAATAATCAATAATAAGCATCCAATAAAACCAAATTGTTCTGCGAATACTGTAAAAATAAAATCTGTGTGTTTTTCAGGTAAAAATTCTAAATTACTTTGAGTTCCTTGCAAATAACCTTTTCCAAATAACCCACCAGATCCTATGGCAATTTTTGATTGAATAATATGATATCCAGATCCCAAAGGATCTTTTTCAGGATCTAGAAAAGTTAATATCCTTTGTTTTTGATAAGGTTTTAAAAAAGCAATCATAAACGGTGCCAAAATCACTAAAGAAACAAAACCAGTTATAAAAATTTTTAAATTAAGACCTGCAAGCCAAAGCATACCAATAGAAACGATTAATATAAAAACTGCTGTTCCGAGATCTGGTTGTTTAGCAACCAAAAAGAAGGGAATTAAAATTAAAATCAAAGGTGTAAATAATTTTGAAAAATTATCAATTTCCTCTAATTTTATGTATTGATAATATTTAGCCAAAGCAAAAATAACCCCAATTTTCATTAATTCTGACGGCTGAATATTAAAAAAATATAAATTAATCCAACGCTGCGCACCCATTGCTGTAGAACCAAAAAAATTCAC